>JAFUMP010000048.1 GCA_017482685.1 bacterium | reverse complement strand
TTTAGTAGAAGGTAAAAGTAATACCGAAATTGCTAAAGAATTAATCGTAAGTGTACATACTGCAAAAGCTCATGTTTGCTCAATTCTACAAAAAATGTGCGTAAATGACAGAGTTCAAGCTGCTGTAAAGGCTGTTAAAGAAGGACTAGTTTAAGTATAATTAAATAATGTGTGTTTTATATCTATGAGTTAGAGAGCGTTCAAATAATAGCGCTCTCTTTACTTTTTCACCCGTTTGTTGTAATTTTATTGATATGTAGAAAAGGGGAATTAAAAATGGAAACAAAAATTGAAAAACTTCCTGAGAATGTCGTTAAAGTTGATGTAGAAATTGAAGCAAAAGATGCTGTTAATTATTACAACAACGCTGCTAAGAAATTAGCTCAATACGTTAATATTCCAGGTTTTAGAAAAGGAAAAGCTCCAAGAAATATTGTTGAACAACATATTGGAGAAGAAAGAATTAAACACGAAGCATTAGAAGCAGCTCTTCCAAAGATTTTTTCTGATGTAATTAGAGAAAACGAATTTGATATCGTAGCTCAACCTTATGTTGAATCTTATGATTATAAGATTGGTGAAAATATGAAAATCACTGCTAAGCTTGAATTAAGACCTGAAGTTACTTTAGGTGAATATAAAAATGTAACAGTTGAAGTTGAAGAGCATAAGATCCCTGAAGATGCTTTCCAAAAATCTTTAGATAATTTATTACAACAATCAGCTGAAACAGTTATTGTAACAGATAGAAAATCTCAAGCTTCTGATATCGTTGTGTTTGATTTTGAAGGTTTTGCTAATGGAGAAAAAATCGAACATGGTGATGCAAAAAATTACACATTAGATTTAGCAAATTCAAGCTTTATTCCAGGGTTTGCTGAGCAGTTAGTTGACAGACCTTTAGGTGAAGATTTCGAAATCAATGTAACTTTCCCTGAAGAATATCATGAAAAGAAATTAGCCGGTCAACCTGCTGTGTTTAAATGCAAAATTAATGAAATTAAAACAAAAGTTCTTCCAGAATTAACAGATGAGTTTGCTCAAAAAGTTGGCCCATTCAAGACTGTTGAAGATTTAAAAGCTGATATTCAAAACTATTTAGACACACAAAAAGCTGATATTGATAGAACTAATTCAGAAAAAGCTATTTTTGAAAAAGTTGTTAATGATGCTAAAGTTGAAATTCAACAATCAATGATTGATAGAGAAGCTGACCAATTGGTTGAAGAATACAAACAAAAACTTCAAATGCAAGGCTTTACTTGGGAACAAGCAGTAGAAGCACAAGGCTATGACTCTATCATGAACAGCCTTAAAGAAGATGCAACAGTTAGAGTTAAAAACTCTTTAGTAATCGATAAAATTGCTAAAGAAGAAAAAATAACAGTCTCTCAAGCTGATTTTACTGATAAGCTTTCTGAACTAAGCAGAATGTATCAAATGGATACAGCTACAATGGTTAGACAGTTATCTCAAACACCAGGTGTGTTTAATGCATTGTCTCAACAAGCATTGAATGAAAAAGTTACTCAATTCTTGGTTGAAAATAATACAGCAAAGCTTAAATAATTAAGATTATTTAATAGACTACAAAAAAGCTTTCCTAAATAAGGAAAGCTTTTTTGTATAATATTTATTATAAGAACCTTTTAAAAGTCATTCTGAACTTGATTCAGTATCTATTAATGTTTATTTAATTATTTAATTCCAATAATAAATATTATGTAATATTATTAATTAAAAAACTTTTCTAGGGTTAACAATTCTTATAACCCCATTTATTAGTTGAAGGTTTGGACATCCTCGAGTTACAATATGATTTTCACTAAAGCTTAAATTACCTAAAGTTTGGCAAATAGAATCATTAAAAGTTCTATAAACTATCCTATTATAGCGATTATCTATTACATGTCCAGCTATACCGTCATCAATATACGTAGGCAACAAATCTTTTCTACGAATAAGTGAATTATTATTAGCAGGAAAAATCGTATCATACCATTCTGGAACATAATAAAATATATACCTCTGACTTGTTATTACTCTGTTGTTAGCATCACGTTGCTTTTTAACAGGAACTTCCATTATGATTTGATATAATGTTGCTCTATCAGGTGTTTTTGTGTTATCTTGACTTGTTAAAGAAGTATTTTTATTAAAAATATAATTAATTTTTTGGTTTGTTTCTAGGCGAATTTGATTACCACTATCAATACTATTACCGTCAAAAAGATCAGTTAGGTGTACAAAAAAGGGAGTATCTACTGAAGAAGTATCTAGAATGAGTTCTCGGGCATTAACATCTTTAATAGCATTTGTTAAACTATTATATCCATTATAAATATATAAATCGTAAGCTTTATCAATACCTTTTGTAGTAATCGAAAAACCTATTGTTGCAATTACCGAAATTATTCCTACAGCTATTAAAATTTCAGCAAGAGAAAAACCTTTTTTTATTTTTTTCATTTATATAAGCTCCAGTAATTCTTTATACGTTTTTATTATATCACATTTTTGAAGAAAATTCTCTTGATTAATATTTAAAACAGTTTTGTTTTCTTCTATTGCATAAATTTTAATATTATTTTTTTTAGCTTCTAGTGCTGGGATACCTCCTAGAGCATCAGCTGGTAAAACTACAAAATCTAAATCTTTTATATTAATACCTTTTTTAAAAGAAATTTTAGGAGCTTGACTTAATCCTAATAAAATACAGGGTAAAAATGTTGGTGTAATATATTCTGCTGAGCATCTTGAATCTACAAGATTTGTTGTAATACAAATATCATCAAAAGCAGGTGCGTGTGCACAAGGTATCTTAAGTTCTTTTGAAATAAAATGTGAAATAATAGCTTCGACACCACCTACAGGATCAACTCCAATTCCGTTTGCATAATCATCTCCTTGCTCATCTGGAAATCTACAAACAATAGCTACGGCTTCAGCCCCCTTTGTTATTAATTTATTACAAGCATCTTTTATTGTTAAAAGATTTTTTACATTACCAGTTGAGATCCCACTTTCATCAATAAAAAATTCCACACCAACATCTTCTTGTGTAATCTCATAGCCTACTATATCAATATCATAAACTGTTTTTACCGCATTTATGGTATTAATATGTACGTTTAAAACTTCAGAAGATATAGATTTATCAAAAACAACTCCAATTTTGTTCTCTTTTGCTTCTTCTAAAAAACAATTACCTTTAAAAAACTCATCAAGAGTATATCCTTCAACATAGAGCATGTTTTCAGTTATTCCTGAAAAACAAGCTGCATTAACAACATTTGGATTAACTATAAGCTTACATTTTTTTGCAATTTTTCTAGCCCATTTACTGGCATCTCCAGCAAATCCGCCAATAGAAGCTCCAATCCCAGTTGGTATAATAAAAGCACCTTTTTTCATAAATAAATTATATTATAAGTCTAATGTGTTTGCAAAATATTATTATCTATAGTAAAATTAACGAAGAAATGAGAAGGTAGAATTGAGGATATGAACCTGACAGATATATTAATTAATATTTTTGTTATAGCATTTTTGCTATTTGTAAATGGTTTTTTTGTAGCTGCAGAATTTGCCCTAGTTAAAGTTAGAAAAACACGACTTGAGCAACTTTGTAATGAAGGTAATTCTAGCGCAAAACGAGCTTTAAAACTTGTTAACAATACAAATAAAATGTTAGCAGCAGCACAATTGGGGGTTACAATCGCAAGTATCGCTTTAGGTTGGGTTGCAGAAGCTACTATTGTTCAATTAATTTTACCTGTAATAAAATTATTACCATTCTTGAATGCCACATTAACAGCACACGTAATAGCAGTTCCAATTTCATTTATTGTTGTTACCTATTTCCACGTTTTATTAGGAGAACAGCTTCCAAAATGCATGGCTTTAACAAACCCTGATAAAATGTCTTTAATAGTAGCAGCTCCAATGGATTTATTTATTACTTTATTTAAGCCATTTGTTTGGTTATTGATGATTAGTAGCGATAAACTTTTATGCGCATTTAATGTTAAGACTGATGAAGCTTCGCTTGTTCATTCAACAGAAGAATTAGATATGCTTGTTGATGCAAGTTATAACGAAGGTGTTCTTAATGAAACTGAAGCTGAAATGTTACATAATATGTTTAAGTTTTCAGATTTAATGGCTAAACAAGTTATGAATCCAAGAACAGATATGATTTGCATACCAAACGATATTACTTATGAAGAATTAACAGCTTTTGCTCTTGAAAACCAATATACAAGATATCCTGTTTATGAAGAAAATATTGACAAAATATTAGGATTTATTCACGTAAAAGATTTGTATTCTTTATCTATGAATAAAGAAACCTTCTCCTTAGAAAAACTCTTACGTCCGATTTTATTAGTTCCAGAAACAATGACTCTTGATAATTTAATTATTGAATTTAAGAAAACTCATGGTCAAATGGCTGTAGTTGTAGATGAATTTGGTGGTACTTCTGGTTTAATTACATTAGAAGATGTATTAGAAGAAATTATTGGTGAAGTGCAAGATGAGTTTGACGAAGAGGAAGAAGCAAATATTAAAGAAGTGAATTTAAACACATATATTGCTAATGCAATGATGAGAATAGATGAGCTTGTCGAGTTTTTTGATCTTGAAGAATCATTATTTGAAGAGGATGACGTAGAAACTATTGGCGGTCTAGTTGTTAAACTTTTAGGACATATTGCGAATGTAAATGATGTAGTTTCATTTAATGGTTTAACTTTTACCGTAATCGAAGTTGATGGTGCTAGAATTACAAAATTGAAGATTTATAAAGAGCCTGTAGCAGAGGCTTTAAATACTTCTGAAGAATTGTAAATTTTTGTTAATTTTTATTAGATTTTCATCATTTTTACGCAAATTATTTGAAATAAAATACTTTATATTAATGTAGTAGTATTTTAGTGTGTAAAGGACTCAGAATGAGTACAGCAGGAATAGCATCAATAGCTTTATTTGCCCCATTAGTAGCTTCTAATGCTGTTTTTTCTGCAAGAAGAGCTTCTAGAGGAGTTGACGCTATGGACGAAAATCCATTATTTGCTTTAGCTAATTTCGACATTGCTGCTGCACAAATTTTAAAAGGAGGAAGGGCTGCTAAAGCTTTAACAATGGCAATAGATGAAGTGGATAATGTTGCCACACAAGGTTCAAAAAAACTTATAGAAAAGGGAACAAAGGCTGTACAACAATCTACAAAAAACCTTTCTACGATTGATAAAATTGCAAAAGGTGCTGGAAAAGTAATTAGTTTTACAGCTGATAATATAAATCCTATTATTGTTGGAGCTGGCGTATTAAAAGTTGCTGGTTCTGACGATAAACTTGATACTGCTGCAAGAGAGTCAACAAGTCTATTATGTATGTTTGCCGCTGAAGATGCTATGAAAAATTTTGTAGGCATGCCTGGTATTACAAAAGAGAATGGAATCATTAAAAGTTTACCAAAAGAAGGCGCATACAAAAAATTATTTACAGAAAAGCAATTGAAAGCAATTAAAGATTATTGCGCAACAAAAAAATGTCTAAAATATGCAGCAGGTGGCGCAAAAGGACTATTATTTGTAGGAGCTTCTATTGCAGGTTACAAAGTTGGTGATAAAATTGCTACAGCTATTCTTGGTGAAAAAAAGGAAGATAAAAAAAATAATTAGCGTTTAGTTGGACTTTGAATTTTCCCTTTTTCTTTGTATAAAGTTTTGAATATAGTTTGTGAGCGTCTATAGTTATCAATTGAAGCTTCTAATGAAGAGTTTATAATCCAATACACCAACGGAATTGAAATAGAAACAGTAACAATCGAAACTATTACATGTTTTATTACAGTTTGCACTAAATTTAAACGTCTTTTTGTAATTGCAATATCATCTTGCTCTCTTAAAATACGATTTATAAGATTTTTTCGTTCTTTAACAGTTAAACTTTCAATAAATTCTTTATTTTGTGGATCAATATAAATTACATATTTTGAATATTTAACATTATTATCTAAAAAATCCAAACTTTCATTATAATTTAATTGTTCAGCAGTTGCGGGTTTTTCAATTATATTTCCACTTGTTAATGTTTTTATTTCTTCAGGATTACTTTGAGGAACTTCTACGGTTTCAATTGAATTATTAGGTATAGAATCTTGTTGTACTTCATTAATGGCATTTTCTGGGGTTTCAAGCTTTTCTTTTTCTTCTTCTTCAACTTTTGTTTCTATTTGAGGGCTATTTTGTTGATTCTTTTTAGCCTTAAATTTTTTCATGAAGTCATCTTCAACATATAGATTATCATTAGAAACTTCTGTTTTTGCTTCATCCGTAATAACTTCTTCAAAAAGTTCCGAATCATCTTTTTCTACAGCAGGCAAATCTGCTTCTGCAAAACTATTTGCAGTTTGTGCAAGTTGGTTTTGCAATTGTTCAATAAACTCTGGCGAAATATCTTCATTAAGTGAGGCTAGTTCATTTATGTCTAGTCCGTCATTAGCACTATAAATACTTCCTCTTGGATTATTTCCGTTTGTCATTAAACTATTCCTAAACCTCTCTTTTTATTTTTATGATATTATTATATATGATATTTAGATTATAAGCAATCATAAGAGAGATTGAGATGGAAATAAGTGTAGAAAAGTTAAAAGGGTATATAAAGAAGCTGAATAACGCTAAGGTTTTAGTAATTGGCGATTTAGCTTTAGACGAAATGGTCTATGGAGATACTGAGCGTATTTCAAGAGAAGCTCCGGTTCTAATATTACAACATACTCATACTAAATATATTTTAGGCGGTGCATCAAATGCAGCTCATAACGTCGCGAAATTAAATAACGGACAAGTCACAGTCTTAGGGGTTATTGGAGAAGATTATCAAGCACAAGATTTAAAAAATGCTTTTAATGAAGCAGGGATTGATTGTGAATCTTTAATTGCTGATAAATCTAGAAAAACTATTACTAAAACTCGCATTTCAGGTTCTTGCTCTCATTCAATCACACAACAAATTGTGAGAATTGATAGACAAACAAATGCTCCAATTTCATTTTCTACTGAAGCCAAATTAATAGAACAAATTGAAAAATTAGTTCCTGTACATGATGTAATCATACTTTCAGATTATCATATTGGAACGCTTTCTAATAAAATTATAGAGTCTGTTATGAATACGGCAAAAAAATATTCAAAAAAAGTGATAGTAGATGCTCAAAAAGATTTAGAAAAATATGCTGGCACTTATTCAATGACGCCTAATTTACCTGATACACAGAAGCATGTTGGTTTTTATCTAAATTCAAAAGATGATTTTCTAAGAGCAGGTAAAACCTTATTAGAACAGACAGATGCTGAAAATATTTTGATTACCTGCGGTGCTGAGGGTATGGTTGTTATCGAAAAAAATGAAAAATATACTCATATTCCAGTATTTAACAAGTCAAAAGTTTTTGACGTTACAGGCGCTGGTGATACCGTTACTGCAACATACTCTCTTGCTTTGGGAGTTGGTGCAGAACCAGTATATGCGGCTATTATTGGAAATATAGCAGCAGGAATTGTTGTTAAACAGTTTGGTTGCGCAACAACTACGATTGATGAAATTTTAGCAAATGTACCGCAAATTATTAATGTTGAGATATAAACGAAGAGGTTTTTATATGAGAAAATTTAATTTTGTTGATTTTATAATTCTTATAGGTGTTGTAATTGCTTTGTTAGTTGGAATAATTACAGCAAAACAATTTAGACAAACTGCAGATAAACAAATAGAAGCAACGTCTCAAATTACATTTCAAGTTTTTTTACGCGGAGTAACTGTTACAGGTGAAGGCTTCCCTGTTATAAAAAATGACAAAACATTTATAACTATAAGAAATGTTCCTTATACTGAGTTAAAAGTTGTAGATGTAAAATATGAGCCCAGAAAAACTTTTTCTCCGGTTGCAAAAAACACTTTAGTTCCAGACCCAGCTCAGCCTTCAATATTTGATGCTGTAATCACAATTACTGATACAGCTAAAATTACTAAGGATGGAGCTGTTGTTGGAGGGAATAAAATAAAAATGGGATTGCCTGTTACATTAGAAGGCAAAAAATATAAGTTTAATGGCACAATATCAGATGTACGAGTTTCTTCTGATATAAAAATTGAAGATGATGGTGAAAATAATCACGTAGGCTAGGGGATAATCTTGTTTTTAAATTCTGTTTTAGCTTTTTTTCAATCATTATTTGCACAATTTTATAAAAAAAGTTTTGTGCTTAAAAATCTTGACGGGCTTATTTTTATAAATATACTTTGCGTAATATTATCTGCAATGGTATTTCCCTCTGATAATATTGGATATTTTGCTGTATTTATGATGTTATTAACAATAATTAAACTTTTTGTTAAACCTAACGAGAGATTCTGTTTAACAAAAGCTGATAAATTTTTGTTAATATATTTTTTGTTAGTATTAATAAGCGTTGCTGGCTCTACCCTCTTAGCATTAAGTATAAAAGGATTTTGTAAAACAATTGTTTACTTTGGTTTTTATATTAGTTTTATTCATTATTTAAAAGATAATCGAGGTAAATTAAAATATATATTGCTTACTTTAGCTTTTGCTGTTTTTGCAGAGTCACTCATTGCAATAAAACAAAATTTTTTATCTGTATCTGAAATTTCTGGTTGGCAAGACATGTCAAGATTAAATCCAGAGCAAATAATGACAAGAGTTTATGGAACTATTAAGCCTTATAACCCAAATTTATTTGGTGGATATATGTTAGCGATTTTACCGACTTCGTTAATTTTGGTCTTTTTACCTTTGATAAACAAACATTATAAAACTGCCGCACTAGGTTTTATGTGCTTCTTATTAGGAATTGCAACAGTATTAATGACTGGCTGTAGAGGAGCATACATGGGCCTTTTTGTTCAATTGCTTTGTACAGGTTTGTTAACTTATAAGTTTTTAAAGCCTATTTATAAAAAAATATTTTTAACAGTGTCTAGTATATTTAGCTTTTTAGTATTTTTGTTCATATTATCTAAAGCTTCTTTACGAGCAAGGATTCTTTCAATATTTGCAATGCGTAATGATAGTTCTAACTCTTTTAGATTTAATGTTTATAATTCTTGTATTGATATGTTTAAAGATAACTGGCTACTTGGTATCGGTGTTGGGAATCAAAACTTCAGAGAGATTTATGGGCTTTACATGAAAACAGGATTTGATGCTTTAAGTGCATATAATATTTATCTAGAAACTGCTGTTGAAAGTGGATTATTTGCATTATTAGCTTTCTTGGCGTTTGTTGGAATTAATTTTTCTAAAGCAATTAATTATATAAAAAGACGTGATAATATAGTTTCAATTTATCTTGCAATTGCTGTAATCTCTTTGATCGGTATTTTAATCCATGGTTTTGTAGACACAGTATTTTTTAGACCACAAATTCAGTTTGCATTTTGGATAATGATTGGAATTATTAGAGTATTTACAACTACTTGGGGTATATATGATAGAAAAAGAAATTAAGTCCTTGCGTGATGAAATAAATAAGCATAATTACAATTATTATACATTAGACAATCCTACAATAAGTGATTATGAATATGATACATTATTTTCAAGACTGAAAGAACTTGAAGCAATGTATCCAGAAATGATTACTCCCGATAGTCCTACTCAAAGAGTTGGTGGTATCAGTTCGAGTTTTGAAGAACACAAACATAAATATCGTTTATATAGCTTGGACAATACATATAATGAAGAAGAGTTAAAAAAATGGTATGAAAGAGTTCAAAAAGAATTTTCAGAGCCTGTGCAGTTAGTTTGTGAACTTAAAATAGATGGATTAGCTATAGCTTTAACATATAAAGATGGCTATTTTACAACAGGTGTAACTCGTGGTGATGGAGTTATTGGAGAGAATATAACACAGAATCTTAAAACAATAAAATCTATTCCTTTGAAATTGTTTAAAAACACAGATATTGAAGTTCGTGGTGAAATTTATATGCCAAAATCTTCATTTGAAAAACTGAATGAAGAAAATAAAGAAAAAGGTGAAAAATTATTTGCGAACCCTAGAAATGCGGCAGCAGGTTCATTAAGACAATTGGACAGTTCTATAACAGCAAAACGAGATTTATCAATGTTTACATATACGGCAATTGTTGAACAAGGAGATTTTTTACCAAAAACACATTGGGATAGTATTCAATATATTAAGGAATTAGGTTTTAAAACAAATCCAAATATTCGTTTAGTAGATGATATTAATGGTGCGATTCAATTCTGCAAAGACTGGGAAACAAAGCGTTTTGAGTTAGATTATGCAACTGACGGGGTTGTAATTAAGGTCAATCGTCTAGATTATCAGAATGAATTGGGCTTCACATCTAGAGCTCCTAAATGGGCAACGGCGTTTAAATTCCCTCCAGAAGAAATGACAACAAAACTGCTTGATATTGAATTGGGTGTGGGCAAAACAGGAGCAGTAACTCCAGTTGCAGTTTTAGAACCAGTAAATCTTGCAGGTAGTATCGTATCGAGAGCTAGTTTACACAACTTTGATGAAATAAAAAGATTAGATATTAGAATTGGAGATACAGTTTTAATAAAAAAAGCTGCAGAAATTATTCCTAAAGTTATTAAAGTAATTGATTCCGAAGAACATGAAACTTTGCCAGTATATGAACCACCAAAAAAATGCCCTGAATGTGAAGGGCTATTAATAACAAGAGAAGGAGAAGTTAATTTATTTTGTGACAATCCAAACTGTTCTTCTATTGTAAAATCTCGTTTGGAATATTGGGTTTCAAAAGAAGCAATGGATATAGATTTTATTGGGCCTTCTGTTATCTCACAACTTTATGATTTAGGTTTAGTGACTAAGCCTGTTGATTTATACAAACTACATTATGAAGATTTTTTCAAGTTAGAAAATGTAAAAGAAAAATCTGCAACAAATATGTTTAATTCTATTCAAAATAGTAAAAATCAAACTTTTTCGAGATTTGTTACAGCACTTTCAATTAGACATGTTGGAAAAGAAACAGCAGAGTTATTAATTAATGAATTCCCTACGATTGAAGCTTTAAAACAAGCAAGTCTAGAACAATTGTCTTCGATTGAAGGAATTGGGGATAAAATAGCACAAAGTATTTACGAATTTTTCCATGATGAAAATAATTTAATTTTATTAGATGAATTTGAAAAGCTAGGTTTTAGTTTTGAAAATAATGCATTAAATAAAACGGAAGAACTTCTCGGAAAAACTTTTGTTTTAACTGGAACATTGACAAGCATGACAAGAGACGAAGCTGGTGATAAAATTAAAATAAGAGGTGGAAAAACTTCTTCATCAGTTTCAAAAAACACATCTTATGTAATAGCCGGCGCAAATCCTGGTTCAAAATTAGATAAAGCTGAAAAATTAGGTGTTATAATATTAAATGAGGATGAGTTTCTCAAATTAATAGGGGAATAAGTATAAATGAAAAAGAAATTAAATGTAATACAAATAAAAGGTGTAAAAGGTTTGATATTCGCAGGAATAGTTGTATCTTGCTTAATAGCAGGTTTTGTAGCATTTCCGGGTTTAGTTTGTATGCATATTTGGAATTTTTTATCAACAAATTTTGCTAGCATGCCTGCAATAGGTCTATTCCAAGGTGTTTTGCTTTGGGGAATAATTGTAACATCTTATTTTGTATTTAGAAAAGAAAAAGTTGTAGTTTGCATGAGAGCACCACAAGGTTTATCTGATGAAGAATTAAAATCAGTATTTGCGGAGATGAAAAAAAATGCAATAGAAGAACCAATAATCCAAGCTATGATTAAAGCTCGAGAAGCAGAGCTAAAGTATAAAGTTCAACAAAATCAAGAATCAAAAGATTCTGAACAACAAGTAGAAGCTGATAGCACAAAAGTTTAAACTAAGCTCTTGTGTTAGTATTTTCAAAAATCATTCTGCTTTGACTTAAAGCTAACATTTTAAGAGAGCAATTTCCATTTTTTTTATCTAAAACCCCAATAGAACAGAGTCTTGCTGAAACAAATTCGTTTAAATCATCAGGAGATACAAATAACGGGCATTCAGAATTGCATTCTCTACCAGCAGTAAAAGGACAAGTTTTTGTCATTATTTTAAATCCTCCAAAGCTTGTACTAATTGTTCATCATTTGGAGCTTTGCCATGCCAGCCCGCTTGATTTTCCATAAATGAAACATCTTTACCTTTTATAGTATTTGCTATAATCGCAAAAGGTTTTTCTGATTGTTTTGATTTTTCGATAGCTTGGTAAATCTCAATATAATCATGCCCATCAATTTCAACAACTTCCCAACCAAAGCTTTTTATTTTAGAATTTAAATCTCCTAAAGACATGACATCATCTGTACAACCATCAATTTGCAAATTATTTTTATCAATAATTGCAGTAATATTGTTTAAATTTCTATGTGCAGCTTGCATAAAAGCTTCCCAACATGAACCTTCTTGCAATTCCCCATCTCCTAGGTATACAAAAACATTCGCAGGATTTTTATCTAGCCTAAGTCCCATTGCAACCCCACATGCTATTGACAAACCTTGGCCTAAAGACCCTGTAGAAGCTTCTATTCCATTTAAATACCCATAGGCAGGATGCCCTTGTAATTTACATCCTAGCTTACGTATATTTAACAACTCAGATTCATCAATAATTCCAATTTCAGCTAATATTGAGTACAACAAAGGTGCTGCATGACCTTTTGAAAGAATGAATCTATCACGTGCTTCAAAGTATTCTGACTTATCCCATTCTTTTGGAATATTTAAACATTTCTTGTACAAAACTGTTAAAATATCTGCCCCGGACAAAGAACCTCCTGGATGACCTGACTTAGCAGCATGGACCATTTTAACAATATTGCGTCTTATTTTTTTTGCAGTTTGTTTAAGGTTTTCGATTTCTTGGTTGGTTAACATAAAAACTCCTATTTTGAAAATTTATAATTTAATGCTTTTATAATAAACATTGGTAGCGTTGGAAAAATTCTCTTAAATCTAGATGGTTGTATTATTGTTCTATAAAGCCATTCAAGTCCTAAGTTTTGCATTATTTTAGGTGCTCTTTTAATTGAATTAGACCAAACATCTAAACTTCCACCTATGCCAATCATTAAACCCGAATTTAATACATTTTTGGCATTGTATATAAACTCTTCTTGTCTTGGAGAGCCCATTGCAACCAAAATTAATTTAGGCGATTTCTTTTTTAGCTCTTCATAAATTTCACCATTATTTTTAAAATAGCCATTATGATAGTACACAATATTTAATCCATTTATTTCGTTTTGCAAATTTTCGATAGCTTTTGTAAGAATTTCTTCTTTAGCACCAATTATAGCCACTGGAATATTATTAAAAGCTGATTCTTCGAGTAATTTTTTTGCAAAATCGACACCTGGTATTCTTTCAGCCTTGATCCCGTTTATTTGTAATGCAATTTTCACCCCAACACCATCAGGAATTACCATCTCAGCTTCTTTAATAATGTTTGCAAAGTTTAAATCTTTATTAGCATATTCAAACATTTCAGGATTAATAGTCACTATTTGTGATACTTTATGACCATCAATCAAATTTTTAGCATCACTAATAGCTTCATTAAAGCTCATTGTATCAATATTAAAACCAAATAATTCAGAACTCATATTATTATTATACTTGAAAATATAAAATTTGTGGAATAAAATTATTTTATAAAATTAAGAAAGGAGTTTTTATGAAAAAAATATTATCAGTTTTAACAGTTATTGTTTTATCAACATCATTTGCTTGTGCTGCAGAATCACAATTACAGAATTTTGTAAATAAAAAGCTTGCACCATTAACTCAAAAAGAAAAAGAATTAAATACTCAAATAGAAGAATACAAAAAGGCTGAAGAGCAAAAAAAAGTTGAAATGGAAAAGAAACAGGCTGAACAAAAAGCTGAATTGGAAAAGAAAAGAGCCGAATTAGAGAAAAAACAAGCGGAACAAAAAGCAAGCTTAGAAAAAGCTAAAAAAGATTACGAAGAAAGACAAGAAGCTAGAAAAAAAGCTATAGAAGCAGAAAAAACTTATTGGAAGAATTTATTAAATAAGTAAAAGAAAAAACTAAAGTTTATAATAAAAAGTGGCTTTTAAATTAAATTTAAAAGCCACTTTTTTATTTCTTTTTACTTTATTATAATTCAGTTCTATCAATTTCTTTAGTTGTAGTAAATTTAACAATGTCACCTTCTTCAATATCATTAAATTTGACAAATGAAATACCACATTCAAAACCTTGTGCAACTTCTTTCACGTCGTCTTTAAAGCGTTTTAACTGATCAATAGAACCTTTGAATATCTCTTTTCCACCACGATAAATTGTTGCAGTATTATTTCTATGAATTTTACCCTCTGTAACATAACAACCTGCAATTTTTGTAATTTTACCAATAGTAAAGATTTGACGAATTTCAACTTTACCTGTTTCAATTTCTTTAACTTCAGGTGAAAGAAGTGATACCATAGTTTTTTCAATATCTTCAAGAATTTGATAAATAATATCATATTTCTTTATAGAAACACCTTCTCTTTCAGCTGCAGCCAAGGCATTAGAATCTTCTTTAACAGTAAATCCAAGAATCATTGCATTTGATGCTGAGGCTAACATTACGTCAGCTTCTGAAATATCACCAACACCAACGTGAATAATTTTTGTAATGATTTCGTCTGATTCAAATTGCGCAATTGCTTGAGAAACAGCTTCTGCTGAACCATGAGTATTAGCCTTAATAATCAAATTCAATTGAGTTGCACCTTCATCAGCAGCTCCCGATTCTCTTCTCATGTGAGCAGGTAACATTGCATCAAGACGTTTATTTCTTTCACGTTCTTTACGTTTATCAATAATCGCTTTCATTTCTTTCTCATTTTGAACAACTTCAAAATAATCACCTGCGTTAGGTACTTCTGTCAAACCTAAAATTTCAACTGGTGTTGATGGTTCAGCCTTTTGAATTCTTTCTCCTGAATCTGAAAGCAAAGCTCTTACTCTACCACACGCTGTACCAACTACAATACAGTTACCTACTCTTAAAGTACCATTTTGTACAAGTAGTGTCGCTACAGGGCCTTTACCTTTGTCTAAATTAGCCTCAATTACAACACCAGAAGCTTCTGCTTTTGGATTAGCTTTCAAATCTTGAACTTCAGCGACGAGTAAAACATATTCGAGCAACTCATCAATACCATCACCCATTAATGCTGAAACTTTAACTGCAATTGTATCACCGCCCCAAGCTTCAGGAACAAGCCCATGTTCTGTAAGTTGTTGCAAAATTCTATCAGGATCTGCTGCTGGTTTATCACACTTATTTACAGCAACTATAATAGGAACTTCTGCTGCTTTTGCGTGGTTAATAGCCTCAATAGTCTGTGGCATTATACCGTCATCTGCTGCTACTACAAGAATAGCAATATCAGTTGCTTTTGCACCACGAGCACGCATTTCAGTAAAAGCTTCGTGACCTGGTGTATCAACGAATACAATTTTTTTGCTTTCTGCATCATCAAGATAAACCGTATAAGCACCGATTGATTGAGTAATGCCACCGACTTCAGTTGCAACAATTTTATGCTTAGAAGCACGGATACTATCTAATAATGTTGTTTTACCGTGGTCAACGTGTCCCATGATTGAAACAACAGGAGCACGTTTTTTAAGTAATTTCTTATCAACTTCTGTAAGAGCTTTTTTCTTTTCTTCTTTTTCAAGCTCTTCTTCCATAAATGCTTCTAAATCTTCTTCGAGTACTTCTAATTCATACTCAGCACAAACTTTTTTAATTGTTTCAACATCAATAAGCTGGTTAACTGTTGCCATTACTCCTTGGAACATTAGAAATCTAACAATCTCAGCAGGAGTTTTTTGTATTTTATCAGCTAATTCCTGAATAGTCATTGGCTGATTAACAACGATTGATGTTACAGTCTCTTTTTCAGCAACAGCTTGAGTACGCTTTTTATGCTTTTGAGCAGCCGCTTTTTCAAGAGAAATCATCTCTTGATCTTCTTTTTTATCTCTAAAATCTTTTTTATCTTTTCTATGATCAGCTTTCTTTTTAGATTGTCCCTTACCTTCATAAATTTCTTGTGGAATAATTCTTCTTTCTACAAGTTTTTTATCGCCACTAGGCTTGTTAAAAGGTTTCTTTTCTGTTTTATCAGAAGCCTTAACTTCTCCTTCTTGAGGTTTAGCAGGACGTTGAGGAGCCTTTCTTACAATTTCAATTCTTGAATGGTTTTTAGGATACTCAATTTTTGTTCTTTCAATCCTCACAGCAGGTTTTTCTGCTTTTTTAATAACAGGTTTTTCCTCTGCAACTGGAGCTTGTTTTTGAACTTCGATTTTAGGCGCTTTTTCAACTTTTTGAACTCGTTCAATACGTTCTATTTTTGCTGGTTCTTTGACTGGTGTTTTTACAACTTCAGGTTCTTCAGCAGGTTTTGCTTTTTTTACAATAAACGCTTTTTTGGCAGCATTTTTCTTTGGTCCAACTCCTAAATGCTCTTTTACTTTACGTATCTGATCAGGAGTTACGACATTAGAATGGGACTTAACTGTAATCGAAATTTCTGCAAATTTTTCGATTAATTCTTTGCTCGTAATATTTAATTCTTTTGCTAATTCACTAACCCTTAAGTTGTCCATTCAATAATCCTTTCAAATCTATATTTGCAGCTATTTTTAGCGCCCTATTTATTTTTCTTTTTTTTAATGCTTGTTCAATACAATTTTGATTATAACAAAGATATGCTGATCTGCCAAATGTTTTAGAATTTGGATTAATGAATATTTCTTTTGAGGAATTATCAACTGTTATTTTGATTAATTCATTACGAGATTTTAATTCATTACACCCAACACATTTTCTTAAACTTTCTTTTGTCAAAGCAACTTCTCCTAACCTACTTGCGCAAGTTTTTCAAGTTTCAATTTTTGGTCATATTCAATTAAAAGTTTAAGTAAATCTTCTAAATCGCCATCAATAACCGTCCAAACATTTAAATTTTGTCCAATTCTATGGTCTGTTAAACGACCTTGTGGGAAATTATATGTTCTTATACGTTCACTTCTATCACCAGTTCCAACTTGAGAACGTCTTAAATCAGTAATTTCTTGCATTTGTTTTTGAACTTCTAAATCATATAATTTAGCTTTCAAAATCTGCATTGCACGCTCTTTATTTTGTAACTGAGAACGTTCTTCTGTACAGAAAATCATAATACCTGTAGGTTTATGGAATAAACGAGCTGCAGTTTCTACTTTGTTTACGTTTTGTCCACCAGCACCACCTGAACGAGCTGTTGACATTTCAATATCTTCTGGTCGAATTTCCACCTCAACATCATCGACCTCTGGCATAACTGCTACGGTTGCAGTTGAAGTATGAACTCTACCTTGAGATTCTGTTTCTGGTACACGTTGAACACGGTGAACTCCTGATTCATATTTGAGTTGTGAATAAACAGCATCACCTTTTATTGAAATAATAATTTCAGAGAAACCACCAGCTTCACATTCTGTTTTAGAAAGAATTTGAGTTTGCCAGCCTTGTTTATCCGCAAATTTGAGATACATTCTTGCTAAATCACCTGCGAAAATGTTAGCTTCATCACCACCAGCACCACCACGGATTTCTAACATAATATCTTTATCATCCATTGGGTCACGAGGTAGTAATAAAACTTTCATTCTTTCTTCATATTCAGGAATTTTTGCTTCATTTTCTTCCATTTCCATTTTAAGAAAAGATTTCATTTCTTCATCTTTTTCTTCAAAAATCATTTGTTTTGCTTCTTCAATAGCATCAGTTGCTTTTTTCCAAGCATAATAAAGTTCAACTGTTTCTTCCATAGATTTTCTTTGTTTAGATAAATCTCTAAACTTATTGTAATCTTGTATTACAGCTGGGTCAGAAAGAGTTTCACCCAACTCAATATATTTTTTTTCTATTTGAATAATTTTATCTAACATATCTTTCATAGCATTTACCTCTTTGAATTCAATTATACTTCAAACAGGGGTAAATACAACAGGGGTAGGGGTAAATATAAGGGGTAAATGCAGGGGGTAAATGAATGAAGTGGCAAGTATTCATAAAATTAATGCTATGCACCTAAGTAAAAAAAAGACTTAAACCTTCGGTTTAAGTCTTTTTTTACATATTATTTGTTTATATTATGCTGCGATATCCATTTTCTTTACAACTTGAATTTTTTGTTCTGGATGAATCATTGGCTCAGTTACCATAACCTCTTTACCATTAACAATTTTTGTTACCAATTCGAAACCATTTAGATCAGCAATTCTATGAACTTCTTTCCAAATCATTTGATTTTTTTCGCTTTCAGAAAGATTATTGAACTTATCTGGCTCATTTTTGAACTTGTATTCTAAATATCTTTCTGCGATATGCCATAGTCCATCACCTTTTTGAACAGTCATTTTGCCATCAGCATCAATTGGAGAATTTGGGTCTAATTTGGACTGTCCTTGCATATTATCGGATTCGTCGGTTTTTTCTGTATTATTACCAGGCGTTAT
Organism: bacterium; assembly: GCA_017482685.1. GTDB lineage: Bacteria > Cyanobacteriota > Vampirovibrionia > Gastranaerophilales > Gastranaerophilaceae > CAG-196. The sequence continues at coordinate 28,588 of JAFUMP010000048.1, read as the reverse complement.
AATCACTTCTGGTAAATTTATTGTATAATTTGGTTCTTCAGAAACATTTGCAACAGTAGTTGTGCTTTCAGGGTTAACTTCTTCTTGCTTTACTTCTTTTTTATCATTATTAGCGTATTTTGCTATCAAGCTACCAATAGCAGCCGCACCAGCCAATGCTAGTCCTGCAAATATTGCATATTTTCCAATTTTTTTCCAATTTAAATTATTAAAGTTAAATCCTGTTTTCTTAGTCAACTCAGGGGTGTTAACATTGTTTGCAATATTTTGTGCAGTTTTTACTACGCCTGATTTTTTGCCATTTGTATAACCTGTCATACCTTTGCTTTTAAAAGTAACTACAGGTCTTTCTTTCCAACTTCTTGGATCTGCATGAGCAGAACCAAGTGTTGCATTTGATGGATGCGATGGATTTGAATTTGGTCTAGATTCTGGAACATTTTTAAAGAGTTCTTCATACATTTTTTGTTGTTGAGCACGATATGCTTCTGGATCATTTATAACATTATAACGATGACTAGATGCTTGAGCTTGGCCATCTTTTCCCATTTCGTGTAGAACTTTTACTAAGTCTGATTTTTTGCCATTTGTATAACCTGTCATACCTTTGCTTTCAAAAGTAACTACAGGTCTTTCTTTCCAACTTCTTGGATCTGCATGAGCTGTACCTAACGTTGTATTAGATGGATGAGTAGGATTTGGATGAGACTTTTGATCTAATTTTTTTGTATCATAATTAAAATTAAACAGCTGAGCAGCTAATTCATTGTTGAGTATTTGAATATTTCCAGTTTGTTGTTGTAACATCTTTCCATAAACAGCTCCGTCTGCAATTGGATACACATTTGAATTTGGTAAAAAAGTTGTTAGTGAATTCCAGTAACCATATGGTACAGGTAATGTGTCTGGATTAATTTTTGCCATAATAATTCTCCTTTTCCTCGTTAACTTATGTAATACTAATTTTAATTCCCGAATAAAAAACTTAATTCCCGTCGTACATTTATAAAGTATTTTTGTTTTCAAAAATTGCCTTTTTTGATTAAAATAGCTTAACATTTCGTTACATATTTAACACAACAAAACTGCAAAGCTATATTATTAGGCAATTTGATACTGCTATCACTTTATACTTTTACAAACTTGCTTTAAATTTAAAATTGTATTAGAATAAACTTAACTTTGAGAGATTTGAGGGTATTTTATAATATGAAAAAAGCCTTGTTAATAGCATCAGTACTTTTTATTGCCGTAATATCAACAGCTTGTATTAATAATATTGCTGTGCAAGAATTAAACAATAAAGCTGCAGAATATATGCAAAAAGGTGATTATGAATCTGCTATAAATAGATTACAAGCAAGTATTGATTTATATTCTACTATTTATGAAACATACTATAATATGGGTATTGCAGCAACTAACGCAAAAAAATACGATATTGCAATTGAAGCATTTGAAAATGGTATAAAAATAAAACCAGATTTTGCGAATTTTTATTACTCTTTAGCAGTTGTTCAAGCAGAATACTCAGAAGAGCTTATTGAGTTAAGCGATGAAAAAAAAGAAGTTTCAGCTGATGATAAAGCAAAATCTTCAGATTTAAAAAATGCTGCGATTGAGCATGCTAAAAAATATTTAGAATTAAATCCTCAAGCTGAAGATAAAGATGAAGTTGAAGATTTCTTAGAAGATTTAAATCAAGAAGAAGTAAAAGAAAAGCCGATTGTATTGGAAGGCTAAAATGTTCGCGTCACATTCACAAATAATTTGTACAATATTTGGGATTCACATATACGTATATGGGGTTATATTAGCTTTTGCAATTGTTGTTGGAACTTTGTTTTCTGATCATATAGCAAAAAAGTATTTTAATCTTAAAAAAGATACAATTATTGACTTATCACCATATTTAATAATTTTCGGAATATTAGGAGCAAGGCTTTATTATTGTTTTTTAAACTATGATTTTTATTTAAGATTTCCAACAGAAATTCTTGCAATTCGCCATGGTGGAATATCTATTCACGGTGCTATTTTAGGCGGTTTAATTGGTTTAATAATATTTGCAAAGCGTCATAAATTATCTATTCTAAAACTTGCTGACATATCTTCGGTAGGTTTGGTCTTAGCTCAATCTATAGGGCGTTGGGGTAACTTTTTTAATTCAGAAGCATTTGGATTGCCGACGAATTTACCTTGGAAGCTTTATATAGCCCCACAATATCGTCCAATACCTTATACAAATGTCGAATATTTCCATCCAACTTTTTTGTACGAAAGTATTCTGGATTTTGGAATATTTTTGATTTTATTATATTGCATTAAGGCACAAAAGTTTCAAAAAGAAGGTAATTTAGCAGGTTTATATTTAATACTATATTCACTTGTAAGAATATTTGTAGAACACTTAAGAATAGATAGCGTTTGTTATATACATGGCATACCTGTTGCAACTGTAGTTTCAATTGGTATAATAGTTTTGGCGACAATAGCGCTTATATACAACAATTTTTTAAGAAAAGAAGTATAAAATGAAAGCTGTTTTATTTTACGGACCTCAAGATATAAGGTATGAAAATACAATGATAAAACCTCTGTCAAAGGGGGAAATTCTTGTAAAAGTTGAAGCCGCTTTAACTTGCGGAACTGATGTAAAAACTTTTCGTCGAGGACATCCTGTATTAATAAAAGAAGTTCCATCAGGTTTTGGTCATGAATTTTCTGGAATTGTGGAGAAAGTTTCAGAAGATGTTAGCAATGTTAAAGTTGGTGATAGAGTTGTATGCGCAAATTCTGCACCTTGTGGAGAATGCTTTTATTGTAAAAATGAGGAATTCAATCTCTGCGAGAATTTAGATTTATTAAATGGTGCTTATGCAGAATATATTGTTGTTCCAGAGAGAATTGTAAAAAAGAATACGCTTATAATACCAGATTCATTATCTTTTGAAAAAGCTGCATTTTGCGAACCTTTAGCAAATGTGGTACACGGCGCAGAAAGAACTGGCATAAAAGAAGGCGATACAGTAGGAATTATTGGTATTGGCCCTATTGGCTTAATGTTTGCTCGTATTGCAAAATTAAAAGGTGCAAAAGTTATTGTTGCTGGCAGAAACAAAGAAAAACTAAGATTAGCCGAAGATTTTTCCCAAGCTGATGAAATTGTCGATTTGACCAAATATCCAAATCCTGAGAAAATTTTTAGAGAATTTTCAAATTACAAAAAAGGGCTAGATGTTGTAGTTGAATGCGTTGGCTTACCTGAGATTTGGGAACTGGCTTTCTCTTGTGTGAGAAAAGGTGGGACGGTTCATTTCTTTGGAGGTTGCAAATCTGGTTCAAAAGTAAGTTTTGATACAACAAAAATGCACTATGGGGATATTAAGCTTATGAGTGTTTTCCATCATACTCCGAAATATTTTAGACAAGCTTTAGATTTAATCGCTTCAGGTGACATTGAAGTTGAAAAATTAATAACCGAAACTTTACCTCTTGAAAAAGTTGAATATGCAATGGAACAACATATTGCAGGAAATGCGATAAAGTTTTTGATAAAACCTTAAAAAAAAAAAAAAATAAATATAAAGAAAACTCCGAATTACTCGGAGTTTTCTTTATATAATTTGTATAAAAACTAAGCTTCTTCAGCAACTTCTTCTGCTGGAGCTTCTGCAGCAGCAGCTGCAGCCTCTGCTGCTGCTTTTGCTTCTTCAGCAGCTCTAGCTTCTTCTTCAGCTTTTTTAGCTTGAGCTTTTTTAGAAAGTTTTACAACTTCTGATTTTTTGTAGTTTAAAGTACCATCATCATTACAGTTAGCCATTAAATATTTTACTGTATCTGTAGGTTGAGCACCTTTTTTAACCCATTCATTTGCAGATGCAAGATTTAATTTCATTTCTTTTGTTTTTGGATTGTAGTGACCTAATTCTTCAATAGGTTTACCTTCACGTTTTGTAGTTGAATTAATAACAATAATTCTGTATGTTGGAGCTTTTTTAGCACCTAATCTTTTTAATCTAATTTTTAACATATTCGTTTTCCTTCTTTTAACTAGTGTTTTAGAGAATCTAGCCGCTTGACTCTCTGTAGATATACCTAAGAGGATACGGCATATCTATCTATAAATAAACATAAAAACAAATAATAATCAAGCTTTTTATAAAATTTGTATATAATTTTCATTACAAGAAAAGAGGATGTCCATAAAAGAACATCCTCTTTGTTATTACTTAAATTATTATTCTAAAGAATTATAATTTTGAAGCAACCATTTTTGTAGTTTCAGCTAATCTTGTTGAATAACCCATTTCGTTATCATACCAAGAAACAACTTTAACCATGTTATCACCCATAGTCATTGTTAATGCAGCGTCAACTGTTGAAGATTGAGAAGTACCAATGAAGTCAGAAGATACTAATGGTTCTTCTGAGTAGCATAATACGTGTCCATCAGCTGCTGCTTTAAGAGCTGCATTTACTTCTTCAACTGTAACAGGTTTTTCTGTTTCGAATACAACGTCAACAACAGATACGTCTGGAGTAGGAACTCTCATAGCGAAACCGTTCAACTTTCCTTTTAGTTCTGGAAGAACTAAAGCAACAGCTTTAGCAGCACCAGTTGTAGTAGGAACGATATTAAGAGCACCAGCTCTAGCACGACGTGGGTCTTTGTGACCAGCATCAAGAATTCTTTGGTCGCCAGTGTATGAGTGAACTGTTGTCATCAAACCTTTAACGATACCAAATTTTTCAGAAATAACTTTAGCAACAGGTGCTAAACAGTTAGTTGTACAAGAAGCCATTGAAATTACATTGTGCTTAGTTGTGTCATATTCTTTTTCGTTAACGCCAAGAACGATTGTTAAGTCTTCGTTTTTAGCAGGAGCAGAAATGATAACTTTCTTAGCACCAGCTGCGATGTGAGCTTTAGCTTTTTCAGCATCAGTGTAGAAACCAGTTGATTCAACAACAACTTCAACACCTAATTTAGCCCAAGGAAGGTTAGCTGGATCTTTTTCAGCGAAGAATAAAATTTTCTTTCCGTTGATTACAAGACCATCTTCAGCAACTTCTACAGTACCGTCGAATTTACCCATAACTGAGTCATATTTGAAAACGTGTGCAGCGTTAGCAGGTGTAAGACCTGGGTCATTGATAGCTACATAATCGATTTCGTTGTAGATACCTTCTCTAATAGCTGCTCTTAATGTGTTACGTCCGATTCTTCCGAATCCGTTAATTGCTACTTTTACCATAAATTTTCACTCCTTCTTATAAGTAAAATATTTCTCTTAACAGATTTATCGTAATTCAAACAAAAAAAGGAATCAAGTAATTTATTGCAAATAAAAACGAAGCGTGATATCATAATTCACACACATCTACACTGGTTAGGAGATATAAGTGTTAAAAGTCGATAATAATAGTAATAGTATTGCTCACAAGGGTTATATACACAAATCAGTTTACAAACATATTGAAAAAGATTTAGCAAACAGAGTTTCATCTTTAAGAAGAAAACATTATACATTTGAAAATATTCCAAAAATTCAGCTTAACCAAATTTTAGAAGAAAAAAACTCAATTGAAACAAATTTAGGTTTACTCAACCATTTCATGGATCAATATTTTCATAAAGATACATACTTATTTCTTGAAAAATCAGAGGACAAAAATACGCTACAACTTAAATTAGCAAATAAAAGCTTACCAGATGTATCATTACCTTTAATTAAAAAAAGTCCATATTGGTTTCCTGAAAACTTTATATTTGCAAGTAATTGTATCGAGGCTATTGCTAGAAACCTAAAGGCTGATGACGTTACAAAAAATAATGAATCTGACTTATTTTTAAAATGGATTCAAAAATGTGTTAAACCATTTAAGTCACAAAACTTAAAGGATAAGTTTTTCCGTCAGCTTTTAAACATTCTAGCTAAAAGAAAAGCTAAGATATTAAACCTAAATAATATTAAACCAATGGATATTATACAAAACATTGTTGACAAATCAGAAAAAAACAAACAGAACAAAATAGCAGAAAAAGAGTTCATGAATAGCCTAAAGATCAAACAATAATCTTGAAATAAATAAACCGGTGAGGCGAGAAATTCTTTCAGAATTTCTCGCCTCACTCATTACTTTAAACTAAAAGAGCTGGGTAATTTGAATCCTCTTTTCCCCCCTCTTTTAGCCATTATTTACCTTCTGTAGGTATTCTCATTGCATAGAATGAACGAACTACAAATACTAAAGCAAGTACTAAGAACACCCAGCCCGCAGTTTTAGCATATTGTTGGAATGCAGGGTTAATTGCGATTTCCATAGCTAATAAGCCGAACAATGTAGTGAACTTAATAATTGGGTTCATAGCTACTGATGAAGTATCTTTGAATGGGTCACCAACAGTATCACCAACAACTGTTGCTGCGTGTAAGTCAGTACCTTTTTCAGCCATATCAACTTCAACAATTTTCTTCGCATTATCCCAGCAACCGCCAGCATTAGCCATAAATACAGCTTGGAATAAGCCAAATACAGCAATCGCAAGCAAGTAACTTACGAAGAATGAAACAGGAGCTGAATCTGCACCATTTGGAGATGACAAGCAAGCTAATGCAAGCGCAAAACCAAATAAGGCGATAAAGATATTGTACATACCTTTTTGAGCATATTGAGTACAAATTTTTACAACTTCTTTTGAGTTTGATAAGTTAGCTGATTTATCATCAGTTTCACCTAATTTAATATTATGCTTAATAAACTCAGTAGCTGAATATGCGCCTGTTGTAACAGCTTGCATAGAAGCTCCAGAGAACCAGTAAATTACAGCACCACCAGCAATAAAACCAAGAAGTGTGTATGGATTTAATAAGTTTAATATCATTTCTGGTTGAATACCAAGAGTTTCTTTGATTACAAGAATCAATGAGAAAATCATAGTAGTAGCACCAACCACTGCTGTACCGATAAGAACAGGTTTAGATGTAGCTTTGAATGTGTTACCAGCACCATCATTTTCTTCTAAATATCTCTTAGCATTTTCAAAATCAGGCTTGAAGCCGTAGTACTTTTCAATACCTTCAGCCGCATTAGGAATTTCTTCAATCAAAGATAATTCATAAACTGATTGAGCGTTATCTGTTACAGGGCCATAAGAGTCAACAGCGATTGTAACAGGCCCCATACCTAAGAAACCAAATGCTACTAGACCAAACGCAAATACAGATGGATATATCATTGTCTCAGCTGGAATATATAAGCTTGCGAAATAAGCTAATCCCATTAGAAGAACAACAATTGCACCAATCCAGAAACCAGAGAAGTTACCTGAAACAATACCAGAAAGAATTGTTAAAGATGCACCGCCTTCTTTAGAAGCTGTAACAACTTCTGCTGTGTGTTTTGCTTTTGGAGAAGTAAACACTTTTGTAGCTTCTGGAATCAAAGCAGCACCTAAAGTACCGCAAGAAATGATTACAGAAAGTGTTAACCATAAGTTGTTTGGTAAATCAGCTAATAAGCTGTGGCTCACGCCAAATGTCATAATTATTGATAAAATTGAAGTAATCCAAACAAGTGATGTTAATGGAGCTTCAAAATCAAACTTTTTCATTCTTGGAGCAAAGAATTTAGTCAATGCACCATTTACCCAGTATGCAACTACTGAAGTAATAATCATTAAGAATCTCATAACGAAAATCCAAGCAAGTAATTGGACTTGGTTTTCTGCACCTGCAACTGCAAGAAGAATGAAGCTTACTAATGCAACACCAGTTACACCATAAGTTTCAAACCCATCAGCTGTAGGCCCGATTGAGTCACCCGCATTATCACCAGTACAGTCAGCAATAACACCAGGGTTACGAGGATCGTCTTCTTTAATACCAAATTGTATTTTCATTAAGTCAGAGCCAATGTCTGCAATTTTTGTGAAAATACCACCTGCTACACGAAGAGCAGAAGCACCTAAAGATTCACCGATAGCAAAACCGATAAAACAAGCTCCCGCTAATTCTCCAGGAACAAATAATAGGATTACTAGCATCATGATTAATTCAATAGATACAAGTAAAACTCCAATACTCATGCCAGCTTTTAGCGGAATATTCATTATATCAAGCGGGTTGCCTTTAAGTGCGGTAAATGCAGTTCTTGAGTTTGCAAGTGTGTTCATTCTTATGCCAAACCAAGCAACTAAGTATGAACCAAGAATACCAAGTACAGACCAACCTAAGATTGTGAATACTGCACTTGCTTCCATACCTTGCAAATACCAAAAGTAGAATGCTATACATAAGCCAATCAAAACTTCTAGAGCAAGTAAGAATTTACCTTGTTGAATTAGATAAGTCTTACAAGTTTCAAAAATAGTGTTTCCAACTTCAGCCATAGCTGCGTGCACTTCAACCTTTTTAACTTTGAAGAACTCAATTAGACCAAATATAACACCAACAATAGACACCGCTAAACCAATCATGAGAAGATTGTAGCTATCCATGCTAATGTCTTTAATATTTGGAACTACAAGAGAAGCTTCTCCAGCAAAAACAGGAGCACACATCAATGCAAACAGTGAAGCAATCAATGTTTTTTTCATAAATTCTCTCTCCTTCTTAAGTGTAATTCCCTTTAAAACACTAAATACAATTTAAATTATAACTAATAAATAAAGTTTACACAAGTAATATTTTAGTAAATTATATAAATTATGTTCTTAATAAAAAATATCTTGCATAAAATTTTAAAATATGTAATAATAAACATAAGGTTTTATACCTTTGGCTGAGGAAAGAGTTTTGGAATTTAATTTTCCTGCCATTTTATGTTGTTAAACCCAAAAAGGACGTTGTTTTACGCTAATGAGCGAATTTAAGTTTAATTATGATTTTTTAAAGAAAAATGCGACAGCTGGAAGTTGGCGTCGTGGCTATGAGTTATATCAAAAAGAAATGTTGCTTGAAGCTGAGCCTGAAAAAAACTTTTTTAAAGGTAAAGTAAAAGGCAACTATCAAGATTTTTATGTAACAGATTTAATTTTTAAAAAGAATAAGGTTGAAGCTCGCTGTAATTGTCCTTTAAAGGAAGAATGGTGTAAACATTCAGTTGCCGTAGCTTTAAAAGCAATTGAAACTGGTGCTTATGCAAGTTGGCTAGAAGATAAACACGGAATTGAACCTGATTTAACTGATATTGTTGCTCCGCCATTAGAAAAACCACAGGGAAGTTACATTTTCCACTTTAATCCAAAGCGTAGACAAAATTTTTTCTCAATACTGGTTAGAGATCGTTCTACAAACAAGATTGTACGTTCAATAGAATCTATATTAAGAGTTTTAATTGAAGTACAAAAAGCTGATCCTAACTTTAAACTTAATGATACTCAAAAAGCAGAAATTGCATTATTTCAAACTCTATTAAAAATTGCGAAGCAAGATAAAAAAGCTGGTTGGTATGATGTTCCTATAACAAAATTTGCACCAGTGTTTGATTTAATGGCGGAATTAGAAGAAGTTTTAGATGAAAAAACAAAAGAACGCATAATGTTTACTGATAACATGTGGAGTCTAAATCTAGATGTTTCTACTACTAATGTAAATGGAAATACAAATATTGTTCTTGAACTTTTTTGGAGTCGCCCAGATAAAGATGAAACGTATCCTTTTGAAGAAATAAAATATTTTTCACGACAAATTAAATGGGGAAGATATCAAAATCTTATTTTTCCAATAAATATTGCAATGAATGAGTTACCTCAAAATATCATTAAATCTACATTTACAGATTTAAAAGATGCAGATGGTGGTAAATTTGTTTATGAAGAATTGCCTCATTTAAGAGAAATAATGAATGTAACTATTGCGCAAAATATTAGCAAATTATTACTCGAACATAAACCACCAATAAATGTTGTTCATTTAGGTATTGACTACGATCAGTCCTTAAAAGCATCTTTAGAATTTGATTATTCAGGAGTAAGAGTTCCTTATTCAAAAACTAATGATAAATCGCCTTATCTATCTGTTAAATGCCCAGAAGAGGATTTAGTTTATTGGATTAAAAGAGACTATAAACATGAACAAATGGCTTATGCGATGCTTTTGGGCTGTAAATTTGTTCCGATGCAGACAAATAACTTAGCTCTAGAAAAAGAGACAGCAATTGATTTTTATAATTATTATATTCAACAAGCTGGTGAAGGCTGGAAGTTTGAAGAACGTGATGATATGAGTTTCTTTAAATTAATGCAAGAACCGTTTAAAATGTGCGCAAAAATTGATTTTTCTGAAGAATCAATTGATAGTATGGAAATCCAAATTTATGGACAAGTTGGTGAAGAGATAATAAATTTCGACGATATTTATGAAACAATTCAAAGCGGTGAAAAATATGCTCGTGTTAGAAGTTTAGGTTTTGTCGAATATCCAGCTCAGAACATTTATCAAATAATGCGTTCATTTAATGCTTTTGATGCTTATAGAAACAATGACAACACTTTTTTAGTAAAAACTTATCGTGTAGGTTTGATTACAGAACTTCAAAACCAAGGTTTTGAGCTTGTAATGTCAGATAAGTTTAAAAAATTCTGGGAACAAATTTCCACATTCTCAACAACATCTGAAGGTGTTGAGTTACCAAAAGAGGTTAATGCTGAGTTTCGTGAATATCAAGTTAAAGGCTTTAGTTGGCTTTGGTTTATGTACCAATACGGCTTAAACGGAATTCTAGCTGATGACATGGGGCTTGGTAAAACCCTTCAAGCGTTAGCACTTTTGCAAAAGGCAAAAGAAGTTGACGGCCCTCAACCGACTTTGGTTATAGCACCGACAACCGTTGTATTTAACTGGGAAGCTGAAATCCAAAAATTCACACCAGGACTTTCTTGTTTAAAAATTGCAGGTGCGGACAGAAAAAATTTATTTAAAGAGATTCCAAATTATGACATCATAATTACAAGCTACGCTCTTGTCCGTCGTGATATTGCGAAATTAAAAAAATATAATTTCAGATACGTTATTTTAGATGAATCTCAAAACATTAAGAATGCGATTTCACAAACAGCTCAAGCTGTTAAAGAATTAAATTCCGATCATAAACTTGCATTATCTGGTACACCTATTGAGAACAAACTTGAAGAGCTTTGGTCAGTATTTGACTTCTTAATGCCAGGATTCTTATTTAATGTTGCAGAGTTTAACTACAGGTACGTAACTCCAATAATGGAAAGACAAGATAAAACTGTTGAAAAGCGCTTAAAGCTTCAAATCTTCCCATTCATCTTAAGACGTATGAAACGAGATGTTGCAAAAGACTTACCAGATAAAGTTGAAAACATGGCATACTGTGAACTTACAGATGAGCAAAGAGATTTCTATCTTGAAGTCCTTGACAGCACTAAGGAAGAATTATTCAAAAGTATCGAGCTTAATGGGCTTGAAAAGAGTAGAATGTCAATTTTCTCAGCGTTGCTTAGATTACGACAAATTTGTTGTCACCCTAAACTTTATGATAAAGATCATGTCAAAGGGGTTATGCAATCTGGTAAATTTGAATATCTTAAAGGAATGTTGGAACAAATTATTCAAGAAAAACATAGAGTTCTTTTATTCAGCCAATTTGTTGACATGTTAGACATAATCAAAGGTTGGTTAGAAAGAAGTGGAATTCCTTATGAATACTTAACAGGTAAAACAAAAGACCGTCAAAAAGCAGTTGAGAACTTTAATAATAATCCTAATATTCCAATTTTCTTAATAAGTTTAAAAGCTGGTGGTACAGGATTAAACTTAACTGGCGCAGATTATGTTATTCACTATGACCCTTGGTGGAATCCAGCTGTAGAAGACCAAGCAACAGACCGTGCTTATCGTATCGGACAAACTAAGAAAGTTTTTGTATACAGACTTATTACTAAAAACACTGTAGAAGAAAAAATTCAAAAGATTAAGGGACGTAAGCGTGACCTTGTTGACAGCGTTGTTTCAATTGATAGAAATATTGCTAAAACCCTTACTATGGAGGATATTAAAGATATCTTCTCTGTAGATTAATTTAATCTAAAATTCTAACAGTGCTACCATTGCCAAAATTTTGGCCTGAGATTCCCCATCCGCCTCCAAAAATACCGTTTGAATAGCTCTCAAATCTATTGTTATTATAGCTTGGAGTTGGCGTAAATAAATATGGATTATTATAAAATCCGCCCAAATTATTGTAATTGTTGTATGTACCTAAATTAGGAGTAAATCCAGTCGTTTGTCCTGAAAAATAATTTGCTAAATTATTTATAAGACTTTGTTTAGTATTATATTTAGGACGAGATAGTATCGCATTCTCGACATTTTGATAACGAGTTTGTATATCACCTATTTGTGTTGCTCCAAAAGCTAAGTTTTCAAGTCGTTCTAAGCGTTTTAAATCATTATCTCTTCTATAAATTTTATTCATTGCATACTGCTCAAGTGCATTTAAATTTGTTTTAGATAAATATTGCTGATTATAATCACATTGAGGGCAGTAATGATTGTGGTGATACATTTTAGATTGCGCTCTATTAGTATAAGTTGCAATTTCTGTTTTAGGTCTATTCATATTTAATTTAGAAGAGAAATTATTATATTTCGGTCCAAATCCACTATAGTTTATAATATCAGCGTATGATGGAGTTATACTTATAAATAAAATAAAAAATAAAAATAAAAGCAAACGATACATTAAAAATCCCCTTTCAAAATTAATTTAAAATATATTATTAATAATTTTTATTCTATAGCTGGGGAATTTTTACGAAATAAAAAACGATTCTTTTTTACAAAGAATCGTTTTTTATTTAATTATATTTGGAGTTTACCAAGCGTACACAAAATCTGTTAGAGATTTATCTTTTTCTTTTTTAAGAATCATCCAGCTTACATTCATACAATGTTCTGTAGTTCTATCTAAATCTGTAAACAAATTTAAAATCATATAGTCAAACTCCATTGGAAGTTTTTCATATTGAACATTTTGAATATGTTTACTTCTTGCCTTAAATATTAAATCTTCAATGTTTTGTTTGTATATTTCTACATCTTGAGCCAATTTAATATTAGAATCCGTTAATGCACCTTGTGTAGCTCTAATCATAGCTCTTGTTGATTTAACAATAATTCGTAAATCTTCAATTAATTCATTAGAAAAATCAATTCTATTAGAGAATTTTTGTTCAGCAATTTTAAATATATTTGTTGCAATATTTTGAATTTGTTTAAAATCATTTATTGTTAACAATAGACGAGCAATATCACTACTCATTTCTTCTGAAAGTTCTTTATTAGAAACTTTTATTAAATAAGATTTTAATTTATTTTCATAATTATTAATAATTTGTTCGTTTTTCGCAATTATTAAAGCTCTTTTTGTATCATAATTTTTAAGTAATTTTGTTGAGTATATCAAATTACTTTTTACCAAGTCTGTCATTTCAATTAATTTTTGATTTGCTTCAATCAAAGCTAATTCTGGAGATAAAAGCAAGCGTTCATCTAAAACAATAGCCTTTTCATTCGTTTCTTCTTTTATAATAAAATCTGCAAGTTTTTCAAGTTGTTTTACAAATGGAAACAATAATATTGTAGTACCAATATTGAATATTGAATGAAGTATTGCAATCTTTGCTGGACTTGCAACTTGAGCTAAATATTCTATATTAAAAAAAGTATTTCCAATTAAAAATGCTACTAAAAAAATTACAGTACCTATAATATTGAAAGATAAATGAACAACAGCAACTTTTCTTGCATTTGAGTTAACTCCTATACTTGAAATTATAGCCGTAATACAAGTTCCAATATTTTGCCCCATAATAATTGGCAATGCCGCACCACAAGAAATATCAACTTTTAATGCGAGAGCTTGTAGCATACCAACAGAAGCAGATGAGCTTTGAATAATAGCTGTTAATAATGCACCAATAAATATTCCAAAAAATGGATTATTAAATAGAGTTAGCAGTTGAGCAAAACGTGGAGAATTAGACAATGGAGTCATTGATGTTCCCATCATAATCATACCGAACATTAAAACAGCAAAACCTAATAAAACACTACCAATATTTTTATTTTTATTACTTTTAGCGATAAAAAATATTAACATTCCAATGAATGCCATTATAGGAGTTAATGAATCTGGCTTAAACAATGCAATCCAAGAGTTATCCGCTTGAATCCCAACTAAACTCAAAATCCAAGCAGTTGCTGTTGTCCCAATGTTTGAGCCCATTATAACACCAATTGCTTGAGAAAGTTTCATTAGCCCCGAGTTCACTAAACCTACAAGCATAACTGTTACTGCTGAAGAACTTTGAATTACAGCGGTAACCCCTAATCCTAATAAAAGTCCTTTGTATTTATTAGAAGTTATTGATTTTAAAATCTTTTCAAGCTTACCACCTGCAATTTTTTCCAGCGAATCAGACATTATGTGCATTCCGTAAAGAAAAAACGCCAAGCCTCCTAATAAATTAAGAATACAAAATAAATTAAAACTTTCCATAAAATTCCTTTCAAAAATATGGCGTCAAGCAGAACTTAACGCCATTATAGATTAATTAAGATATCTAAAATAAACATATATTGAACTTATTATTAAAGAAATCGCGACAGTTGGAACACCATATTTCATAAACTGCATAAAGCCTATTGGATGTCCCTCCTTAGCTGCGTTTTCAGAAACTATAACATTCGCAGCGGCACCAATAATTGTCATATTACCTCCAAGACAAGCGCCTAGAGATAATGCCCACCAAAGAGGATATGTATAATCTACACCCATTGTTTTTTGAATTTCAACCAACATTGGTGACATAGTTGCTGTATAAGGAATATTATCTATGATACCTGAAATAATTCCTGAGCCCCATAATATGACCATTGAAGTTGCATCTTGGCTTCCATTTGTAATTTTTAACAGCCATTCAGCCATCAATTTAATACCACCGGAGGCTTCAAGCCCACCGATAATTATGAATAAACCAACAAAGAAAAATATGGTATTCCATTCAACTTTTTCCAAGATTTCTGCTGGTTTTTCAAATAATAACAAAATACTAGCACCTACCATAGCAATAATACAAGTTTCAATGTGTGTTATATCATGTGTAACAAATCCCAAAATTACCAAACCTAATACTAACATTGAACGAAACATGTGTTTTTTATCAGTTATAGTTTTAGAATTATCAATTTGAGCGACTTTCTTCATATTTTCTTCAGTTGCTACTAAATCTTTCTTAAATACAAAAGCTAGCATAGTTAATACTACAAGTAAAATTACAGCAACAACAGGTGCTAATTCATATACAAAATCCATAAATGAAAACCCTGCTGCACTTCCTATAATAATATTTGGAGGATCTCCAATTAATGTTGCAGTTCCACCAATATTTGAACAAAAAACTTCTGTAATTAATATTGGAACTGGATTAAGCTCTAATTGTTTTGCTATTGCAAATGTAATTGGCATTACTAGAATTACAGTTGTAACATTATCTAAAAATGCACTTACAATAGCTGTAAAAAGTCCTAACGTAAATAGAATTTTAATAGGATGGCCTTTTGTAAGTTTCAAAAGTTCATTTGCCATCCAAGTAAATACACCACTTTTTGTCGCAATAAGTACAAGTATCATCATAGATACGAGTAAAAATATTACATTAAAATCTATAAAATTCGCAAAATAATGAGGGTTTAAATTCTCACCTATCATTTTACTTTGACTAACTAAACCTAAAAGTATTGTTAGTCCAGCACCAATAAGTGCTATTGTAACTTTTGGAATTTTTTCCAATGCTATAAATATATATGCAACTAACAATATTAAACCTGATATTGTTACAGCATTTGCTGATATAAAATCCATTTTTCTACCTTTCTACTTATTTATATTCAACCTATAAAGTGTTTTAATATTGCCATGACTGCCACCATGCCCAGTGTAAGAAAAATTGCCCATAAAGCACCTCTATCTTCATGCTGTTTTGGCATCTGTTTTTCATTATTTTCCATAAATCATTCTCCTTATGCTTTAGACGCCCGATTTATTGCACAAGCAATTGCTAATGCAATTTCTTCATCATTTGATTCCACTTTTTTCTTAGTTGTTTTCACTTCAGGCACTTCTTCTGGAAAATATTTACCAATAAATTTTAAAACTATTTCATTTATATTCATAGCACCAATCATTATGGTTAAGAAAAAGAATACTGTTCCCATACCAATAGCCATAATGATAGCACCTTCTTTTAACAAGGTCATATCCATTATTAATTCTCCTATTTAAATGTAATTAACTATTAAAACTTTGAATAATAGCTAAAATTATGGAGCTCGGATTTGATGTACTTTTTGACTGTTGGTTGATAAATTATGAATGAAACACCCGTTAAATTGGGTTTTGTTTTTTATAAATTCTTTATTATTTAAATTTAAAGATACCAAGTGGTGAGAATTACCAGAAGAATTTTGATTATTTTCCTCTTGGTATGAATATATCTCACCATTCATTAAATTATTTGAAACTAAAGCAACATTTTCTTTCGTTGTAGCTTGAATTGTTGGTATTATTTGAATTTCTTTATTACTAAAATCTGATGAATTAAGCGATAAGCTTATAAACATCATAGAAAATATAAATAAAAACTTAAAGAAATTCTTCATACAAGCATTATATCTTAAAAATAATTTTATTAAAATTAGTAAATAATTTATCTGTAAGTTTAAGTTATACAAAGCAAGTTTTAATAGCTTCAATCATTGATTCAGGATTTGCAATATTTTTACCAGCTATATCAAAAGCTGTGCCGTGACAAGGAGAAGTTCTAATTACATCCAAACCTATTGTCATATTAACAGTTTTATTTGAAGCAACAGCTTTAATCGGAATTAAACCCTGATCATGATAGCAAGCAATATAACAATCATAAGGTATTTTTTCAGCTTTTAGATAATTTTGAACTCCTTTAACAAATAAAGTATCTGCTGGCATTGGATTTGTTATATTAATACCTCTTTTTCTTAAAGCTTCAACAGCTGGTATCATAATCTCTTTTTCTTCATTCCCTAAAATACCATTTTCACCAGCATGAGGATTTAATGCGCATAGTGCAAAAGAAGGTTTGTTGATATTAAGTTTGTTTTGGAAATAATATCTTAGTCTTTCTGTTTTTTCTAGCATTAATTCTCGTGTAATTTCTATTTTGTTTAATGGTAAATGTCTTGTCAGTAAAAGAACTCTAAAATCTTTAGAGCAAAATAACATTTCAGCTTTCTGTCCATCATGAGCTAAAAAGCTCTCTAAAACCTCTGTCTGCCCATTATATTTATGTCCGGCAAGATGCATTGCTTCTTTAGATGTTGGAGCTGTAACAATATATTTTGGTCTAATTTCACAAGCTTTTTTTAAACATCTAAAAGCGAAATCCCCTGCCTCAGCAGATATGACACCCGGTTCAATTTTTCCACTATACTCTACTGGAATAATTTCGAAATGACCATCAATCGTTCCATACTTGTTCAAAACTTTTTGATTAGAAATTATAACAATATCCTTTGTTGGTAAATTTAGCATATTTAAAGCTTTAATCGTAATTTCAGCTCCAATCCCATTTGGATCACCAGTTAATATTGCAATTTTGTCAGTAAAATTATTCATGATGTTCTAAGTACCTTAAAATTTCTATTAAAGTATTACTATTACCTAAATTTCCAGATTTTGTTATTATCCAATTTTTATTTATATCAGAACAAATAGAAATTGCTGGTGCAACTTCGTCTAGTAATTGTAACTCATTTGAATTAATAGCTTTGCAACACTTATAAGAGGTCTCTCCACCTAAAGTTATTAATATTACAGAAGTTTGTTCTACAACTTTTTTTGTTAGGTTTGCTAAATAATCTGTAATCATGCTAGCGAATTTCTCTTTAGTTAGTTCCGCATTAAAAGAATCTTCAGAAAACCCATCAAAATTGGCAATTAAATCTGATGTATGAACACAAACTGTTACTCCACTTTTAAGATTATTTAAAATTCTATCAACTAAACTATCTGTAACCCCAGTTAAAATTTCATTTGATTCTAATGCTATAAAATTAATATTTTCATAATCATCAGATTGTTCTAATTTTTTTATCTGGTTTGCCGTTATTTGAGTTGCTGTTCCAGAAACAATAAATTTAGAGAGCCTTTCAAGGCTTATATTTACCCCTTCCTTTTCAATTCCAGCTAACCAATATTTTGATAAAACTTGTGCCCCAGCTGCAGTCCCAGTCGGCAAAAGTTTTTTCTCACACTTATTTATAGCCAATGCTATTTGTTCTAAATCAGTTATTGAAGTTGCATCAGCTACAATTAATTTTTTTCCTTCATTAACCAATTCATTTATTCTCATCAATATTGGCCCAGCACCATTCATAACTGTACGTAAATCAATTATTCCAACAATATCATTTTCAGAATTACCGATTTGTGAACGAAGTAAGGTTGGGACATGAGATTCTGTTATAGGTGCATGAGGATCAATTGCCATCTCTGTTCTACCTATTGGAACACCTTTTGCTAAATGATAACCTCCAACAGTGATTCTTCCTTCTTGCGGAAAAGCTGGCATAACAATTGCTGCTTCATATTCTAAAATCTCTAACACTTTTAAAGTTTCAAGTGCAATATGCCCTCTCAATGTTGAATCAATTTTCTTGTAATAATAATCAAAAGAAAAATTCTCTTTAAACGTATTCACAGCTTTTTCAACTTTTGACAATGCTAGTTCTGCATCGACATTTCTTGATTCACTAGAAAGTGCCCAAACCTCTGTTCCAGCTTTAATTTTTGGCGTACATTCACTATCAAGTAAAATCTTTGTATTTGCACCTTTTTGTTGAAACTGTAAAGCCGTATCATTCGCACCAGTTAAGTCATCTGCTATAATACCAACTAAATCTGAAAATATCATAGTACTTGCAATTTTGTTTATTTAACAAAATTGTTTTATCCTCCTAACCTTCTACGTCTCTTCTTGATCCTAATAATCTTATATCATTAGCTACAATTAAAAATCTTTCTTTTTCTTCACCAGTTTGATCAGTCCATTTGCTAATTGAAATTCTACCATCAACTGCTACTTCACGGCCTTTTTTCACATATTCACCAGCAAATTCAGCTTGTTTATCCCAAACTTCAATATTAAACCAGTCTGTAACATTTTCTTTTGATTTTGAATCCCATCTATTAACAGCTAGTGAAAAAGTTGTTTTCACTTTTCCTGATTCAAAATATCTTATTTCAGCATCTTGTCCTGCTCTACCAATAACCGTTGCTGTATTCATTTTATTCTCCTTTATTTTTTGTTGTTTTGAGCTTCTTCTTTAACTTTTACTTTTAATTGTTTATCAGTATTGTATGTTTCATCTATATAAATAATTTTCGCAGATTTCATTAAACCATCAGTAAAGTTTTTAAGAACTTTTACTTGCTCCTGGGTTTCTAAGTAAAATTTGATATCTTCTTTCACTTTAGTATAAGGTGTTGTTCCTGCTTCTATTCTATCAGTAACTTTAATAATATGATATCCATAGCTTGTTTTTACTAAATTTTCACTAATAGTATTTGGTTTCATAGAAAAAGCTGCTTTAGAAAATTCTGGAACCATTGCATCTGCTGAGAAAAATCCTAATTCACCACCACGTTCACCACTAGCTTTATCTTCAGATTTTTCTCTCGCAATCTTAGCAAAGCTATCTGGGTTGGCTTTAACCTCTTTTAATATAGCTTCTGCTTTTGCTTTTTGTTCTGCTTGGATTTTTTCAACTTTAGCATTTAAATCTGTTGCAGAAATATTTTTATCTTTAGCTTTAATATCTCTTATTAATTGTAATAAATCTGAGCTTATAAGTATATGTGAAGCTCTAACTTGTTCTTGATGTTTGAATTTATCAGGATTATTTTTATAATACTTTTCTGCATCTGCATCTGTAATTTTTATATCAGAAATAGATGAGATTAATTTTTTTATTCTAATTTGAGTTTTTAGATCTTCAGTAAATTCTGAACTTGAAACGCCTCTTTGTTTTAATAGACTATTAAGCTCATCTTTTGAGCCAACTTTATCTACAATAGATTTCATTTCAGCTTTAATATCTTCATCTGTAACTTTTATACCACGTTTTTCTATTTCAGAGTCTAATAATGATTTGATAATTAATTCTTTCACGACTTTTTCTTTAAACACTGAATACATAAAATTTTCATCAGATTTTACAAAATTACTAGCACCTCCAAAGTTTTTGAACATTGAATTATCTATTTCTTTGTCTAATGCTTTTTCAAATTGAGATTTTGTTATAATTTTATCATTTACTTGAATAATACCAGATTTATTAACAGAACAAGCTGATAATAAAAAAATGGATAAAGCTGCACATGTAAGAATTTTCTTCATTTTATACTCCTCTATTTAATTTTATGTTTTGAGACATAATTTAAAATTAATTTTTTGCTAAATACTCATTAACTCCTGTTTTAATATCATAAAACAAACCAGTCAAAATGTTAAATATTTCTTCGAAATTTGAATACTCTGAATTTATCAAAAGTATTGATTTCCCGTCACTACAGCTTTTTGGCGCTATAGTAAATTTAACTCTTCTTAATATATCTCTATTTATTTTTGTTTTTAATATATTCCACTCATATTGTGTAAACGGTGTATAAATTCGAATACAGTTTCCAGCTTCTCTTACTAATGATAAAGAACATTCTGTTGCAATAAGGCGAATTTTGATAAGTTTTATTAAATTTTCTACCTCATCAGGGATTCTAGAAAATCTGTCTTTCCACTCTGATACAATATATTCAAGCTCTGTTTCATTTTTAACATCTGCTAAACGCTTATATTCAATCATTTTTTGTTCAGTTGAACCAACCCAAGCATCAGGTATATAAGCCGTGACATTAATATCAACAATAGCTGGTTTTTTAGATTTTTCACCTTCTCCTTTAAGCTCAAGAACAGTTTCTTCTAAAAGTTGACAGTATGTATCAAAACCCACATTTATCATGTGACCATGTTGTTTTGTTCCTAAAACATTACCAACACCACGAATTTCAACATCTCTCATTGCGATTCTATATCCACTACCAAGAGTTGTAAATTCTTTAATTGCTTTTAGTCTTTCAGTTGCTTCTTTTGTAAGCTCTTTTGATTTTTTATACAAACAATAACAATAAGCTTGCTTTTCACTTCGTCCAACACGACCTCTTAGTTGATAGAGCTGAGCTAGTCCAAGCTTATCCGCTTCGTGTATGAGAATTGTATTAGCGTTAGGAATATCAAGTCCATTTTCAATAATTGTTGTACATAGTAAAATATCGCTTTCATGATTTGAAAAATCAACAATCACTTCTTCCAATTGTTTTTCACTAAGTTGTCCGTGTCCAATGGCAATTCGTGCGTTAGGAACAAGTTTTTGAAGCTCTAATTTGAATTCTTCAATAGTTTCAACTCTATTATATAGATAAAAAACTTGTCCATCTCTGTCTAACTCATTAGTAATAGCATTTTTAACAGTTTGCTCATTAAATTCTCCGACAAAGGTTTTAATTGGCAAACGGTTTTGAGGCGGAGTATTAATAATCGAAATGTCTTTAATTCCAGAAAGTGACATATAAAGTGTTCTTGGAATAGGAGTTGCCGACATTGAAATAATATCAATATTCTCTCTAAACTCTTTTAATTTTTCTTTATGTCTTACCCCAAATCTGTGTTCTTCATCAATTACAAGAAGTCCTAAATCTTTAAAAATCACATTATCTTGAAGCAATCTATGAGTCGCGACAACAACATCACATTTCCCCGTTGCAAGATTTTTCAAAGTTTCTTTTTGTTCTTTTGCACTTCTAAATCTACATAATAACTCAACATTTATTCCAAAAGGTTTAAATCTTTCTGAAATAGTTTGATAATGCTGAAGTGCTAAAACCGTTGTTGGTACAATTACTGCAACTTGTTTTAACGAAGTAACAGCTTTAAACATTGCTCGCATTGCAACTTCAGTTTTTCCAAAACCAACATCACCACAAATTAGCCTATCCATTGGTATTGAGCTTTCCATGTCGAGCTTAATATCATTGATGGCTTTATTTTGATCAGGTGTTTCAATATACTCAAAAGCTTCTTCCATTTCAACTTGAAGTGGCGAATCTTCGTCAAAAGCAATACCTTCTTGCATTTTACGTCTAGCATATAGCCTTAATAAGTCATAAGCAATTGCTTCGACTTCTTTTTTAACTCTTGATTTAGTATTTTCCCAATCACTTCCACCCATCCTAGAGAGTTTAGGCTTAATTTGTCCAGAACCTCTATAACGACATAACATATTTATTTGTTCCGCAGGAATATGAAGCTTATCTTTATTTGCATATTCAATGGTTAAATAATCTTTTAATTGTCCGTCAAATTCTTGTTTTGTAAGACCTTGATAAACACCTACGCCGTGAACAGAATGGACTACATATTCACCTTCTTTAATGTCATTAATACTTTCAATATATTCTGCTTGCTCCTTATAATGCCGTTTTCTACCAGTTGGTACATCTTTTTGTCTTTTATTAAAGAGCTCTCTATCCGTAATTAAAAGAAGCTTTGCATCAGGAATTTCTGTTCCTAAAGAGCTAATGCTTTCAATATAATTTACATTAAATATGTTATATTCTTTTAAAACTTCTTTAACTCTCTCTTTATAATCCGTTGCGATAGTTAATTGATAATCTTGTTTTGAAAGTATAAACTCCGCTAACTTATCCATATCAGCATCAAAAATTTGTATATTTTGAGAATTTATATCAACAACCTCATTGGATTCATCTGATAAGAAATTATTTAATGAAATTTTTTGAAAACCTGCCTGTTTTTGAATAATTTCTTGTTCAGTAAAGTGATTTAATTCTTTTAATGGTTCTATTAAATTATTTTTTAAAGCTTCATTATAAGATTTTTCTAAATTATCAGTAAGTTGCGTCAATTTAGCAGAAATTTCAGCTAATTCATCATAAATTATTATATAATCATCAAAATATTCTAAAATACTTACCAAATCTTTATTAAAATATGATTGATATACATTTATTCCCTCAAAGTACCCTTCTTCAAATAGTTGTTCTTTTAAGATATTTGAAAACTCTTCTGGAGGATTAGATGGTAAAATAAATTTATAAAGTGGTAATATTTCAGCTTCTTTAATTTTTTCTATAGATTTTTGAGTCTCATTATTAAAAAATCTTATATCAACAATTTCATCTCCCCAAAACTCAATTCTTATAGGGTTTTTAGTTAGACCAAAAATATCTGCGACATCACCTCTGATAGAAAACTCACCCATATCGGAAACCATTGTTGCACGTTTATATCCCAATGAAATAAGTTTTTTTAATAAATCTTGTTGTGATATATTATCGCCAATTTTTAGGTTCAGGCGATTTTCCTCAAAGAAATTACCTCTTGGAAACTTTTCTGTTAGAGTTTTTATTGGAGTTATAACAATATCTGGTCTGTCGAGTAATGTTTGTATTTGTTTTTGATAATCATAAATATTACCAGTTAGAGTTTCGTAAGCAGAGGTGTTTTGATATGGCAATAATGCCGTAATTATCCCCCAAATTTTTTCTAAATCAACCGAATACCTTAACGCAGACTGTTCTGTAGATGTTATAAAAAGAATTTTTTTATTCGACAAATCTTTTATATATTTTACAAGCAAAAGCCGGCTGAATGTAGTCAGACCTGTTAATGTAAAACTTTTTTGCCTTTTTATATTTTTGACAAAACTATCAAAAAAAGAACTGTTTTCTAGTTTCATTATGTAAATATTTTAACATGTAATAAAAAATAGGAATAGCGATTTTTAACTATACACAAATGGTGGGCCATTTTTTATTTCAAAAAGAATATTATCAGCCATTATTTTTAATTCTTCAGGAGATTTTCCAGTGTATTTCTGTGCAAAAAATTCTTCACATAATGGTTCAATAGCAGAATCTTTTTTTGCTTTAAAATTCCTTAATTCTGTTGCCACAAGACGTTTTTGCAAATCTAATTCTACATCAGCAGAATATTTTTTTACTTGTACATCTTTGATAGCTTCAGAAGCTGTTTTTCCACCATAAGCTAATGCAGTTATACCTGAAATTCCAAAGAAAAGGTTTTTAAACTGTGGGTTTTTCGGATTCATTAGCCAATCATAAAAGAATGACAAATAATCATTTACGTGTGAAAAATAAGTAATTTTATTCCTACCAGAACCACCTATTGCACTATTTACCTTTTCTGTTGACTGATTCATTGAAGATTTAAGATATTTAATAAATTCTTCTTTTTCATTAACTGATAAATTCATTTTACTAACAAATTCTTCGATCTCTGCGGGTTTTGCATAAATTGATTCAAGCATATTCTCTATAACATGTTTATAAGCCTCTTTTCCACTTAAAATTTGACCGTTATGATTTTCAATATTATTAATAGCAACTCCATTATTGAAATCATTAATAACACTATTTAACCCTTCTTTTGTATTGCTTATCCCCTTTTTTATAAACTCCTCACTTTTTCTAATATTTCGCATTGAAAAATAACCTAATGCAAAAATTCCACCTAAAGTTAAAGCACCTAGTGCAAGAAAAGATAAATTTGATTTTTTTTCTTCATTAACTTTTTTACTCTTAAATGATAATTGCAAATTTTCTGAAAAAATTTTAGCCTTAGATGATAACATGCTTCTTATAATCTGCATTTTCCCAGAAAAAGCTTGAGTCTCAACAGCAATCAAATTTTCTTGCAAATTTTTCTGAATATCAGCTTCACGTTTTTTCACCCAAACATCACGATAACCATCAATAAATGTTTTTGCAATAAATGCCATCGCTCCAAGTGTTATTACTCCTATCGCAGCAAGAATAGTCCTTCTATTTGGAGATTGAATCATAGAAAAAATACTTTGATGTACTTCATCATTTATACAATGATTTCGTGTAATCCCAGGTAAAAGATATTCCTTTGTTGATTCTAATTTCTTTTTCGAAAAATTCTTCATAAGAGCTGTAAAACCGCCCATAAGAGCCATTCCTCCTACCGAAGCTCCAGCAAGATAATACAAACTTTTATCTTTTTTCTGTTCTTTTTCAGTAAGTTTTTCAGGCATTACAATTTCATTTTGAGAAATTACTAATGTGTCCAAAGTTTCATCTAAAGAAAGATTTGGATCTTTCACAAAAGCATTAACTAATTTCCCTTCTTTTATAAGATTTGAATTACGCTTTTGAGTATCTGTCATATTTCGCTGTAATCTTTTTGATTCAGCATCATTGTTAATTTTGGGAACTATTGTCATCTTTTTCTTTTTTCTTTCTTTTTAATATCCGTAAAATATTCTTTAAATTAAAAATTCTTTTATCATCATCAATTTTTGTATCATCATCTTCTGCATTCTGTTTTTTTAAAACTTTAAATAAATCTTTAAAATTTAATTTAAACATTGATACGATATCAGTAATTTTCTTATTTATAAAGTTTTTAGCTTCACCAAATATCGCATTTAATTTATCTTGAATATCAATTTTTAAATTTTGAAATTTTTGCATCATCTTGGGTATATTTTGCACAAAATTAACGACGGGCATTGCAAAATTCTGAATAATAATTGCTATTGGTTTAGTAAAAAAATTACCAGACATCTGCTGTACAAAAGATTGAAGATTTGCAGATAACTTTGTCATTGTAGCTTGAAAAGCTTTCAAAGCCTCAGCATGTTTTTCCAAACTTTGTGAATGACGTTTATCAGCAAGCTCACGGGCACGCATCAAGTTCCCTAACATAGCACATTGATGATAACTCATTTCTCCAGCTTTTTGTGGACGTTCACCCATCCGCATTCCGCCACCACCAGCCATCTTTGAACAAATAGGGCACGCACTCGGAGGAAGCCCGTGCGGACACAAACCAGCATTTGTTTTATTTACATTTTGCACTTGTGTTGCCAATACTAAAAAACCTTCCTTTGCTACACTTGGCCGCAACAAAAGAAGTCTTTGACAAACACTTTGACTCGAAGTGATTGTCTTATTAGATTCGGAGAATTTTCGGAGCTTCTTATATTTACCCCTCTACCCCTTTGCCCATTTACTCCTTATCCATTTACCCCTGGGTGTTCCGACTTTAACGGTTGCGGCACAGCTTGGGATTTTCACCCAAATTTCCCCATATTTATTTTTTGTTCTCATTTTAAAATAAAAAAATAATAGTGTAAAGAAAAAAAAAAGAGCTTCATATAATGAAACTCTTTTCTCTCTCTTCTTATTAAAAGCTTAACTTAAAGCTAACAATGATTTTACTGAACGAGCATTTTCTTTTACAGACTCATCTGAGTGTAAATTAATAGTATCATCAAGAATTCTTACAACTTCTGACTTATCTTTAAGAGCAAGAATTTCATTAATTGTGCTCATTGCAACAGCAGGAGAAAGGTCATTAATACCTTTACCTTGGTTAATGATAACAACTTTTAATGAATCATGAACATTTTTTCTAACTAGAGCACGAGAAGTATACTCTCTCACTTCATTATCAGGAGAATTAGTACCTAATTCTTCTAAAACTCTAATAGAATCCATATCTTCATGAGCTGTTAAAGCATCAATTATTTCTAATACATTCTTATTCATTTATACCTCCTTCAGCAAGAGCTGCAGCTAAATGAGATTCAAGCTCTGCAACTGACATATTTGAATATTTATGTTTTCCGTGGAAAGAAATATTTGAAATAATGCCATTCCATTTTTCCATAGCTGAATGACCTAGATTAATAGCCCTTGAAGAAATACCTTCTTTTACTCCTGAAATTGAAATACCAAATGAAGGTAAATGTCTTTCTGCTAATAAGAAGTCTTTTGTATGCTTAATACCAGGAACATCAGAAATATTTGTATTTTTTGCGTAATCCCAAGCATTATTAACATGAGACCAAGCTAAAGTAACACCAGTTTTAACTTTTCTAACAAAATTAGCAATTGATTCTGGAATTGCAGATTTAATTTTATTCATTGTTCCAGTAGCAGAAGAAGCAATCATTCTCAATCTACTTGAACTTTGTGGTTTAAACCCTTCAAATACATCAGCAAACTGCAAAGTATTGCCTTCAAAATTTGTAAACTTAAACGGGTTAGTAACGTCATTTGAATTCCTATGAGTATGGATAGGAGACGCTTTTTGAATTTTTTGTGAGGTAAATGTAGGATTTTGCGAACCTACTTTGATAATTTTCGCCATACGATTCCTTTCTTAACTTAATTGACTTCTTAACATATAATAGAATAACAATATAATAGCTTTAGCGAATCATCTATTTAGATGATTCATGTCATTAGAATCAAGAAATAATGAGTGTTTACAAGACACTTTGAATGATATATAATGTAATAACAATATAAACTAAGAGGGGTGTCCGAGTGGTTTATGGTGCGATCTTGGAAGGGTCGTGTGGGGGCAACTCCACCGTGAGTTCGAATCTCATCCCCTCTGTAGAGAAGGTTAGTGCTAAAGCAAAGTGCTAACCTTTTGTTTTACCAAAGCCCGCAAACAGCGTAATAATTGTCTTGCAGGTTGAGAATTTCTGACTGCTGTATTTTATTGTCCATTTTGGTCGGATGTAAAATTTTGTAAGTTGGGCATACTTGCCCAACAATACTAAATCATAGCGGTTATATTTTAACACTCGGTTTAAGAAGAAAGAACAGTTGGTTTGATTATGTTTGTTGGGTTTCACCCAACAAACGAGCTACAACAAAAATTCTGTAAAAATTGCGTAATTTAAACAATTAAATATCAGAAACTAGGATGCATTAAGCACCCTAGTTTTGCTTGCTTAAAATATACATTTGACCCCAAGAAAAATATTTCTTGACTTTCAAGACATTATCTACAAACTCTTTATTTTATATTTTCGTTTTATTTTTTGTAAATGGTGCACATAATTCATCTAAAATTGCAAGTTTGCCGAGTTGAGTTTGTATGTCTACTATAAAGTCTTTTGTATCTTCACAAATATTAAGCTTTTTTATCGCTGCTAGTGTATCAATAGCGTCCATTTTAGACATTCTTTTTTCTACTGCATCCATAAATAC
Source organism: bacterium (assembly GCA_017482685.1). GTDB lineage: Bacteria > Cyanobacteriota > Vampirovibrionia > Gastranaerophilales > Gastranaerophilaceae > CAG-196. Next base: position 382 of record JAFUMP010000048.1, on the reverse strand, counting down.
ATCTTGAACCAACATTGGGTTGATATCTCTTGTAATACTTTTACTTGCCATTTCTTTTGCTGTTTTTAGATATGCTTGATTAACAGCTTGAAAATTTGTTTGATTGTTGTTAATTGGATTTATTTTCATTTTTTACTCCTTATAATCGCCTTACATTAGTACAAAACTTGTAAAAATATTTTTTGCTAGTTTGTGTGTCAGGTGATACCTGACCTACTTTTTAAGAAAATATATAATTTTGTAGTAAATAGGTCGGCTTTACAAAGCCGACTTTATTTGTAGTTGGCATAGTAATGCCAACCTATAATTTTTTATTTACTCCTTCAAAATTTCCAAATTGGACTTTTTATGGACTTAGGGGTAAATGTAGAATTAGCCTAGG
>JAFUMP010000047.1 GCA_017482685.1 bacterium | reverse complement strand
GCTCAAATTTGAATAAGCTAAGGACATTCTCCCCCAGTGGGGGGAGTTAGAGGGGGAACGATTTTGTATTGCACCCCACCTAACCTCCCCCTTTGGGGAGGAACTTTAGAAAACAAAGTCCAATAAAAGACCGTTTTGGTCCAGTTTGGATTTTTAAATTTCCGACCATTTAAAGTCGGCACGAGCTAGATTGCTTCGGGCTTTCGCCCTCGCAATGACGGAAAAGACTTTCGACCAAACTACTCATTAAAATACATCCGCACTCTGCTCACAGGTCGCTCGAACTCTAGCAAGGCGTCGCCTTGCGAAGTTCTCGTCTCTTTTTCAAACCTAAAACATAAAAAAAGAACTAGGTTAAAACCTAGTTCTTTTTTTAAATTTGGGCATGAAGAGACTCGTCTTGGATTTGCTCCACGCTCACAGAGTTTCGCCTAAGGGGCTTTGCCCCAGCAGGCTCAATCTGTTCGCTATCCGGACTAGCACTTCGTGCGTCGTCCGTCCGCAAATCCGCCGAACTCCCATAAGGGATTCTCGTCACACTCAATACAAATGTAAACGAGCAGTTGAAATGATTATTGTGAGCAGTTGAAATGATTATTTTGGTAAACTTCGTTTATAAAATTTTCTCAAAATCGGAGTCATTAAATTCTAGTTTGTAGTACAATTTTTATATGAAACATTTGGGGAGTAAGAAGATACATACAGAGAGATTAACCCTGCGACCTTTTACTATGAAGGATGCAGAGATGATGTTTTCGCATTGGGCAAGTGATGATGAGGTTACAAAGTATGTGCCTTGGGATACGCATAGCTCAATTGAGGTTACAAAAGAGATTCTAACCGAATGGACTAATAATTATAAAAACTCTAATTTCTATCAATGGTGCATTGATTACTACGGCAAAGCCATCGGTAGCATTAGTGTTCTTGAAATAAACGAAGAATTAAAATCCTGTGAAATTGGATATTGTATAGGCAAAAAATGGTGGCATAACGGAATTACTTCTGAGGCTGTCCGGCATGTGAAAAACTTTTTAATTAATAAAGTAGGCTTTGAACACCTTTGGGCTTGGCATCATATTGATAACCCAAATTCAGGATTAGTGCTTTCAAAGTGTGGTTTTAGTTATGTCGGCGAAATTGATGATTCCGAAAAATATATGAATACCGACTCAAAAATTGTTATTTATGAATATTAAAAAGAGGTTCAATTGAACCCCTGTTTAGTAATTCATTCATTATCTATCAGTTGCTTTCATTAGAATTATTGGTAAATCGTGTTCTTTTGCGAATCTTAGTAAGTCTTGTGGACAATCTTCTAATTTTTCAACTTTAGCAATTACGCCTTTAACTTTAGGATTGATAGGTATAATTTCATTATGTTCATCTCCACCCTCGAATAAAGTATCACGAGATTTTTCTAGGGCTTCGATTAAATCTTGCGCCTTTATAACTTTATCGCCTACTGTTATATCAGAAGTGATTTGTGAAAGATATTTTTTATTAAATAAATATTGGCTTAGTGCAGCATAATCAAGGTCGTTTAAATCATAGCCTTTTGCTTGCATTTCTATTATAAAATTATTTTTTACATAATGCCTTACATCACACTTTATGCCATCTACCTCAAAAGCTCTAGAACCAAACAGGAAGTTCTGAAAGGCATCTAAACCTTTTCCACAACCACTACCGCTATTTTTAAAAAAGGCTTCTGAAAAGTTTGCTTGTGGAGAATCTAATATAACACCAAACTCTTTGCCCCAATAAGTTCTGTTATTACTAGTTCTTATTAATGAAGTAGACCAAGTGCTTTGGAATACAGGGGTATCAGTTAATCTAAATACTGTTTCTAAGGCATTATATTTTGGCTCTGTCATATGTACTAAAAATCTAGCATTTTCTTTTGTAACATTTGGGGCAAAACCATATTGGAATAGACTTTCATCATCTGCAATATCTGCAAAGTTCAAAACTTTTAACTCCTCAATTTGACCATTAATTTCAATTCTTTGTCGAGGGAAATTTTGACCTTGATGCATAAATTGAGTATCAAATACCAAGTTAGCCTTTTGATATATTTTATTAACAGCTTCTTCAATTGGTTTAAATTTTTCTGCCATATATGCATCAAACTCTGCTTGGTTTGTTGCACCTCCAGACTTACTTCCTAAGTGGAAATTTTCGTTTACATTTTCAAAATCTGCTTTTGAGAAAATTTCATAAATTTTTAAATCTTCAGGTCTTCTACAACGAACAGCAATATTCTCAGCTGTTGCAGTTCCTGTATTATATTTTTCAAACCAATGGTGGTTATCAACAATATCTATAATTCTATCTTTCATTGTTGGAGGGAATGGATAACGATCTAAAATAGACCAAGTATAATCAGCACTTAATCCTGCGTGTCCATTATCTACAATGCCCTCTTTTTTACCTAAATCGTGAAGTAATATAGAATATTTTAATATTGTCTTATCTTTATCACTTAATTGTTTGTATAAAGGATTATTCATTGCACTTTGCAGTACTTTTAAAGTGTGAATATCTACTGAGTATGCGTGAGTACCATGCTGTTCTTTACCCACAATACTGGTAAATTCAGGGAATCCTTTTATTAGCCCATCTAACATTTCTTTTGCAGCTTTATCAGAAATCAAAACTTCATTATTTATAGTAAAGTTTTCAATTTCTTTTTGTATTTTTTGTGCAATTTTTCTAGCTTGTTCCGAAACTTTTTTATTTTCAAATGGTCGATTATTCAATATGCCTTCGAAACCAACATCGCCTTTAACTAAGCCAAAATGTTTTAATAGAATTTCTTTTTCTTCTTCGCTCAATTCCTTTAATAAATTTTCAATATTTAAATTAAATTCTTTTCTTGAATATTTTAAAGGAATACCTTCTTTACCAAACTGAGCAAAGTCAAATTCTCTTAAAACTTTTTCTGCAATAGGGTTATTGTTTGCCATAACCATTTTAATAAAACCTTGATGCTTACTTTTTGGTACTTGAACAAGGTGTCTTCTCGCACCTAAAGAATTTACGACTTTATCGTGTAATGCATCATAATCAAGTCCGATTTTTCTAATAATATCCTTTTGAACATCATTTAAATTATTTATTTTGTCATAAAAGTTTAAACGAACATTTATATTTAAAGAATCAATTTCATTTAGATGTAATGAAATTATATCAATTAGTGAGTGCTTGAAATCGCCAATATCTAAATCAAAACCTTTCATATATAAATCCATAAATTCGTTTTGTTTATCCATACTACATTTTGAAATTTCTCTAAGCAAATTAGTGAGTTCAGTAATTTCAGCTTTTTTGTCCAATAATATATTCATAGAATTAACTAATTCTGCTTTGTTATTTTTAAATTGATATTCTGATAAATATGAAATAATATCCATTACTTTACCTGAAGAATTATTTTTAATTCTATTCAAGAAATCCAAATAGGAGTCTAGTTCTTCAATAGATTTTGCAGATAAAAAGTTGGAGTATAAAGTTAAATCCCAACTATTTTTAGGTTTTAGTTCCATTAATGAAGAGATTTGTTTTTGTAAAATTTCAGAATTCTCAATAGATAAATTTTTAATAATTTTTGGAACTTCTTGTTGATTTACAATTCTACTATCAAGTAATTTTTTAATAAAATCTATTTTTGCAGTTCTTATTTCAGGTGTTATACCTTGAATAGAACCCAAAAGTTCAATTAAACAACCCTCCTCAATATTTTTATTTTTTGATAAAACTTGTGCAAAATCTTTAATTTCAGGAGTTAATTCAATATTATTTAAATCTTCCATTCTTGCTAGCATTGTTAGAATATTTGAATCCTCAGTTAATAGATTTAAGTCTTGCAGTTTTTTAATTCCATTAGCAATATCAGCTTCTTTTAAATTTGGTAAAGCTAAAGCCTCACTTCCCATTAGAAAAAGTTCGTGTTCATATATTTTCTTACCTGTTAATTTATTAACAAAAGAACAAACTGGAGCACATTCAACTGCTACAATTTCATCTTCCATCGATTTCATAAAATAGTTTAAAGTTGATTCTAAAGATTCATGTTTATTTTTTGATTTATATATTTCAAAATTCTCTTTTGTAAAATATGGCAAAACAGATTGCATTTTTGAAAACTCTTTTAACCCATCTTTATTTCCTCTTTTTATTTGACCAATTATTTCTTCAATAAATTGTTTTTTAAAAGAAGATATAGAATTTTCTGGATTAACGGCTGCAATAAAATCTAAAAAATGCACTAAAGATCTTCCGACTTCAGAATTACCCCAAATGCGAGAATCTGTTTCACTCACTCCTAAGCTTCTAGCATAAATAAAAGCATCTTCTGCTGTTGGTATAGATTTTTTCTTATAAACACTTGTTGCATCAAACGAAAGTTCTTTTCCAACAATATTTCTTAATCTTTCAAAATCTTGAGAAATTTGTGGGCCATATGCATTTTGATAATTTTTACTTATAGTTAAGAGTTGCTTATATGTATAATTATCTCCTAAATTCAAAATTTCTTTTAATATTCTATTCCTTACACTTCCTATAGGAGAAGCGCTAGAGCGTATTGTTTTAATTAATTCTTTTTGAGTAGCACTACTCTTTGACAATTGTTCGATTAACGCTTCTGTTGATTCCCAGTCTGATTCAAAGAAATAATCTATATTTTTAGGAGAAAAATCTGAAGATAATATTGCCATTTCCTCTGGAAACTTTTCAGTCAATATAGCAAGTTTTTCAACTGAATCAATATTGCGAGTTATAAAGCTTCCACCACTTATTAAATTTACGACATTTTTTGCAGTTTCATTTTCATATTTTGATAATGTTGATAAAATATTAGCAAAAACATCTCCACTAAATGCAAAACATTCATCAGTATTAGCATCCAACATTGATTCTAATAAATTAATATTTTTCTCATTAACATTTTTTAGGACATCTAGGAGTTCATTATCAGTAAATTGATAGAAACAACCCTCCCCACCTTTATGATTAGATTCCATTATTCTTTTAAATATTTTCTTTGCAGTTTCTTTGTTCGATTTAACAAAAGGGGTATCTATTTCCATTAAATATTTATCTATTTCTAAATCATTAAATCTAATAGCTTTTTTTACTAATGTTCTTTCAGGGCTTTTAATATCTAGTATTTGGGATAAAGTCATTGTTGTACTACCCCAAGATTGAGTAACATTTCTTATATTACTACCTTTTAAAGTTGCATCAGGTTTAAAACCTTTAATGTTTTTAAATGCTTTGGGATTAAAGTCTATTTTTTTACCAGTTTTAGTACGCCATTGACTAACTGGTCTCAACGATGTTGAATTTGAATTAACAGAGGTTGAATTTGCGGGTGGTAGCTCTTGAACAAAACCTGCTAAATCTGCAATAGCTTCTGCTTTTGCTTGAGTAGTAGGGTTATCATCATATTTAATAACGCTTCCATCTTCTGTAACGAGAACTCTTTTACCATCAGCATCAATATGTACGTTATCTTTACCGAATATTTTTTGAGCACCTTTTCCGGCAAATTTCATACCTCCACCAATAATTGGTGACATAATAGCACCACCGACAAAGCCCTGTACAGTTGCGTTGCCGACATCTTCTAAGCTACCACCATCGTATGCAGTTCTGAATGCGTTATCAACAGCACCTCCGATAGCACCGTCAGTTGCCATTTCAGCCCCAAAAGCCAAGCTACGTTTTAACAATGTGCCACCAACGTATTCATAGCCTGTTTGGTTGGTTAAAGCTGTTTTAATACCCTGTTTAATGCCTGATTCCACAACAGTATCTGCAACTTCTTTACCAACTTGTTTAACGGCTTGAACTCCCATTTTTGTTGCAACAGTTTTACCAACTGCACCACCCATACCACCTGTAATTGGTGCTAGGACTCCTGAGAATGCACCAGTTGCTAAGTCTCGTTTAAGATTATCGGAAGTATATTCTCTTTCTGATGAAACAGTATCTGCGAATTTAATACCCGTTTTAATCGCAGCACCACTTGCAGTCGCTGCTGCGATACCGACAGCGATTGATGCGCCACCACTAACAGGTGCTAAAGCAACGGCAGCTGTGTAAATACCAACGGCAGCAATACCTGAGAAGATATCTGCCACAACATCACTCGCCATATCTTGACCTTCTTTATAGCCGTTCAAAGCCTGTTCAGAAGTCGTTTGAATTTCATTATTCAAAAATTTATTAACGTTTTCTACTGTATAATCTAAGCCTGTAATCTGCTTGAAAGCCTCTTTGATATTTCCACTTTCTAATGCTTTCAAATCAGCTTGTTGTGCTTTTTTAATATCGTTTGTACTGTCAGTACACCAATCTAAAAGAGGTGTATTTTTTGCCCAATTCCAAGCCTTTCCAAGAAAACCATTTTCTTCTTCAGCTTTTTGGGTATTTGCAGTTACATCATTAATTCTTTTAGTTAAGGCAGATAAAAGTTCATTTTCTTGGTCTTTGGTTAGTTCGACAGTTTGCGTGGTTTCAACTTGGAGTCCGACTCCATCATTAGAAACCCCATTCCTACCACTCATAATGGAAATGCGTTCATCCTCAGAGAGTTGAACGTTTGCGAGTTGTTGATTATAAATCGTGAGAATTTGCTCATCCGAATAGCTTTTTAACTCAGGATAAGCCTGTCGTAGTTCTTTTACTAAATTTTGCTGTTGTACGTTTAATTCTGCCATTCCACTAACCTCTATCTAGATTTTTTGAAGTTGTGTCGTAAACATGTAACACAATGTAAATTGTGTTACATGTTTTATATCGGCACTTTTTAGAAAAACTTTAGGTTTTTGTTACAATTGAGCAGAAATTGTTACAATTACAAATTAAATGCTAACAAACTTTCGTCAATTATTTCTTGGCTAATTCCAATATATCTAAGGGTTACAGCAGGCGTTGAGTGGTTGAATATTCTTTGCAGTAGTGCAATGTCTTTTGTCTTTTTATAAAAATGATAGCCAAAGGTTTTTCTAAGTGTGTGAGTTCCAATATTCACTTTAATTTCTAACTTATCGCACGCACGATTGAAGATTCTATAAGCCTGAATTCTTGTTAATGGCTGATTAACACCCCTTTGGCTTTGAAAAAGCCAATCATCAGGATTCATGCCTGCAATATATTCTTTTAAATACCACTTGTAAGAATCAGAAAGAGGGAAACGCTTGTACTTACCAGTCTTTCCCTCTTTTAATTCCACATATTCACTATCCATAACGTCTTTAACTTTTAGGCTTAATAAGTCCGATATTCTGAGCCCAATGTTTATGCCCATTATAAACATCATAAAATCTCGAAAACGCCACCTTATTAAATAGTTTTTGATGCGTTCAATATCGTTCAAATCTCTAATAGGTTCTACAAATTCCATATGCTATTCCTCCTTTACTATGACAATATTAGCTTCCACATGGCGAAAAAGCTGTTTGTGTGTCCATATAAGTAACACAATTTACATTGTGTTACTAAGCATGTAACATAATGAAATGGTTAGTTGGGGGAATTTAATCAAACTCTAGTTTACCATTCGCTATTTTCCTTAGTCGGTTTCATCAAAATAATTGGTAAATTATGAGTTTTAGCAAAGTTTAAGAACTCTGGAGGACAATCTTCTAGCTTTTCAACTTTAGCAATTAAACCTTTCACTCTAGGGTTTATTGGAACTATTTCACTATGTATATCGCCACCTTCAAAAAGGGCGTCTCTTGAAGTTTCTAATGCTTTGACCAAAACTTCAGCTTTTATAACTTGTTCGCCAATTTTTATATCTTTTGTAATTTGTGTAGTATATTTCTTTGTTATTAAATATTTTACAAGTTGAGCATATTCTTTATCATTCAATTTAATACCTTTTTTAGACAATTCTTTTATTAAACGATCTCTTACAAATGTTCTAGCGCTACCATTTGCATCAAAAAGTATGGTTTTAAACGTTTCTAAACCTTTACCATAGCCAGAGCCTGTATTAGAAAAATTTGCTTCTGAAATATTGGCTTGGTCAACATCCAGTACAAATCCAAATTTTCTATTTTCGTATGTTCTATTATTTGATGCTTTTATTAAACTAGTAGACCAAGCTGATTGGTTTAATGAGTTTTGAGTTAAAACTAATACTGATTCCATTGCTCCGGTACTAGGCGAAGTCATATGTACTGTAAATCTAGCATTATCTTTGGTTACACCTGTACTAAAGCCGTATTTTTGTAAACTTTCATTGCTTTTCAAGTTATTCAAGTCTAAAACTTTTAATTCTATTAATTCGCCATCTATTTCAACAGCTTGTCTTGGGAACATATCCCCATTTTGAACAAATTGAGTATCAAAAACTAAATTAGATCTTGCATACATCGTTGTTAAAGCATCATCAATAGCTTGCATTCTTTCTTGCATAAATCTATCAAATTCAGCTTGAGTTTTTGCTCCATTAGATTTTCCTCCTAAATGGAAATCATTGTTAACATTTTCAAAATCTGCTTTTGCAAGAATTTCGTAAATCAAAAAGTCTTCAGGTCTACGACATCTTACAGCTACATCGTTTGCAGTTGCTTTACCTGTGTTATAAGCTTCAAACCAATGGTGGTTATCAACAATATCTATGATGCGATCTTTCATCCCTTGAGGGAAAGAGAATTTATCTAATATAGCAGTACAAAACTCAGCACTAGAGCTAGCATGTCCTACATCTACTACATCTCCTCGTTTACCTAAATCGTGACATAATGCTGCAAATTTTAAAATGGTCTTATCACGATCAGTTAAATTTTTATATAAAGGGTTATTCATTGCACTTTGTAAAACTTTTAAGGTATGAATATCTACGGAGTATGCGTGAGTACCATGTTGCTTTTTCCCAACGATCGAAGTAAATTCAGGTAGTCCCTGAATTAAAGAATTTAAAACACTATCAACAGTAGCATCACCTGTACAAATTTGATTTTTTGTTGTAAATAACTCAATTTCACTTTGAATTTTTTGAGCAGTTTCTTTTAATTGTGCAGTTGCATCCTCGTTATTAAAAGGTTTATTTGTTGGCATACCATCAAATCCGGCTGCTCCTTCAATTAAGCCAAAGTGTTCTAAAACTATAATTTGTTCTTCAGGGGTTAAATCCTTTATTAAGTTTTTAATATTTGCAGTAAATTGTTCTCTTGTATATTTTAATGGTAAGCCCTCTTTTCCGAATTGAGCAAAGTTAAAGTTTTTCAAGATATTTTCTGCATTACTGTTATTATTTGCTAATATATCTTTAACAAATAGTTTTTGTTGTTCTTGTGAAATAGTTATAATATCTTTTTTCTTCCCTAGAGCTAAAGTTAATTCTGCCATTTTAGCATCTATATCAACTTCAGAATATTTACGACATAAGTTTAATATATCTTTTGAAAGACTTGTTATTGCTCCAAAAGTATTAATTTTGTCACTTAAACTTAAACTTTTAATATCGGTATTAATCATTGCAACAGCTTTTAAAATATCAGGAATTCTATCTTTTGGGCAGTTTAAATTTTTATCCATACATAGTTTTGTTGCAAGTTCTAGGTTTGAATCGTTTAATTGAACAGCTAAGTTACTTATGTGTTGAGGTGGGAAATTTATACTTTTATCTGTACAAAGCTTAGTAATTAATTCAACATTTGAATATTTTAAGGTTTCTGCAATACCAACAACATATTCAGCAGGGAAATTTAATTCTTTATCGCCATATAATTTAATAATTAGATCTTTGTTTAGATCGTTTACCCTATTAGCAATACTGCTTAACTGATTTTCAGGTATTATATCTAAATTTTCTTTAACAAAATCTGCATTAAATTTTTTATGTTGAGTAATAGTCATGAATTGTATTAATTCATTATAATTGTTTGTTTTATTATTTTTTATAATATGTTCTACAGCTTCTGCATTTTCTTTAGTTATATACCATAAATTATCAAGAACTCTTTTATATTTTTTATCAGACATCAATAAATTAGCAACATTTTGATTATCTTTGTTAATGCTATGAACCATATCAAGAGCTTCTAATAATGCATTATTACGTTTAAACAAATCTACTGTTTTATCTAATAAAGATTTATGCTCTAGTGATTTTTTTAATTTTTCCCAAGTTTCAATTTTTACATTGATATCTTCAACACTTTTTGCACTATCTAATATAAGTGTAAATGTATGTTGTAAATATTCTTTTTTACCAGAGAGTTCTCCTGTATAGTCAAATAGATTATCTAATAATTCCAATTGTTTATTTAAAATCTCTGGATTAGTAGAAAGTTTTCTAATAAAACTTAAGTCCCAACCATCATGAAAACCTTTATCAAACATTAAGGACTCTACTCTAGTAATATTTTCAGGACAATTTCTATATATTTCCATTAAAT
>JAFUMP010000046.1 GCA_017482685.1 bacterium | reverse complement strand
CTGCTACATACAAGAAGAGGACAATACGGTATAATTGTTTTAGACAAAAATTTGAACAATACTTATAATGAAACTTATTTTTACGAAAAATTTGAACAAAAAATCAAACACTATATTGCAGAAAATGGACAAATTGGAGAAAAATTACCTTCAATAAAAGAATTTGCTCAAATATATCAAACCAGCGAAAAAACAATTAAACGTGCTCTCGATAATTTGTCTGAAGAAGGATATGTTACATTTACACGTGGACGTTATGGTGGGACATTTGTACTCGACATCCCTAATACATCAGAAGAAGCTTATAAATGGCTTGCAATAAGCTCTGATTACGTAGCAAATTAGCATAGATAGGCTTTTGTAAAAATTAAAATACTTGATAATTAATAAAATCGTGTTATTATAGGACATGTAGAATAAATATAAGGAGACAAAATCATAGCTAACGAAGAAAGAAGCTCGAACAAAGGCGCAAACAAAGACAAACCGCTTATTAATGAAAAAATACGAGCAAAGGAAGTACGACTAATCGACGAAAATGGAAACAATCATGGCATAGTGCCAACATCACAAGCATTAAGAATGGCAGAAGAGGCTGACTTAGATTTAGTTGTCATAAGCCCAAACCAAGCACCACCAGTAGCTAAGATTTTGAATTATGGTAAATATAAATACGAACTAGAGAAAAAAGCAAAAGAAGCGAAGAAAAAACAACACGTAGTTGATATTAAAGAAGTTAAAGTTCGTTATAAAATTGATACTCACGATTATGAAGTGAGATTAAAAAATATTAGAAAATTTATATCACAAGGAAATAAAGTAAAAATCGTGGTAATGCTAAGAGGACGTGAAATGCAACATTCTCACTTAGCGATAGAACTAGCAGAGCGTTTTATAGCAGATTTAGCCAATGATCCTATTAATGTTGAGAAAAAGCCAATGGTAGAAGGTAGAAACGTAACAGCTTGGCTTGCACCACAATAGTTTTTTAAATAAAAAGCTTGATTAAAAATTTTCACTGAATATAATATACATATACTGAAAATTAAAGAAGATTTGCCGCAATAGCTCAGTTGGTAGAGCAAGGGACTGAAAATCCCTGTGTCCTTGGTTCAATTCCGAGTTGCGGCAAATTTTTTTGTGCTACGCACGTAGATATGTTACTTTTCAAAATCAACTTCATCACTTGTATTAATTAAATCAACTGCATTTATTATATTAAACCTTTTCTACTACCATGGTCCTGAATAAATTACATCATCATAAGGGTTGTATTCGCTTTCAGAGTTACTATCGGTTGTGTTTTTATTAATTCGTCTTTCACTTTCTCTTGCTTTTTCTTCTGCAATACGAGCTTGTTCTTTGGCTTGAGTTTTAGCTTCTTCCATTGCTTTAAATTTCTTGGCTTTTTCAATCTCGTTATAATGATTTTTTACTGCAATTTCGTGCCTAATTAATAAATTGTTATTAGAACTATTTGCTCCTGTTCGAGTTTTGATAAGTTTTGAATACCAATCAACAGGATTTTGCAGATTATTTCCTAACGCCCAATTTTCTTCTATTACATCGCTGTAGTCAAAATTGAGTATTTGTCCTTTGTGGGTTTCTTTTAGAGTAGGGTCTTCATAACGGATTGTCATAATACCATGTCTTCTGCAAGTAGTAATTTTATCTTTATTACTAGTGGAAATTCCTTGACGAACTCCATTAATATCTTCTGAAAACTCAACCCAACCATCAAACTTTTTGAAAAATGCTTTGAATTGCCAATCTTCTTCAATTAGTTTTGTTAATTTCTTCTTGTCGAAAAACTTATTAGCTTTTAGAACATAGATTTTACCATCAGCACGAACAGTATTTTCAACAAACTTAACCCCTCTTAATTTTTGAAAAGATGGATTTGCAGTTTGATATTGAGTTTGTTGAATTGGGCTGATTTGCATTTTATTATTCCCCCTCAATTAGTTTTTTTGAAGATTCAATCATTTTAGGTTCTTCTTTTGCAGTTGTTGTAGTAACATTTATTTTAATTGGTTTTGTACGCAATTTATCAATTAAACCTTTTATTTCCTTGATTTCTTTAGCATTGGCGTTATCTATTACGTCATGATTTTTCTTATTATGGAAAAACTGTTTGACTGCCTCAATAGGATACCAAGATTTTTTACCACCATTATTCAAATCAATAGACACAGCAAAAAGGTCTTTAAAAAGTTCTACGGGATACTCAAGTATTTCAGTAAAATCATACCAAAACCAGTCTGCATCATCTTTGAAATTTTTCCACCAAGTTTGTGACGTTCTATGAGTATACCATTCATTTATTTCTTTTTCGGTTTGTGGTGCAAATTCTTCTGAATCAATAAATTTACATTGTTTATAGAATCTAGAGATATAAGTATCCTCAAAGCCAATACCATCTTTGTATGGTGGATATAAGAAATCGTTACATTTTCCTGTAATTTTTTTAGCTCTTATTTCATAGTAACAGGAGATTGTTTCATCATTGTTTAATTCAACACAAAAATCATCAATCTTTTTTCCTGCATTAATAAGATGTTTGATTGCTGATTTTATAAGATTATAATCTTCCTCATTTTTAACCCAACGAAGCATTGGGGCGATGTCTTTCTTTAAGGTTCGTACAGTTTTTTTAGAGTAATGAACCCCGAAAGATGGATCTGTATTATTTTGTTGAATTGGATTGATTTGCATTTTTGTTATCCTTTATATTCATTCATTGCTTTAATATACATTTCATCTAAAGGTTCGCCTGTTGTGAGTGTATTATATAATGCCTTGTCACTTTCAAGGAGTTCGCCTTTAAAGAATGCTGTATTTTCTTTTTCTACAATACCTTCCATTAATTTAGTTAGAGGTGCTTGAGAAGGTTCTAAACGAATATTTGCAGTTCTTTTTGTCTCATGGTTTAAAACAATGCATTCAAATACATCCATAATATTATCTTCAACTTGTGTAATTTTGGTATACTCTTTTACAAATTCTTGATTTATTTTATTTATTTTTAATATTTCAAGGCAATGTTTAGGTAATTCGCTAAACTTTTTTACTAAAAAAGGGTCAAGAACTCCAAAATTAGCATTAAACATTTTCCTTTGTGTTTCTGCCATAAAGTTTGCTTCTTTGCCATAAAGAATATGAAAATTAGCATTAGGCTTAATATATGCCTTAAAACTAGGCTTGTTTTGTTGATAGTTATTAGTATTTATCGCTTGTACTTTCATTTGTCTTTCCTTATTTTCTTTTTGTGGATTAAAGTTCACCCTATTTTGCAGGGAACTCGAATTTACAAAACTCATCGCTTTTCAAATATCGACCTTCCCATTTCTTTAAAATTTCGTCTCTAAAAGAAGGTTCTTTTGCGTATAAAGCCATTGTTGCATCAACTTTAAGTCCATCAAGGTCTTCTAAGCATTTAGCTAAATCTAACAAGACATCTATATTTGTTTCTGGTGATACATTAATCTCTTTGTAACCTAAGTTTTTATGAAATGCTCGAGAAGGTTCATCAAAAAAATTATAGAAATGAAAGTTTAGTGGCTCTACATAATTAGAAGAATCATTTATTAGTATAGCAGTATGTTTTCCTAGGCTATTATTAAAAGTTTCTAATCTCGTATTTGGATGAAGAGCTTTTAGTTTTTCATTTATGGTTAACGTGCTTCGATAAAATCGATCTATTAAACGCTGTTCATGCAATCCTCTAATATCTATCTTATTAAAATGTTCTGAAGTATTAGCTATAGCATCTTTTATTAATTTATCATTAATATATCCTTTAAAATTGGGCTTTTTTCGAGTATTAATTTTTTCTTGATAATTATTATTAATTGATTGTACTTTCATAATACACAACTCCTTAATCTAGTGAATAAATTATACTACAAAAGTAATCGTACAAATCCTAAATGTTTAACATTGTAAAGATTTAGGCAAAAATTTTTATTTACAGGTTTATATACTTCTATAAAGAAAGTAGGTATATGCATGCAAGTAAATTTAAACACAAACATTAATCAATCAAGACTAAATTTCAAAGCAAGTTTTTCCAATGATGCTGAAACAAGAAAAATTATAAAAAAACTTGAAATGACAAGGAACGGCTTCGCCGATATTTTAGCAACGCATTATGCATTAAAAGATATGGATTCAAAAGACATAATTGGATTAGTTCATGATTTAGATAGAAATGGTTATTATGCTAAAAATTTAACCAATGGTAAAGAAATAGAACTTAGTGGATATTTTTCTGAGGATACCGCTTCAAGGTTAGGAAGAGCTATTAGTAAAAAGGAACTTATTAACGAAGAACCAAAGCTTAAAGGACTTGAATATTATAATAGAGCTTGTGAGTTAATAAGAATTGTTGCTAAAAAAGAGTTGGATATTGCTGAGAAACTTAGACCCCAAATTAGAGCAGCAGAAGCAAGAGGGGAAATAAGAAAAGCAGATGAATTAAGAAACAAGCTCTCTAAAATAAATGGTGATAAGTTGCAGAAAATTTTTGAAGCAATTGAAAGAGAACTTTTCCCATTAGCTAAAAAAGTAAAATAATAGAAAAAAACCGAATTTATGATTTTTATAAAATAAAACAGGCAAAACCGAGATGGCTTGCCTGTTTTTTATTTCAAAGATTATAATTAACTACTTAACAGCTTCTTTGAATTTTTTGCCTGCTGAGAATGCAGGAACTGTTTTAGCAGCAATTTTCAATTCTTTACCTGTTTGTGGGTTTCTGCCGATTCTTGCAGCTCTTTTTCTAGCTTCAAATGTACCGAAACCAACTAGAGTAACTTTGTCGCCTTTTTTAACAGCAGATTGAATTGCATCAATTGTAGCTGATAAAACTTCTGAAGCTTCTTTCTTAGTCACTTTTGCAGATTTAGAAATTTCTGCAATTAATTCTTCTCTATTCATAATAATCTCCCTTTCCTGTTCT
>JAFUMP010000045.1 GCA_017482685.1 bacterium | reverse complement strand
GTTTTTAGCACAAAGCGGGAGCAACTCTGTTGCGGTCCGGGTCGACAGACCGAACCCTTTACGGGTCGAATCCCACCCTAAAACAAAAAAATAAACCTAATCAAAACAGAAAGTGTTCGGATTAGGTTACGCTTGGCGGAGTGCTATCCTTTTTGTTTGAACCGTTAAATCTATTTTTAACAGCCATTTCTGACTGTTCAATAACTTCTTCTATATTATCTGGTATTTGCTTTTTTGTAAAATTGTTATCAATAAAATTATATACTATTATTAAGTTATCATTTGTTAAAATTATTTCTCTTATAAATGTTTTGATGATTTGTTTTCTAATTGTTAAATCTTCTATATCACCACAAATAACAGATTTTAAATAATCTTTTATTAAGCTTGGGGTTAAATAAGTATATGACCTTTGCTTTTCCTGTTCAATATCAAAATCATATTGTGATATTTGTGCTTCTAATTCTTTTAATCTTATCTTTGTTTGCTCGGTTATTATTCCTTGTTCAATAGCAGATATTAAATTGTTAGAAGCTTTTAAAGCATCATTTCTTTTAACTTCAAGTGTTTTTATTATAGAGTCTTGCTTATTAACAAGTTGATGCTTCTTGTAAATTTCGTTTACTATTTCGTCTAAATTGTTTTCTTTGCAAATTAATTCCCAAGTTATTTGCAAAACTAAATCTTCAAGCCATTGTTTGTTGACAGAGTGAAAATCACACTCTGCCTTTTTTCTTCTTCTGCTTAAACAATTATAATAGTAATGTTTATCACCATTTCTGCAAGTTCCACTTTCACCAATCATTGTTCTTTTACAAGTGCCACATACTAATTTACCAGATAGTAAAAAGTCAAATATTTCTTTTTTTCTTCCCGGTGCGTGTTTGTTTGCGTTTCTTATTGATTGGACTTTTTGCCAAGTTGACTCGTCTATTATTGGTGGATATATATTTGTGTAAATTTTATCTCCGTGTTTTACTTTACCAATATATTTTGTGTTTTGAATAAATTTATAAATCATTACAGAGTCAACATATTTTCCCTTTTTTGTTCTTATGCCACGCTTTTTAAATTCTTGTGCTATTGAAACAGCAGTAAAACCCTGTGCATATTTAGAAAAAATTTCTTTTACAATTTCGGCTTCGTTTTCATCTATAACATTTTTCTTATCAACAACTTTGTAACCAAATAATTGAACGCCACCTGTAAAGTTGCCTTTTAAATAGCTTTCCTTTAAACCACGAAGGACTTTTTGTGAAAGTTCTGCTGAATAATATTGATTCATACCTTCAAGCAAGCTTTCTAAAATTATGCCTTCGGGCGTATCTGGTATGTTTTCCATAGCTGACAAAACCTTAACACCATTATTGCTTAATGTGTGTTTGTGGATTGTTGTTTCGTATTTGTTTCTGCTAAACCTGTCTAATTTATAAACAATTACATAATCCCATTGTTTTTTATTGCTGTCTTTAATCATTTTTTGAAAATCTGGTCGCAAGTCGTTTGTTCCTGTCATTGCTCGGTCAATATAAGTATCAACTATCAAAATATCATTGTTCTTTGCAAATTGTTGGCAAACTCTTAATTGTCCTTCAATACTTTATTCTGTTTGACTATCACTTGAATATCTTGCATAAATAACTGCTGTTTTCATTATAAAATCTCCTTTTCTTTGTTTATAAAAGAATTTAATATATACAATTCAAGTGCGTTAGAAAGTTCACCTAAACTAAACTGAAACATTATCCAATTTTTTCTAAACTTTATCCCAACTTTACCTAAACTCATATATACAAACTCCTTTTTTTATTGAATTTTTTTTCAACACCTACAAACCATCAAAAAGGAACAGAGCCATCAAAGATAAAGAAAAAAACATTGTCTTAAATATCTTTAATTTTTTTTGGTTTAAGCAATATTTTTTTCCTTTGAGGGATATGGGCATTTTTGATACACTCTGCTATTGAAAAAAAACAAAAAACACCCACACAAAAATAAAAAAAGGTTTATTTTGTATGTTTGGGTAAAGTTGGGGTTTATTTGGGGTAAATTTTAGAAATATTTAGTTTTTCTTTGGATTTTGTTGGGATAAAGTTTCTACTTTTCTTTTTCAGTTTGCTGTAAATTTAAAGCAACAAGCAAGGAGTGATTATGGAAAAGAAATCTAAAAACAAAGAATTAAAAATTGAAACAATTGGTGCACCTAAATTTTCAGTTCTTTCAAAAGAAGATTTTAACTCTTTCATTTCTTGCTTGGAATTTCAAATAAGAGAGTTTTATAAAGAAAAAAGAGAGAAAGAAAACGAAAACAAAAATACTGACAAAAAAGGCTAAACATAGTCAAATGTTGTAAGTATAAAAACCAACTTTTTTGTTGACTTCGTGGTAAAATGAGAGTGATTAAAATTTTAATCAAAATTTTAAAAAACTTTTGTGTGAGTATTATTCTCGTAATGGCTCTTTGTATCAGCTCGTTTTGAAACTATTTAGAAAAAGTGATTTAACTTCACTTTTCGGGAGGTTTTAATATGACTCTTGCAACTATTAGAGAAGATTTAAAAGATATAAGATACTACTACATGAGGAAAGATGTCTTTGACAAAGGTTTTTCAACGACTGGCGAAAATGTTATTATTCAAAAAGTTCACAAGTATAATAACGCCATAAAACAGGCATCACCAAAGTTGTATGATTTATATGTTTCATTATATATAGAATGTCATACACAAGAGTCTTTGTCTGACAAATTAGGTTTTACTCCTGAATATATACAGATGCTCAATAAAAAACTTCTAAAATTCTTGCAAAGCTCTTTTATTGATGAAAAGGAGGAAACTGCATGAAAGATATTCCAGAGTTCTTAATTGAAGCAAACAATGTTTATAGAACAAAACATTATATTGTTAGACAGATTATCTCTTTACAAGACAATTGTTTAAATGGAAACGAATTATTTAGCACAGACACATATTTTAAAAGAACAAAGTTAAGAGATAAGCAATACGATAATGCTTTTAATGAAAGAATAAATATAGATGGAAAACGACTACCATCAACAGCATTTTCAAGAAATTATATAGATTAAATCAAAAGTCCAGAGTTTAAAAACTCTGGATTTTTTAATTTTAATACCTCAAAAAAGTTTGGGTATTGTTTGTATTTACTTGTTTTAATTTTGGGAACATTTGGGTATTGTTTGGGTTTTGTTTAGATAGAGTTTCTGGTAGATTTTTCGTTAATCAAATAGAATAGCAGTGTAATCAAAAAGCAAAGGCAAATTGCAGGCGATTCCTTTTGTGTGAAATTTCGTAAAGGTGGCCACCTACATTAAATATCGCATAAAGACGAATTGTTTTAAAAAGTCCTATTGCTTATAAGATTACAAAACTACAACTTAATATTTTTAAAAGCTTTGCTAACGGCAACACGGGCAAAAAAATTTTAATTCTAAAAAGGAGATTTGATTATGGCTAAAGAAGTCAAAGAAAGACGATGGTTTTCGCCAAATAAAAGAGCGAAAGGTTATGCCGAAGAAAGAAAAGCAAAAGTGCATCAAAGAGGTCAAAAAGAAGGCAAAGAATTGACTGAATTTGAAAAAGGTTTAAGAAGTGGTTATTTGCAATGTCAATCAGACCACGCAGGACTTTATAAATATAAAGATGCACTTGCACAAGGCAAATCAAAGTCAGAAGCTAAAAGAATTTCAAAACAAATTGGTAAAGGTAAAAAATAAAAGGAGAATTTAATCAATGGAAAAGAAAAATGTATTAGGCAAAATTAAAGTTGAAAGAGAAACTTTTGAGAAAGATGGAAACACATACTTTTCATACTTTATAAAAGGTAAAATTCGTGGAAAAGATGTGAGAATTTTAGTTAGTCCACCAGACAAAGGTGGTTTTACAGTATTAGATATTGTTTTCGGTAACGAAATGCAAGCAGATTTAGTTGTAAATCCTTATGAAATCAAAGATGAAGCAACTGGAAATGTTATCAAAGGCAATACCTATGCAGTTCACTCGGTTGATGAAAATGGCGAAGTGTATGAATGCACTATTAAACCATTTAGACAATCAGATAAAGCATTGTTAAATATGCTTATAAAATAAAAATCTTAATTACGAGGAGCATCAGGTATATACATTTTCGTTTATACCTGATTATTCTTCAAAGGAGGCAAAATGCAAATATCAAATTGGATTGTTGGTGTTGTTGTCGGTTTAATTCTTTGTTTAATTATTGTTTTAATTTTGCAAAATACTGTATTTAAAGATAAAGAAATGAAACTTTTGTATGTCATTATGTTTGTCCTTTTTGCAGTATGTGGTGGTGTTATTCAAAACAGTTATTTTACAGTATCTGCTAATGCTATGCCCACCCCAAAAGAGCAAATTGAAGAAATAGACAAAACGATTAACGATAACTGGAAAAATACCAATGGTGGCTTTACTTTTGAACAAATAAAGAAAGCACAAGACGACAATGAGTGTCCTGCTTACGACGACCAAGTTATTGACCTAAAATGTTATGATTTTGGCTCGTATATTGTATTTAGTTATGAAGATAATGGCACTTATCAAAATGCGTTATTCTACAAATCAAATAATGGTTTGATTTTAGATGGTATGATTAATACCTATGGCTCGCTTACAGGTATGAAGTGGTTTTTTGCTTACGATTTAAGCACTTTTAAATGGGTGCATGAAAAGAACAAAGAACCTTATTACTATGAATACTACACATTCTTTGATGGTGGTAAACTAAACGGAACGCACGATGATTTAGTTTCAGTTTCAAGACAAACACAAAAATTCGTAAAATGGACTCACGCAGTCAGAACAAATCAAGATGAAATGGTTAGATATGTTATGACAAACGCAGCGAATTTAACTGCTAAAAACATAACTTCATATTTTATCAAATTCGGCAATGTTGAATTGATAGGCACAGGTGCTACTGGTTTTGTAAAGATAAATACTTTCTATAACTATTTATATGAACAAATCAAAGGCGAAGGATATAACTCTTACAAAATTATTGATGGCACAAATAGCTTATGTGTTCCAATACCAGAAGCTGAACAAACAAAATACCCTATAAGCGTTGATAAGCAACCAGAATATGATAACAAACAGTATTATGGCGTTTATAGGTGTAGCATCGCAGTAAATCTAAATTTTGTTAAAGGTAATCAAGATATTAGTGCTACTACTAAAAATGAAGATTACATTGAAGATTTAGAAGATGACGATGACACAAAGGATAAAGTTAAGGTTGAAGATGTAAAACCAAATTATGAATTTTCAAAACTTAATCTTGGTTTTGTTGATACAAAAGATAGTGATATTTCAAATGTAAATTTATTAACAACCCCTGTTGAAATAACATTTACTTGCTCTGACAAAAACCAAACAAAAACAGTTTTAATAGATAGCAAAGCAAAGTTAAACAGTGGCTTAAATGTATTGCTTTCTAAAAACACGACTTGGGAATATTTTATAGACAGCGAAGCTCTTATTTTTGAAGATTTTAAAGGCTCATTTACTATAAAAAGCAATACAAGTAATATCACTTTTGATTATTACTATTTAGACAATTATACTGTTGCTTCGGTTGGATTAAATCCAGTTGGAACAATAGATACAAGCACGATTGATTTAGCTAGTAACCCTGTAAAAATTATTTTATCAAACGACAATCACACATATCAATTCTTATTTAATGATAACTCCCTATTAAATAGTTATCAAAGTATGTTAGTTGAAATGGGCGATTATAACTACACAATACTTTCAAAACAACTAATTTTTGCAAGTGTTACAGGTAAATTAACAATTACAACAACAGACAAAATTATGTTATTTAATTACGCACTTGGAGCAGATGATCCACTTACATTTAAGATTGGCATTGCAACTAATGGAACAACAAATAAATGTTTTCAATTATATAGTGCAACTTCAAATGTAACTCTTATAAGAAATTATTTATCATCTGCAAAAGTTTACACTGTAACTTGTGTTATTTATGATGAAGATGGAAAACTTATGGAAACCTTTAATCATACTCACTCCGTTACAGGAACTTGTAGTGATACTTGGTATGCAAGTAACTTAATTGCTGGTGAAACTTATACACTTCAATTAAGATTTGCAGACAGAGATGATGCAACAGTAACTTATTTATCAGATATTACTACATTCACTTACAATTCAAATACAACTTATAAAGTAACTTACAATGTTACTGAAAATAATTAGGAGGCATTATGAATTTATTTTTTAAAGTTTGTGCTGGTGCATTATCTACACTGGCTCTATCGGCAGGAATAGTTTTAGCTATTCCTCCAACTAGAAACTTCATTTTTGATGCAGTTGCTCCACATAGTCAAGTTTATCAAGAGAAAGAAAAGGAAAATGAAGAATTAAATCAAGCATATTTAAACAACTTGGTTTTACTCACTGAAACTAGAACTTCCCTTATAAACGCAGAATTTAAAGCAATTTCATATCAAAATGAAGTTGGTGTTTTACAATCTAACTTAATTACAAGTCAAAACAATCTTGCACTTGCATTAAGTCAAAAATCTCAAATCCAAACAAGTTTAGATATGGCTAATCAAAACTTATCTACTATGACTTATGAGCTTGCAGAGATGAGAGAACAATTTAGACAACTTAATATTGAATTAGATATTATGTTAGATACTCAATCAGATAATACAGCAAGAATTGAAGAATTAAACAATGAAATTAGCACATTATCTGCTGAAATTACTAATTTGGACTCTATTGTTAGTGGTCTTCAAATAGCAACTGAAACCTATGAAACACAGATTGCTGAATATGAGGCACAAATTGCAACAGATAGCGAAACAATACAAAACTATGAAAATGAAATAATTGCTTTAAGGTCTCAAATTGCTGAATTGCAAGAAACAATTAAATCATTAGAGGCAGTAAATGAAGCTTTAAATGGTGATAGCTCATACAAACAATTATTTCAAGATATTGTTGGAGGAACAATCACAGAGTTAAAAGCGTCAGATTTAGATGGCATTACTGAAATAAGGGCTTATGCGTTCTACAACTGTAAAAGTTTACAAAGAGTTGAACTTCCAGAAAGTGTTGAAACAATCGGCTCTTATGCGTTTGCTAATTGCAGTAATCTAGTGGAAGTTGTAACAACAAATAATCTTAAAACGGTTAACACACACGCATTTTATAATTGTTCTAGTTTGAAAACAGTAAATTTCTCTAACATAGAAACAATGGGCTCTTTTGCATTTAACAATACAGGTTTAGAAGAAATTAGACTACCTGCAAATGTTTCAAATTGGGGAAGCTGTGTATTTCAAAATTCTAGCATAAAAGTTATGTATATTGAAGAAGGAGCAACTAATATTCCATTTGGACTATTGCATGGCTGTGGTGGTTTGACTGAAATATATTTACCATCAACATTACAAACAATAGACACATTTGGAATTAGTAATTATAGCTCTGGTGTTAATGTTTTCTTTGCAGGCACACAAGACCAATTCAATCAAATAACTTATGTTGCTAGTGATAATACTGCTTTCGCAAATGCAAATGTTGTATGCAATTATCCAGTTCCTACAAATTCTTAAAAAGGAGGATTTTATATGAGTGATACAATTAAAACAATATTAGCAACTATTGGCTCTGTAATACTAATTATGTTTTTGGTGTTTTGTATTGCTATGTGCACAAGTGGTTTTAGAAACAGTGTCTATGATGCAATGAATGTTGTGCCAGAAAAGGACTACAATCAAGTTATAGATAATGAAACAACTCTAAACCTTAAAATTAAGGAATATACTACACAAATTGATGCGTTAAATACTGAAAGAAACAATCTTTTAGGAAGAATTGCTGAATTAGATTTAACAAATTCAAATCAATCAAAATTACTTGTGGAATATCAAGAAAAAATAAGCAGATTAAATAAAGAAATATTAGATTTAACTGCAAAATTTCAAGAAATAACAGCAAATGTAAGCAATGCTACTATTAGTTATAGAGATTTCTATTCTACTATTTTTATGGCTTTCTTTGATGTTAATGATAATTATATGAATCACGGTGGTTATCACGAAACACCAGATTATTGCTACAATTTCAATGGTTACGACTTATATGACTTCTTAAACAACAATGGATATAAAGATTTCGCTGAAAATATATCTAAATCAATTTCTCGCTTTGAAACAAAACTTTATGAGTATGATGTTTATGATATTGTTATAGATAATCATTCAACTCAAATGAATGTGATAAGTGAAGAATATAACTTTACAAATGACGCAGTTTTTAATGCTATTGTAAATTATGACAATAGCCAAATTACTGTTGATGAATTTATGAAAAATATTGATTTAGATTCTATGTTTGAATTAAGTATATCTTTTGATTATAGTGTCAACGCTGTTAATTTTGTGGATAATTTAACTTTAAATCTTAATGTTACAAAGATTTAATGGCAATTTATATCATATTTGCACCACCCAGAACAGGAAAAACTTGCTTTATGACGCATATTCTAAATGGATATGCGTTTGAGCAAGAAAGAAATAAACTTATGCGACAAGAAATAGTTAGAAAAAATCATAATGGTTTTAAACTTACAATCCCCAAACATTGTGTTTCTTCTAACTATGATATTAAGTTTAGAAAGTATGGATATTCGCCGAGATATAATCGGCGAATTAATCCATATAGATTAGGTTTTCATAATGAGTTTGTAAAAACACATTTCAACTTCCCGTATGAAGTTATAGGAATAACCGAAGCACAAAAATACCTTAATAGTCGTATGAGTATGTATTTTCCTGAATGGCAATCAAGGTGGTATGAACAGCACGGACACGATAGTTTAGATATATATTTAGACACTCAAAGGCCAATGCTTATTGATGTCAATATTAGAGAGCTTGCTCAATTTATTGAAATAGTTAAATTAAAACTTTTCTACGATGATTATGGCAAAGTAAATAAACTTAAATGGACTATTCGCAGAATAGACAATTCTTCTCTTTTTGATAAATATATGGCATCTGGTAAAAAAGATAAGAGTTGCTATACGCAGGAAACTGTTGTAGCCAACTATAATGTGTTTAAGTTATATGATAGTCAGAGTTGTAAACCTAAATTTTACGATGGGCATTTTGACGAAGATTTTGACATTAATGAAAGTGAGGAATTGGAAGAAAGTTTAGAAGGATATATCAAGTATTTACAGGACAATGACGATGAACTCCCAGAGGGTTATTATCAATCAAGAACAGCAAAAAGGAGAAAAGAAAATGATAAATTTTAATAAAAATGTTCTTATTAATCAGACATTAGACAAATATTATGATACCTTTTCTCACACATTAGACACTAACGATTTTGTTCCAGAAAAGTTTAATAAGAAGATTAGCAAGTATATATTCAAAAATATGAAGAAAGCATTTAAAAGAATAGACAAAGAAGATAGAAAATATCAAAGACAATTTAGAAAGAAAGTTAAAGCTAAAAATAAAGAGCAAAAAAGATTATTAAAATTAGGCAACCCAAGAAAGAAAGGTATATTTAGCAAGTTATTTAAAAAGAAAGTTAGCGAAAAAACAAGCGCTGACTCTAACAATAATAACAGTTAAATCCAAAAGTCAGCGTGCATATATGAAGGAGCAAATATGCCGTTTGGAGAAACAAAAGTTTATTTTGATGGAAGTCATTACATTGCTATTCCCCATACTACAAGACCATCAAAAAAGCGTCCATATAAATTGGAAGAAACTATAACTGTTATTCAAGATGAAGTAAAGGACTCTGCTGAAAATGTAGAGCCCTCTATTTCACTTGATAACAAAGAAAATATTGAACAAATTGAAAATACTGAAATAATTGAAGAAGAAACTAAAAAGCAAGAAACGAAACCTAAAACAGCTCGTCAAATGACTAAAAAAGAATTGTTTAATGAGTTATATATCAAATATATTGATTACAAGAAAAAAGAACGCAAAAAGCTTATTATTCAAGATATGCTCCCATATTTTGAAAACAAGGAATTATGTGTAAGTTTTGTAAATACAAATTTTGATAGAAAACTGCGAAACTTAATTTGTCGCAGAGTCCGAATGGTTAGAAAAGCAAATTTAGTCAACTTCAATTATTTTTGCACTTTTACTTATGATGACAAGAAACATACAGAAGAATCTTTTAAAAAGAAACTTAAAACTTGTTTTCGTAATTTGTGTTATAGAAACGATTGGAAATATATGGGTGTTTGGGAGCGTGCACCTGAAACAAAACGCCTTCACTTTCACGGATTATTTGAAATACCAGATAAAGCAATGGTTGGTGAATTGTTTGAACATAGCGACTACAACATTAATTCTCATAGAAGAACAAAAACAATACAAAACAGCTATTTCAATGAAAGATTTGGTCGGTCAGATTTTGAAAAAATAGTAAGCAAAGAAGATTTATATAAAGAAATATCTTACATTGTTAAGTATTTGGAAAAAACAGAAGAAAAGATTGTTTATAGCAAAGGGCTATATCAATACTTCATATCAGACATTATGGACGAAGATATTGTCTGCACCATAGGTCAAGAAGATAAAAAACTATTGCTATTTGATGATTTTACTTGCTGGGACGAAGGTTGCCTTATGGGTAAAGTTAGTCCAAAAGTAATTGCTCAAATGAGAAAGTGCAATTAGTCAATCGGCAACATAAAAAAATTGGGTTTTGCAGAAAGCCTGCGTGCAAACCCAATTTTGTTGCCGATTCCTTTGCTTTAATTTCACTTTTAATTGTTTAGTGGCGTGTGCTTGTCTGCCGAGCGAAGCGAGGCACTTGTTCAAGACAAGCACACGCCACGATCTCAAATTGATAAAATTATTATTAAAATTTACGCAAAACACAACAAATATTAGAATTATATGTTATAATACTGATATATTTTTTACAAAAGGTTTTCAAATGATAAATAACAGGATTCAAGCTTACTATCTCGTAAATAAGATTAACGAGGATTTACGCATAGGAAAAATGGAAAACTTAATATCACAATATTTAAGAAGTGGTATAGATATTTTTTCACATCAAATTTATGCGTCAACCTTTGCTATTTCAAACCCATTTGTTAAAGGTTTTATTTTAGCAGACGAAGCTGGGCTTGGAAAAACAATGGAAGCACTTTTAATTTTAGCTCAATATAGAAAAAGGAAAAGTAATTGTTTGGTTATTGTTCCTTCGCCAACTATTGATAATTGGCTACAAAGTATTGTTAGAACTTTTGATTTTAGATGCTGTGTTTTAGATAATGTTGAAAGGCCTATATCAGATAATTACACAACTGATTTTTCTCGTTTTGATAGCGGGATTGTTTTAACGACTTATGATTCTGTTATAAGTAATGCCGATAAACTTAAAGAAAAAGATTGGCAACTATGTATTTTAGATGAAGCACATAGATTTAGAACTTACAAAATTAAAGAAAATAAAACTGCCGACACTGTATTGTCTATAATACCGAATGCAAAGAAAATCTTGCTTACTGCTACACCAATTCAAAAGAATGAAGATGATATTTTTGGGCTTATCAACTTTATAGATGACAATATTTTTACAGATTACGAGGAATTTCATAAGAGATATTTTAGAAAACCTGAAAACTACCCAGAGTTAAGAGATATTATTGCTCCATATACTTTTAGAACACTAAGAAGTCAAGTTAAAGTTGAAACAAAACTACCTGAAAGACAAATTTTAACTCAAATTTATAAAATGACCGAAAAAGAAAAGCAGTTATACTCTTTAATTGAAAAATATGTTGCTAAATCTACAAAACAAGCATTCCCTGAAATGAACCCCTATGAACTATCTTTAATGTTTTATGGAACTTTGTCGTCTTCTGCTTATGCACTTTCTAAAACTTTAAGTGGAATATATGTAAGATTAAATAGACAAGCAACCGAAGAAAACTTAAAAGAAGCAAAAGAAATTAAAGAGATGTTAGATTTAGCATCTTCAATAACAATTAATCAAAAAGATGAAATGTTAATAAAAGCATTACAACAAACTTTTTCGTCTTTTCATAAAAAAGGTATTGCTAAAAAATGTGTTATATTTACTGGTAACACTCAATCACAAGAACATATCCATAAACTTTTAATGCAACATACAGATTATTCGGTAAATTCTTTTAATGGAACAACCGACAATGAACCTATAAACAAGTTTGTTAGAAGTGAAAAAACAAGTATTTTAATTTCAACAGATAAAGGCAATGAAAGCTTAAACTGGCAAATATCTTCTTTTGTTATTAACTATGATTTCCCACAAGTGTTACTTGATATGGAACAGCGTATATCTCGTTGTCATAGAATTGGGCAAGCAACCGATGTTTTTGTGATTAACTTTATTTGTCCTGAAAACTTTTCAGATGTTAGAATGTATGAATTGTTTTATAAACGACTTAATATTTCTAACAACATTATTGGAGCAAGTGATACTATTATTTCAGGTGCTATTGATGGCGACATTGAAACCAACATTAAAGATACATTAGAAAATGTTAGAAAGAAAAAAGAAGTGCAAATAGATTTTACTGAACTTTCTGAAGAATTTAAAGAAGAATTAGAAAGTATTAAAGCACAGTCAAATGATATTCTTTTTAACACTTTTGATAAAAAACTGGTTGAAAAAACTAAAAATATGGCTGAAATTATTAAAAGAAAAGTTGCAGAACTTGATGGCACTATCAAAGAATTGGCAAGATATTTTTATAAAGACAAGTTTATAGATGAAAACACTTTTGAATTTAAAACTGCTTGGCACGATAAAAATCCTTATGCTTATCCTTTTAAATACTCGCTTATAAATGATGAAAATTACAAACCATTTACTATTGGCTCTGAACCTTGTCAAAAAATGATTTCAGATTTTGAATATTCCTACAAATTAAAACCACACAAACTTATTTTAAAAAGTGATAATGAAAAACTAAAAGGATTAAAAGGATATATTTCGGCATTCAAACTGAACTTATCCAGTGGATTTGACCATTTTAGTCAACTTTATTGTGTTGGATTAACTGATAATAATGAATATTTAAACCATTCAACTTGCGATGAAATTTTATCATTAAAGTGTATGGATTTTGAAGAAGATTATTTTATAGAAGAAAAAGTTAAAGAAACATTAACCAATCATTTTGAAAGCTTAATACCTATTATAACAGAACCTTTAATATTGGAATTAGACAAAGATGCAAAACTTCCTATTTCACACATACAAATGTTAGCAGAAAAAGAAAAATCAAAACTTGAAAAAGAAATAAAAGATTTACAAAGAGAAATAGAACGAGTGAAAAGCATATCAGCAACAGATTCCTTTGGTGAAGGACTTGCAAAAAATCAGAAAATAAATGAGCTTTCAGAACAACTTTTTGAGCTAAAAGACAACGAATTTATTAAAAAGTCAAAGATAAATCGTGAAACAAAACAAAAAATTGATGAAATTTATAACAAATCTGCTTTAACCAATACAAAATCCGACAGTTTTATGATATACTTTGAAGTGAGGTAAAGATGAAAAAGTTTGATTTAGATGCAATTTTAAAAAAGTCAGATGAATTATTTGAAAAAAAAGATGCAACTGCAATTCTTTCTCATATTAACTCAATTAAAAATTTTTTAAATGAAGACATTGAATTAATTAAAAAAGCACAACTTGCTTATTCTATTGGAACTTCATTTGAAGATGTAATAACACTTAATAAAGACAATCCTAAATTTGATTTTGAAAAATATTTAGAAAAAGCACTTTATTATTTTGACTATGCTTTTGACAATATGGGAAATGAACCACCCAAAGCACTATATGAGCAATTATTGACTAACTATGCAAATGCTTGTAGAAGTTGTGGAAGAACTATTAAAGCGATAGAAATGTATAACAAGATTAAATATTTCCCTATGTCGCAAGGCAATTTGGGTGTTACATTATCTCATTTTGCACCTGTTCAATACGATGAAGTCCATAAAGGATTACTATTCAAGGAAGGATATAAGCAGATAAAAGATGCGTTAAAAAGTAAAGATTATTTAAAGTTACATGGAGCAGATGAGGTTTTTGAAAATGAATTAAAAAGAATAGAGCAAATCGTTAGAATTGAATATCTAAACTCAAAAAACAAGTTTAAAAAATATAATTGGGGAAAATCTAAAACCGAAAAAATTTATAGAAAATGGCTTGCAGAAAATGGCTTATATCTTAATGTCTTAAATGATATATATAAAGACTCATTTGTTGCTTACGATTTCCTACACTTACCATCTATGTTATATAATATTGATAATACACGAGATGAATTTGATTGTGCTATAATGAATCAGATAAAACAAGAATATGTTTCGGCAAGATATAGACTTTTTGAGTCATTGAATTATATAGAACGAAAAAATCATATTGCCGATAAAGATGTGGAATTATATGAATTAACAAATAATTTAATGAGTTGCAATTATTATGAAAATCTTACAAGATGTTGTTTTAAAGATTTTTATTCAATTTTAGATAGAATAGCATATTTTGTAAATCAATACTTTAATCTCAATTTGGATTTGACAGATGTTTCTTTTAGAAAAGTTATGGAAAACAAAGTCATAAAAGAAGTTGCAAAAAACAATTTAATGATAAATGGATTATATTGGAGCTCAAAAGATATATTTGAAGACAAATATCAAACAACAAAATACAAATCTAAAAATTATGCAAAATTAAGAAATTATTTAGAACATAGGCTTGTCGTTACAACTATTAATACTGACAATATAAAAATTAACGAAAATGAAATTTTTATTTCACAGTATGAACTTTTTAAATACACATTTGATTTAATGAAAATAGTAAGAGAATGTATTATATACTTGATTTTAGGTATAAATGTGGAAGAAAAAAAGAAACCGAAAGATAAAGAAATTATAAATCTAACAAGAACAAAAATGTCAGACGATTTAAAATAAGGAGTTATTAAATGGAAAAATTAGATGGAATGACTAAAGATTTAGTTAAAGAAAACATTGAAAAACTTAAAGAGTTGTTTCCTACCATTGTTAAAGAAGATAAAATTGACTTTGAGGAATTGCAATTAATTCTTGGCGAAGATATTAACAACAATAAAGAACAATATTCTT
The DNA here is from genome assembly GCA_017482685.1 of bacterium. Lineage (GTDB taxonomy): Bacteria > Cyanobacteriota > Vampirovibrionia > Gastranaerophilales > Gastranaerophilaceae > CAG-196. Next base: position 9,609 of record JAFUMP010000045.1, on the reverse strand, counting down.
TTGTTTGGAATGGAAAAACCGAAGCAACAAAACTTGCTCAAAAGCGTTCAACAGGCACACTTCGTCCTTGCATAGAAGAAAGTAAAAATTGGGATACAACTAAAAATATCTACATTGAAGGAGATAATTTAGAAGTCCTTAAACTTTTGCAATCTTCTTATAATGGTAGGATTAAAATGATTTACATAGATCCACCTTATAACACAGGACACGACTTTGTTTACAAAGACAACTTTGAAGACAATATTGCTAATTATAAGGAAGTTACAGGACAGGCACAAAAGTCAAACGCTGACACTGATGGTCGTTATCACACTAATTGGCTAAATATGATGTATCCAAGATTGAAGTTGGCAAGAAATTTGCTTACAGAAAATGGTGTTATATTTATTTCTATAGATGACCATGAAGTGTATAATTTAAAGAAGATTTGTGATGAGATTTTTGGTGAAAATAATTTTATTACTAAATTTGTATGGGAAAAAGGAAAAGAAGGTGGCAACGATTCTTCTATCTTAAGAAGCCATTATGATAATATTCTTTGTTATTGTAAAAACTTTTCTGCATCTAACATTATCAATTTAGATGAAAAAGACACTTCAAGACATATAAAAGAATTACCAGAAGAAAATTTAGTATCAGGAATAATTGAAGAAATAAATAAGGGAGAGTTGTTTCAACTTGTTAATTTAAGCAAACAAAAAGATTATACTGTAAATATTCCATTGAAAGATGGCTCTGTAATAGAATGGCCTTCGTATGCACCACAAAAAAGTATTGATGAATGGATTAAAATTGGCAAAGTTTTTGTTGGGAAAAGAAAGGTTCCATATATTAAATCTTTCTTGAAAGATGAGTTGCAAGGACAAAAACCATCAAATATAATTGGTCAGGAACACGGAACAACTAAAGCAGGTTCTATTGAAATGAGAGAATTTTTTGGTAGCCGTGATGTGTTCTCATATCCAAAGCCAAGTGCTTTGATAGGAAGACTTGCAGAAATTGGTTCTCAAGATGATTCTATTATTTTGGACTTCTTTTCAGGCTCAGCAACAACTGCACATTCAGTTATTGACCTTAATGCAAAAAAAGGAACCCATAGAAAGTTTATTTGTGTTCAGTTGCCAGAAATGACAGAAGAAACATCAGAAGCTAGAAAATTGGGATTTACAACTTTATGTGAAATAGGCAAGGAGAGAATTCGTAGAGCAGGCGAACAAATTAAAAATAACAGAAATATTAAAATTAATATTGATAAGAATAAATTAATGCAAAGAAAAGTATTGGATAATGGCGATTTTGATGATAAATTTGCAATTAAAGTTGAAGCTCCTAATGAGCAATATTTAGATAATTTAGATATCGGTTTTAAAGTTTTCAAACTTGATTCTTCTAACCTTAAAAAATGGAACAACACTCCAACAAAAGATGCAGATGAGGTTGCAAAAAGAATACAAATTAGTTTAGATTATCTTGAAAATGATAGAACTGAATTAGATTTAGTTTATGAAATAATGCTTAAATATGGCATTGACTTAACATTACCTATTACTAAAACAGCAAATGAAAAAGCTTATATAGTAAATGGCGAAGAATACAAACTTTTAATTTGTTCACAAATGAATTTAAAACTTGAAGATATAGAAGAATTTGCAAATGAAAGTGTTGGCACTTACCTATTTGCAGACAGATGTTTCTCTGATGATAACCTTTTAATTAATGCACAAGAAATATTAAAAGCTAAAAACAAAGAAATGAGGTTATTCTAATGTTTGTTAGTTTTAATTTATTACATAAACTTTCAAATCTATATGGATTTAGGGTTATTGAGCAAAGAGACAGGGTTCAAAGATTTAATAGTGTTTTAAGCATTTATGTTTATAATGAAGATAATGCAAAACATAGCAGACCACATGCTCATATAACCTTAAACAATCATAAAATTGGTGAGATTTACATAGATAATTGGGAAATTGTAGATAGAAATAATAAGTTAAACCGTAAAACTTTGGAAGAAGTAAACAAGTGGACTTTATCTCATAAAAATGAATTAATAGAAGAATGGAATAGATGTAATAAAAGAATTCAAATTGAATTTTTAAGTTATTAAGGAAAAAGAAAATGAAATTAAAATTTAAAAAGCAAGAATTTCAAGACAATGCAGTAATGAGCGTTGTGGATTTGTTTAGAGGCTGTGCAAGTGCACCGTCAACTTTTTCAGTGCAAAAAATGGACCTTGTGGATATTTCTCACGATGAATTATTGGGATATGCAAATAATTTAGATTTATCTATGGAGCAAATACAAGAAAATTTAAAAGTTGTTCAAGATAGAAACCTATTGCCTTTAACCGATTTGCAAGAGTTAAGATTTAATATTGAAATGGAAACAGGAACGGGAAAAACATTTGTTTATACTAAAACCATTTTAGAACTACATAAACAATATGGATTTAACAAATTTGTGATAGTTGTTCCAAGCGTTGCTATTCGTGAAGGTGTTTATAAATCTATGCAAACCACTCGTGATTATTTTAAGCAAGAATACGAAGGGACAACAGTAAAACCGTTTATCTATAATTCTGCTAAAAGACACGAAGTTAGAGATTTTGCATTATCAAACAATTTAGAAGTTATGATTGTAAATATTGACGCTTTCAAAAAGAACGAAAACTTATTTAACCAAGTAAGTGATACTATGGCAAAATCAGCAAAAGAGTTTTTAAGAGAATGTCGTCCTATTATAATCATTGATGAGCCACAAAGTGTTGATAATACAGTAAAAGCAAGAGAAGCAATAACAAGTTTAAATCCTTTGTTTGAGTTAAGATATTCTGCTACCCACAGACAAAAAATAAATACAGTTTATAGATTAACGCCTGTTGATGCTTATAATATGCACATTGTTAAGCAAATCTGCGTTGTAAATAATAATCTTGTTGACGATTTTAACAAACCATATATCAAACTTTTAGAAGTTGATAATAAAAATGGATATACAGCAAAATTAGAACTTGATTGTGCTGGAACAAATGGCGCAGTTAAAAGAGTTGTAAAAACTGTAAAACCAAATAGCAACCTTGAAACCATTACAGGCAGAAGCATTTATGAAGGTTATGTTATTGCTGGAATAAATGCAATGGAAGGATTTGAAGAAATAGAATTTACCAACACTGAATTTTTAAGTTTAGGTAAAGCTATTGGTGATATTGACGAACTAACCAAGAAAAGAGAACAAATTAAAAGAACTATTGAAGCTCACCTTGATAAAGAAAGAGTTTATATTAAAAAAGGTATAAAAGTTTTATCATTATTCTTTATTGATGAAGTTGCTAAATATAGAGATTATGACTCGGAAGATACAAAAGGCGTTTATGCTAAAATATTTGAAGAATGTTATAACGAATTAATTGAGCAACCTAAATATAAAGAAGTAAAAGATTTCTTCAAGCATGAAGCAAATGAAGTCCACGATGGATATTTCAGTAAAGACAAAAAAGGTAAAATCAAAAATACTAATGGCGATACTGTTGATGACTATTCTACATACAACACAATTATGAAAGATAAAGAATGGTTGTTGTCGTTTGATTGTCCTTTAAGATTTATCTTCTCTCACTCTGCACTTAAAGAAGGTTGGGATAACCCAAATGTATTCCAAATTTGCACTTTAATTGAGAACAGAACAACTTTCACTTGTAGGCAAAAAATTGGTCGTGGTTTGCGTTTATGTGTTGACCAAACTGGTGAAAGAATAGATGACAAAGGTATAAACATTTTACATGTTATTGCTGAAGAAAGTTTTGCTGAATTTGCCGACAAACTTCAAAAAGAAATTGAAGATGAAACAGGAGTTAAATTCGGTATTCTTGATATTGATATGTTTGTAAATATTTCATATACAGATGAAAATGGTGTAGAAAAGCAAACAAGTGCAACAGATGCTCGTGGAATTTTAGAGCATTTTAGAGCAAAAAATTATATAGACACAAAAGGCAAAATTAAAGATACTTTAAAAAATGATTTACTTGCTGGAAAAGTTGATTTGCCAAAGAAATTTGAAAGAGCAAAAGACAGAATTATTAAACAAATAGAAAACGCTGATAAGAAAGTCGTTATTATGCCTTCGTATAAGCAAGTTAGCGTTAAAAGAAAAGATGATGTTTTTGAAAATGATGCTTTTATAGAATTATGGAATAAGTTAAAACAAAAAACAATTTATCGCATTAATATGAATAAAGACACTCTTATTGAAAAATGTGTTAAAGCAATCAGTGAGATGGACCAAATTGGTAAGACAAAAATTTCAAAAGAAACCGTTAAACTTAATATTCAAAAATCTGGTGTTGATTACACTTCACAAGGTGCAAGATTTGAAGAAACTGACACGCAAGTTTTAATACCTGACATTGTTGGAATACTTGCAAAGAATTGTAAACTTACTCGTGATACAATAGGACAAATTCTATTAAAATCTGAAAGATTGCAAGATTTTGTAAATAACCCACAAAGATTTATTGAACAAACAACTGAAATTATAAACAATGTTAGAGCAAATGAATGTATTGACGGAATTACATATACAAAATTGCCGGGCAAATCTTATTCATTTACAGAATTATTTGACTTGGAAAACAACAGCGAAGTGTTTGCATTTTTAGATAAAACAGCAGTTGCAGTTGAACACTCATTATACGACCATATCATTTATGATAATTCACAAGTTGAAAGAGATTTTGCATTAGAGTTGGATAATGATACAGAAGTAAAACTTTTCTTTAAAATACCAGATAAATTTAAAATACCAACTCCAATAGGTAATTATAATCCTGACTGGGCTGTATATGTTGAAACCGATAATGAAAAGAAACTTTACTTTGTTATTGAAACAAAAGGCTCAACAAACTACATTGATTTAAGGGATAAAGAAAGCATTAAAATTAAGTGTGGTAAAAAACATTTTGAAGCACTTGGTGCTGATGTTAAATTTGATGTTACAAAAACATTTAGAAGCTTTAAAGAAAAGCATAGTTAATAAGGCAAAAAATAAGACCACTTTTTAAGTGGCCTTATTTTATATAGTTTGTGTTGTATCTGGTATATAAATCTTATCAGCAACTTTTATTGCTTTATAGGTAACACCATTTACATTTTGCTCTATATATTCAGGCATTCCGTCTGCAGTTGCTCTTAAAATAATATGTTCGTTATCTTGTGCTACTTTTTCAATGTTTATATCAATCATATTTTCTTCTTTGCTAACTTCAATAACTTTAATATCTTTTTGCACTAAATAGGCACTAAATTGCCATAACTTTTCAAACATTCCATTTGAATCTAAAATAAAGCAAGATTTTAATTCTTCGCTATAACCTGTAATTCTAAAATAATTCATAATTCTTTTCTCCTTTTAAGCAACTACCATAGCTTTTAATTTTCTTTTAGCGTATGGTAGCCATTTTTTATTTATAAATTCTTGCACTTCTTGTTGTGGTTTTGTATTATGCTCGGCATAACATTGAAGTATTTTGTTTGTTTTAAGTGAATATTCAACAGTAACAAATGGTATTTGTGGATTGTTTTTATTTCTAACAAAGAATATTAAACTTTCTTCTCTTATAAACTTTTGGTCGTAACCCATTTTACCAACGCAGTGATGTAAAATATTGCCTTCGTTTATTAAATCTGCTGGACTTTGAGCAATAATTACACAATACGCATCGTTTAAATTTCTCTGCATTTGTTGATATTTACAAGCAATTACACCAAACTTTTTGTAAAGTTCTTCTCGCTCTTTTTTATCAGCCATTATTTTCGCTGTGTTATATTCGTCTATTCTTGTGTCGTGCCAGAATTTAAAGTTGTGTGGGTATTTGTTTTTTTCTAAACTCATATCAAGTTTTAAATACAAACAAGCTTTAATATAATCGTTATAAATATCAAATTTTATATTTTGTTTTGCCATATAATCTAAACATTTATAAACTTCTTCTTTTTTAATTATGCTTTTTGTTTCTGCATAATAGTTTGTGTTTTGTTCTAATTCTTTCTTTAATTTTTCATATCTATCAATAATTGCTATTGGTTTATTTTGTTTGTAAGCTTTAATTATTGAAGCTGTGTAATAATAACCCTTTATATCGTTTTTGTTTTTGAATATCCACTTGCAAAAGTTTTTATCTTTTTTGCATTGATTTAAAATCATTTTGCTTGTTGCTAAACATTGTAATCCTGCCTTTGTTAAGTATTCAACTTGTGGATATTTTTCATAAAGTCGTAAATAGTTAAAAATATCGTTTCCTTCATATAATTCAATAGCAGAGTATTTATACTCTGGAAATTCGTTTATAAACTCTTTATTGATAATAGGACAGTGAATTTTAAAGTATTTGTCATCACTGTAATCCCATTCGTGAGATTCAAACCATTTTCTATATTGACCAATACCTTGCTCATACCAGCCAACTTTATATCCTGCAACATTGTAAAATACCATATCCTTTATGTAACATTTACTGCTATGAACACCGTGTAAGGCAACTTGTTTACAAAGCCATTTTTTGCGATAGTTTCTAACAGCAACTGTAACTCGGATTAATTGCTTTTTAAATTTAGTTAAGTAAGAATAAAATCTTGTATGTCCGTCTTGTGCTGAACATAATTTTAAATCAGTTTCTTTTATAAGCTTTAACATATATTTTGGTATAGGTTTAAAAGTATCTTTAATCATTTGTAACTCCTTATTTCATTGATAATTTGCCGTCTAACATTGAATAAAGCATTTTTGCTACTTCAATATCAAAGGTTTTAATTTCTTCATTTGTTTCTATAATTTCGCCAGTTTCATAATCTATTTGGCGTGTATCTTCTTTTGTTTCATTTTCTAAAACTTCAAGCATTTCTTCTTGTGTAATTTCTTCTTTGGTATCTTCAATGCTTTCAGTTTCTATTTCGTTGTTTTCTTGGTCATTATTGCTTGTAAATAAGTCAAACAATGTTGTTTGTTTGCTTTCATTTTTAGGTGGTAATTTTGCCTTATTTTCGGTCTTTACAGGTGTTTTTACTGCTGGTTTATATTCTGTTCCATCTTCGTTGTATAAAGTGCCTTCAATTTCATCTTCTTCAAAATAATGTATTAACCAACCATAAACAGTATTGTCGTCAACAAAAGTCCCTGTTGCACCTTTTTCAGCAATCTTTTTTGCCTCATCAGTTGCATATTTCCAAAATCCTTTTAAATCTTTTTTATTGATAAAGGTTTTGTTATCTTTTACAACTCGCACGCCATTATTGATTTTTTCTGCAAGCATTTCACTCGCATTGTTTTCTAAATATTCTTTTAATTTTTCTTGTTCAATACCATTCGCTTTTATATTTAATTTAATCATTTGCATTTACTCCTTTTAATAAAATCAGAGAGGTAATCCCTAAAAGGACAACCTCTCCAAAGTATTGAATATTCAAAATAAGTTTTTACAGGTAATATATACCATTTCACATTATTTAAAATGTTATTATATTTGTCGCTGGGTGGAGATTTTTCGTATCTATCAATTTCCCATTTTGCTAAATCGTATGAGTTAGTAACGATATACCTTTGTATCTTTTCATTATCTTTTTGATAACAAACTTTATATCCGTATTTATTGTCTTTTATGAGCATTTTTTATCTCCTTGAATTTAATATAGTTTGTTTCTTCTTCTAATAGTTTTTCAATTTCAGGCATAACTCCAACTTTTGTAAATCCAGCACAGCATAGAGTCAACATATTTGTATTGCTGTTTAAAATTCGGTCAAAAGCATATTGACAAATTAATCCTATATCTTCGTCATTTGTTCCTGTTTGATTGATGCAATAAATAGCTGTAAGTATTGCTTTAATTTCTTTTAAGTTTCTCATATTATTTATCTTCCTTTTGATATAAAGTTTTTCCTTTATAAGTGATTTTTTCTATATTGTTGATATAAACATCACTACGGTTATAACCATCTATGTATTTAATTCTGGCTCTTGCATCTTTATTTAAGCTATAACTACAAAAGTGCATATTTTCGCCTGTGTGATAAGGTTTACAATCAAAAGCTGTTGTTACAATTTTGCCTTCAAGTATTTCGCCATTGCTTAATCTATAAAAAATATTTACTGTTTTTGCATCGTTAGGAATTGAATAATTTATTTGTTTTGCTAATCTTAAATTTTTGTATTCTGGTGAAGTTTCAATTTGTTCTATAAACTCATTTTCCAATCTTTGTATCATTTTCTTGTATTTGATAGCATTTGTTAGGGTTTTATCTTTTGCCTCTAACATTTCAACATAATCTTTAACAGTTTGCTTTGGATTTTCTACAAATTTTATAAGTTCGCTAATATCTCTACTTTTAGATATTCCATAACTTAATGATTTATCTCTTTGTCGTTTATAATAGTAATCACTTTCAGCATCACTTTTAGCACTTGCAATTTCGTTTTCGGTTGGGATTTGGTCATCTGCAACTGTATCTGCAAAGTTTTCATAAGCAACTTTTAACATTTCATTATATTGATTGTTTATTTCTTCTTCGCTTATGCTTTTAATATCTTCACAATAGTTTCTTAAATAGTAATTTACAAAATATAATTTGTTTGTTTCAGTGTCAATAATTCCACCAAACTCTGCATTATCGCATCTTCTTGGTTTTTTGTTTTCAACATAATCAATAACATATACATAGTCAAATCTGCCAAAATTAACTTTAAATAGTTTAGTTTCAAAACTGTATGCTTGTTTTTTAATTATTGTTTCTCTAATACTTTTGTTTTCTAAAAATTCTTTAATTTCCATAATCTTTTTTTCCTTTTAATCTTCAATTTTTTCAAAATCTTCTACATTTACTTTTGTATATTCAACACCATATTGAAAATACAAGTTGTTTTCTTTATCTAATTTTAAGTCGTATTCAGTTACAAATATCTTTCCAGCTTTTGTAACAGCAACAGTGATTATCATTTTTTCAACATTTATATCTAAAATGTTAAATGTAATATCAAATTCACCATCAAATAAAGAAAACTCTTTTAAGTAATAATTTTTGATTTCTTCTTTTGTATTCATATTAAAACCTCCTTATATAGATTTGCCTTTCGGCAGGGGCAAAGTAGCAGAATTTGGGTTTTAACATTTCTTTTGTAATAAGTATGTAGGAGTCAACGATGAAGAATAAAAAATTGCTTTAATGGAATTTAGGCATAAAAAAAGACCAGGTTGAAAAACCTAGTCTTTGAAAAATTATATTAAGTTATATTTGTTTGCTTATGCAATATTTTATTCCGTTGACTTCTACGAAAACTCTGCTACAAAAGACACAACGAATGGCAAAGATATATAAGGAGTATATTAAAGTTTATAATTTAATATTTACTCCAAAACAATCATTCATATAAAACAAAACGAACCTATGAATTTTATCACGGTTCGTTTTATTTACTAATGGCGGAGAGTTAGGGATTCGAACCCCAGGAAGCTCGCACTTCAACGGTTTTCAAGACCGCCGCTTTCGACCGCTCAGCCAACTCTCCATATAACATTAAGCTGTATTGATTTTTACAACATATTTATTATAGTATATTTT
>JAFUMP010000044.1 GCA_017482685.1 bacterium | reverse complement strand
TTTACCTTCTACTAAATGTTTTAAAACTTCAAATTCTCTTTCAGTCAAAGGTACACGTCCTTCTTCAGAAGATTTGTCTTTTAAGATACCTAAAGTTTCTTGTTTAGGAAAAGCATCTAAAACTTTTCTTGCAATAACAGGATCTAGCCAGCATACCCCTTCAACAACATCACGAATAACATCTGCTAATTTAGTTGGATCAATATCCTTTAAGCAATAAGCCATTGCGCCAGAAGAAAGTGCCGCTATAACTTCTTCTTCTCTGTCGTGAGAAGTTAAAGCAATAACTTTAATATCTTTATTCATTTCTTTTACTTTTAATGTTGCCTCAATGCCATTCATGCCAGCAAGACCTAAGTCCATTAGCACAATATCTGGACAATGGCGTTCAATTAAATCTAGCCCATCTGACGCATTATCACTTTCAGCAACCACTTGTATATCATCATTTGCATTTAATGCACATCTCAACCCCACTCTGGTAAGTTTGAAGTCCTCAATAATTATCACGCTGATGGTCTTTTTTTCTATCTGAACTGCTGTTGTCATACTCAAATCTCCTTACTATTATCTACAAGTATTATTAAATAATGGTAAAGATTTGCAGTATATTAGCTACCCGTCTGATATTTATTAAAATTTAGTTTTACTTAAATTGTTCAAGCAACCAACCTTTTTCTTGCAAAAATTTTAATAAAGATTGTCTATTTTCGGGGATATCTTTTAAAGTTTTTTCGCTTAATAAATTTTCATCATCCTGAGTACCATTAACTTTTGAGGATATTAAAGAAAATTGGTAACAATCAATTTCCCAATCGGAAGAATCAAAATCTGATTCTATTTCTGATTCCACAATATCAATATACTGTACAATTTGAGAAACTGTCATCCAAGAATTTTTCTCAAATTCTATTCTATTTGTTTCATTTTCTGGTTTTAATAAATCTCTAAAATCACTAGCTGTCATATTTCTAATATGTTTATATTGTTCGTGATGTATTTCATATTCTTCATCATCCATACGTGACCAAACAGCACATTTTTCATTAGCAGCTTCTTCTTCTGTTAATTCTCCAGAGTCTATTTTTTGTTGAAGTTCTTTTAGAAATTCTAGTTTTATTTCTCTTACTTTTTCAGGTTCAGGAAATATTGCCCAAGCCAAACGGTTTTTAATTTCATCGGCAGAATTTTTAGGTAATACCTCTTGTACTTTTTTGTTAAATTCTGATTCGCTAATTTTTCCTTCTGCAAGTTCTTTTTTTAGTTCATTAATTTTATTATCAGTATCAGAATTATATCTTATTTCTCTAAAAAGTAATGTACAGGTGTCTTTGTTATTTGTTGCTGGTGGAGGAGTTATATCACCTCCACAACAAGAAAAACCCTCATTATCAGTTATTAATCTCGTGTAAGAATCAGAATTTAATGAATTATAAAGAGGCGCGTCTTTTGTTTCGTTATCACCAGTTTTAAACATCCAAGTGTTTAATTGCTTAATCATTTCTTTTTTTATTTTTATGCACTCGGCTTCAGAAAGGTCTACTCCATAGAATTCTTTCGTATTTTTCTTAATATCTTTAATCCAATCTTCAATCCACCACTCTAAATCAACTATTTCCCTATTTGGAGTATCTATGTCATTATATTTTTCTTCTAATTCTCGATGTGTCATTGAACTATCTAGTTGGTGTTCTTTATTTGGATCTAATCCTGCCATTCTATACTCAGCAAGTCTATCTTCAACATTACTCCATTTCCCATCTCTATTAATATCAATGCTAAACCATTTATCAATATTTCTTCGTGCTGAGAACATAGCACTATCTAAGGCGTGTTTACGATTTTCTTGAAGCTCTTTTTCTGATACTATTCCATCACTATTATTATCAATATTTTTAATAATATTAATTTCTTGTTTTGTAATATATCCGTCTTTATTTAAATCTAAAGAGTTAAATATACTTTCATTAACATTATTGTCTTTTAAAAATTGTTCCTTCGATAAACATTCTATATTATTAGAAATTCCTTCAATTTTATCTTTTTTAAAATTTAAAATTAAACTGTTATAATTTATTTTTACTAAGTCTTTCATAAAAAAATCCTATTTTAGTTTTATCTTTAATAACGGCACAATAGGTTAGAAACTTTAATGTTTTTAATCTGAATTTTACAAAAATTAACAATATTCCCAAAGTAAATCCACAACTTCAGAAATTGAATAATTATTTTCACAAATGAAAAATTTCTTTTTAGTTTTTTTCTCAACTTCTGCCATTGAACAACCGTCTAAAAATAAATCTGAATAAGGTTTTAGCATGATAGAGGGAACTACAATGTAATCAGCATTGATATTTTCAATAGAATTTATTAAATCTTCTGAAGTTATTAACCCAGCAACTGTAATGTTTTTACCCCAATAAGTCGATTTAACAGGATTTACAGAGACTTCTAGATTTTTAACTTTTTTCAGTCCATCCGCAATATAATCAAAAGCAGATTTCGCAGCAACTGAGCAAGCAAAAGAAATCTTTAAAGGGGTTTTTAATGTTTTTGGTAATTCTAATTCATCAAAATCATCCATTATTGTTCTTAAAGAGCCTACACCATCGTCAAGTTGAGAGAAATTACCATAATATTCAGCTTTAGGTATATCAGCTCCCGCAAGTAAGAAAAATTCGTCAGAACAACAAACTTTTTTATATTTAGAAGCAATTTCAATTGTTCTTTTCGCAACATTTTCATCTACTGTTTTTAATTCTTGCTCTCTAAACTGTGTAATTCCAACAGGGACAATTGCAACGGATAATAAAAAATCATCTAATGTTGATAAATCTTTTAATGTACGTTCAAGTTCCGCATCATCATTATATCCTGGGCATAGTACGATTTGAGCGTGAAAAGGTATTTCATTATCCTTAAACCAATTTAAATTATCCATTATTTTACCTGCATTGGGATTTCTAAGCATTTGAATGCGCAAATCTGGATTAGTAGTATGAACAGATATATAAAAAGGCCCTAAATGAAGTCTTGAAATACGTTCTTTATCTTTTTCTGTCAAGTTCGTTGTTGTTATATATGTACCTTGTAAATAAGAAAGCCTGTAATCATCATCTTTTATGTACAATGTATCTCGCAGGCCTTTTGGCTGTTGAGCAACAAAACAAAAAATACAATTATTCAAGCAAGGCTTTACTCTATCAAAAACAGCCGATTCAAAAATTATACCTAAATCTTCATCATAATCTTTTTCTAACTCAATTTCTTCAATTTCACCATTTATTTTTTTTATTTCAATTGTAATTAATTCATTCTTACAGAGGTAATTGTAATCAATCATATCCTGAGGCGTTACGCCATCTATTGAAAGAAGCTCATCACCTTCTGTTAATTCTAATTCTTGTGCAATAGAGTCCTCAATCACTCCACTAATTTTTGCTGGCACGAATTAAGCCCTCCAAAAGTGAAATAAAATTTTTATATTCACAAATTAAATTGTCAAAAGCCATTCTTTTGTAATAATCTAAATCTCCAGAATCTAAAAGTTTTTTTATGTCTAATGAAATATTTTCAGATTTTAGTTTTAGCAAATTAAATAATTCAATTTGCTCTTTATTATTCAAAACTGAAGCGCAAGATATTTTTACACGAGCTGTTGGTAAAAATGATATTGGATTTTCCAACGGTTGTTCTAAAAGTAATTCTTTCATCATATCAACTCCAGTACCAGAAATAGAATAGTAAGTAGAAGGCCTACCACCTTGACTCATAGTTTTTTGAGTCTTAACGCAATCTGCTTTTGCTAAACGATTAAGAGCTGGCTTGATTGTTCCATAACTAGGAGTTGTTAGTACCGAAAACTCGTTATGTATTTCTTTTGAAATACCGTACATTGTTAAAACTTTTTTGTTGAGCTCATATAAAATCAGAAGTTCAATCATTATTCTGCGAAATCCTCTTTTACAACTGCAACAAATTCATTAGCTAGTTTTGCACTCCATTTGCTATTTGAATCTTCCATAATAATCTTGATAGCTTCATCTTTTGACATAGCTTTTCTATAAGGTCTATTTTCCATTAGGGCAAAATAAGAATCAACAATTAAGATGATTTGAGATTCTATAGGTATATTTTCTCCGGATAATTTATTTGGATATCCTGTACCATTCCAGTTTTCGTGATGTTTTTCAATAATAGGTATAATATCAACAATTGAGCTAATTGGCTCTAGAATTTCTTTTGCTGCAATAATAGGGTGTTGTTTAATTGAAAGTTTGTCTTCGTCACTTAAAGGATCTTTTTTAGCTAATAAATCTTTTGGCAATAAAGTGTTTCCGATGTCATACAATAAAACCGCTATTTTAAGTCTATCCACATTTTCTTTCGATAAATCAAAATGCTTTGCTAATAATGTCGCTAGTAAGATCTTTTTCTTCGTTCCGCCAGTTGAATGCTCTGGATTATAAGTTGAAACAAGGGTGTCAGAGACTTGATAAAGAACATCGTTATCTAAATTCATCTCTTGTAATTTTTCTAACAACATCTTAGATGTTTTAACATCTAAAGGAATTCTATGTTTAGCTAAAATATCAATAAACGTACTAATAGCAATTTCTTGCCAAGATGTTTCGCTTATAGGCTTAGCTAAAGTTACTCTATTTCTACCATTGCGTTTTGATTCATACATTGCGTGGTCAACAATTTCTAATAATTCATAAACGTCATTAGAATGTTCTATATAAGTTGCGACCCCAACACTCGCTGTTATATTCCCAATTTTTTCAAGTTTAATTGATTCGATAGTTTTTCTTATACGTTCAGCAAAAACCATACCGCCTTGGGAATCAACTCCAGGTAAAATTACGTTAAATTCTTCGCCCCCCATACGTGCTGGAATATCAATAGAACGACAACTACTTTTTAATACATCAGCAATTGATTTTATTGCAAGATCCCCATAGTTATGTCCATAAACATCATTAATTTTTTTTAAATAATCTAAATCAATACCAATTACAGTAAATTTTTGACAATGACGTTTTGCACGCACAACTTCTTTCATAAGACATTCTTCAAAATAACGCCTGTTAAATAATCCTGTCATACTATCTGTAATAGCTTGTTCCTTTACCATTTGGAACAAGTCTGCAATAGTTATTGCCAGTTCAATTTGTCTTGCAAAAAGGTTTAAAAACTTTAACTCAGCTTCTGTAGCTTCTTCTCTTGAAGAAAATAAAACCAAACACCCAAAATGCGCATTTTTATGTGCTAATGGGACCATTATATATGATTTTGCTTTTGAATGAGATACAATTCCTTTAATTACTAATTCTGGTGCATTAGGCACAACACTTTTTATTAATTCAGTTATATTTGTTGATTGGTAAATGGTATTTGTATCTATTGCTTGCACTAAATGCTCTTCTTTTGGGAATTCTAATCTTAAATCAGAAGGTTCACAATTAAAAAACTTTAAAAAACTTGAGCCAAATAATTCACCTGAAAAAGATACCAGCTGTAAATAAACACCTTTGTCATCAACTAATCTTTTAGGAATACAAGTGTTTAAATAGCCTAATTCACCTTGTAGACTTCTTGCAATTGCATTTAAAACGCTTGAAAGAGGCTTTGAAGAGTTCATCATATCCCAAACGTGTTGCAACGTAAGCATTTGGCGATTAGCTGTATCCAATTCTCTAGTACGAACTACGATTTCTGCTTCTAATTTAGCGTTTCGTTCATATACTTCTAAGAGTGACTGTTTTCCAGAATATACAGTAGACTCAATTTGATCTATTTGTTTTTTGAAATTTTTTAAGCTGTCAAAAAAACTCACTAAATTTACCCATTTAATTCCAAGACTTATACAGTATAACATACTTCTAAGCTAATTTACAAGCTAAATAAGAATTAATAGCAATTTTTTTATTTACCTGTTTTTTATAAATATGAATATTTCATTTTCTGCGAATCCAATAAATAAATCACAAGCATTATATTTACAAAAAAAGCTTTCTAAAGCTAATTTTGTCGATATAATTTGTCATAACAGTTCTGATGAGGATACTGTTGCTTGTGCTAGAGCTCTAAAGTGGTTATTAATAAAATTAAACAAAGAATCGAGAATTATTACTGATAATATAGATACATTTGAATTAAAAAAAGATTCAAAAGGTTTAATAGATTTGTCAAAGGAAAGTTTACCAACAACAAAACCTGATACTGTTGTTTGTGTAGATTTTAGTTCTTTTACAAGAGTAAAAGAAGATGTAAAAAAATATATAAATTCTGCTAAAACTATTTTATGCATTGATCATCATTGTGATGGTGATATAAGTGATAATATTAGAGAAATTAATAATTGTTTAACTCCTGAAGAAATAGAAAATCTCAGTCCTGTAGATTTTTACGTCGATTCCTCTGCAAAATCTTGTTCCAGTATTGTATTAAAACTATTTCAAACATTAAAAATAAATATTCCAAATAAAATAAAAGAACTTTTATTTTGCGGTATGACTGATGATTTAAGAAAAAATGAATACTTAAAATATAACGAAACATTAACTCCTGTTCTTACAGAAAAAATGATGAATGATAAAATAACATTAAATATTTATAAAGAATTAGAAAATGAAATCTTACCAAAAAGAAAAAATGACATAATAAAACATTTAAATGTCCTTGCTTCGCTAAATCAAGATGAAAAGAAATTTCAAGAACGTCTATTTAAAGATATGAAAACAACTAAAAATGGTAAATTTGCTTATGTTATAATTCCACCTAATGACGAGCAATGGCATAAACTTGGAGGGGATAATGCAAAGACTAGCGGTATAATGGGAAATTTTAGAACTACTGTATTAGATAAAAACAAATATATTGATTCAATTGCGGTTTTTTATCAAGATAAAAATGGATATCGAATTAGCATACATTCAAAAAATAATAATGTAATAAATCTTTTTAATCATATTAAAGAAACTTTAAATCCTGATCTTCAAGCTGGCGGGCATGAGGATAGAGGTGGAGGAACAATATTGAGTTTTGATCAAGATGTATGTATTGATTGGGCAAAAAAAATAATTGCAGGCGCTGAAACATTCTTTTTATAACAAAATAAAAGCCGAGTTTGAAACTCGGCATTGTATCCCATTATTATTTAATCGTAGTTTACTTAATCGTAAATTTTATACTCCATCATATAATCTTCATTCCAGCTTAGTTAATAACTACTACCTAGAATGAAAATCTATTTAAAATCATTTCATAACAGTAAAAATTTTAAACTCAGCTGGCATTATCTTTCCAAAAGATAATGAGTTAGTTGCAACAACAAATTTTTCTTCGTTGTAATCTTCGCCGTCAAATCTATATTCTGAAACAATTGAATAATCACAAGAAAGTTCGATTGTTTTATCAAAGACTTCTCGTCCTTCTCTTATTTCAGTCCAAGAATTGCCATTTTCTTCAACACAGAATTTTTCTGTTGGAGAATTGTAATTTGCTACAACAAGAAGTGATGTTTTAACACCTTCTTTTTGGATTTGCCAAGCCACAAAGCCGTCATCATCCTGTCTTATTATATGAGCTTCTCCATCTGTAATAACAGAATTATATTTAACAAATCTATCTATTGCATCAAATTTTGCATAAAACTCATAATCTTTTTCACGTTTCATTGATACTTCATTACCAATAACATATTCAATACCACCATTTGTGAAAGACTCGTCTCCATCTATATACATTACTGGTCTTTGAGCAAACTTACCACCAGGTAAAAATTTATACTTAAACCATTTAAATAAAGCTCCATCTTTACCAAGCTGAGCTGGGTATCTATCAATAGCTTCAAATTCACCATCTTGATTATTGTATGATTTTAATATAGAAAGTGGAGTTGAACGCTTTGCTAGAGTGTTGTAATTAGATAGATATAAATTATCATCAGCAATTGCTTCTGGGGTTTTATAACTTTGAGATACGATATCATTACCCCAAAGAACATCAAATCCCATATCTTGATGATATTCTTTATAATATTCATCCCATAGCATATACTCTGCCAAAGAAGCAAAATATGGAACTTTATCTTTCATTGCAGAATTTAACATTCCTAAAACTCTTCTTGGAGCACGATAGCTTATCGGAGTTCTATCTTTTTCTGACACTTCATCAACTATATGATCAATATGGTCAACTCTAAACCCATCAAAGTTAAATTCTTCTTGAAGGTTTTTCATATAATCAATAAAGAATTTAATTACATCATTATTATATTTACCATTTTCAAGACATACAAAGTAATATGGAGTTTGGCAATCTAAATTTGCAAAATGAGTAACATCTTCACCATTAAATTTATAATGTTTAAATGTCGGGTAGCTAGCACCTTCACTCATTTTATCAAAAACAGGAACTCCAGCTGAGCACCAAGCTCCACCAGGTGCTGGCCACATTCCTTCACTAATTAAAGCTTGAATAATTTCACCTTGATTTGAAATGTCAGCTTCCTGCATCTTCTTACCACGAGTGTTTCCAGTTAAAGCATTAATTATTGATTTTGCTTTTTTATGAAGTTTATCTTGAATTGTTTTTTCCAACATTGAATTTGATAAGAAAATTTTTGTATCTTTTAACAACTCATCAAACTCATTAAATATTTTTTGGTAATGCTCTGTTAAATCTCCATAGCTATCACCTTTTATAGATTTTTTGTAAATATCACTAACAATAGTTATATCATCTTGTGAATACTTTTCTTTTAAAGTTTCAGAAACTGTATCTACATTTTTACAAAGTTCTTCTATTAAAGCGTTAATATCAAACCATCTTGCACAATCAGGTGTTGTAAGAACGATTTTAGAAAATCTACCTGTTTGAGGCAAAATGTCATATATAACAGGGTGGCCAGCTAATTGAGCTAATTTAATAAAAGTTTTAACTTGCTCATCTGCATTAAGCCCAGTTTTTTCGAGAATTTCTTTATCTTCTAAATTAGGGCTAACACAGCTTGCAGTTGGAAGATATGCACAACCAAATTCACGAGGATGAAATGGTATTAAATAAATTGTCGTATTAAATATATTGTTAGATAAGCTTCCTGTTGGCAAAATTAAAAGCTGTCTCAACCAATCCATAAATCTTCCACAAGTATCAGATTCATTGCCATTTCCTAGACCTGCTAAATTTATTAATTTAATATTATGTCCTTCTTTTTGTAACCAAGAAGAATCTTTAATATTATTTCTAGCTAAAACACTTGTTTTTGAGAACTCAAAGTTTCCATTATTAAAAACGCCTTCATTTTCCCATTTTGATTCTAGAGCAAATAAAACTTCTGCATCAGATAATTCTTCTAACGCTTTAATATGCGGATAAGGCATATAACCAAACTTTTTCATTGTAGATTTTAAATAGTTTTTTCTATCTTCAGAAATTGTTTCAAAAGAATATAATTCTTTTAGCTTGGAGTAAAAACTATTTAAAAGCTCAGCACAGCTAGTTTCTTTTTTAAACAGAAAATTAAGCACTTTCTTCTCCTTGTGAATATATAAATAAATTTGTGATCGTTGAATGTAACTTTTATACAAGGATAATATCATAGATATATAAGATTTGCAAATTTTTGTTAAAAAATGTAAAAGTTTTGTAAAAAAGATTCAAAAGTAATTTGGTCAAAACGGTTTGTTAGATTGCTTTGTAGAGATTTAATAATGCAATAATTTTCAAAATATTTTGCTATAATTTTGGATTAAAAATAAATTAAAATAAATTTAATTGTGGAGCTTCTATATCAAAATTTTCCGCATTTGCTTTTTTGCGAGTTGATAAGTTTTTAGAATTATCTTTTTGCATTTTATTCATTAATTCTGATGATTTATTAATAACACTTACAGGCAGACCTGCCATTTTAGCTACCTGAATACCATAACTTTTACTTGCCCCACCTTGCACAACTTTTCTCAAAAATTCAATTTCGCCATTTTCTTCTGAAATAGTTATTCTATAATTTTTTATTTGTGGATAAGTTTTTGTCATTACATTTAATTCATGATAATGAGTTGCAAAAATACATCGAGCATTGATTTTTGTTGCAATGTATTCTGCTACAGCCCAAGCAATTGCAACACCATCATAAGTGCTTGTTCCACGACCGATTTCATCTATTAAAACAAGACTTTTTTCAGTTGCGGAATTCAAAATATAAGCTGTTTCACTCATTTCAACCATGAAAGTTGATTTACCAAGAGTTAAATCATCACTTGCGCCAACTCTCGTAAAGATTTTATCAACAACTCCAATTTTTGCATAATCAGCTGGAACAAAAGATCCAATTTGCGCTAATATTGCAATTAATGCATTTTGTCTCATATAAGTTGATTTACCAGCCATGTTAGGACCAGTCAAAATCATGAACTGAGTTTTAGATGAATCTTTTGACGCTAATTCTAAATCATTTGATACATAATTACCTAATGGTAAAATCTTTTCTAAAACTGGATGACGTCCATTTTTAATAATAAAATCAGTCGATTCATCAATAATTGGACAAACAAAATTTTGTTCAATCGCATTTTTTGCAAAAGAGTTGTAGACATCAAGTTCGGCAATTTTTTCCGCAAAATCCCTTATTAAAGACACAAATTCTTTTGAGTATTCTCTAAAATCTGTAAATAATTTATATTCCAAGTCATTTGCTTTAACCTGGGCTGTTAATACTTCATCTTCATGTTTTTTTAGATTATCTGTAATAAATCTTTCAGCACCAGTTAATGTTTGTCTACGTATATAATCTGCTGGAACTTTATTTAAATTTGAATTTGTTATCTCAATAAAATAGCCAAAGACACGATTATATCCAACTTTTAATGTAGGTATACCTGTTCGTTTTCGTTCAGTTTCTTCGAAATTCTTTAACCAACCTTCACCATTTGTCATTAAATCTCTTAAATAATCAAGATTTTCATTAACACCTTCTTTAATTACTCCACCCTCTTTTATTTGTTGAGGCGGAGCATCAACAATAGTTCTATCAATTAAATTTGTATAATTTTCAATATCAGAAATTCTATCTTCATATTGCGAAAACAAATCAATTCGTGCATTTTTTGTAGCAATAAGTAATTCTGGTAAAATCTTTAAAGATGCTTTAAGGCTGACAAAATCTTTAGGGTTTGCTGAATTATTACTCATTCTAGATGAAAGTCTTTGAATATCATAAATTTGTCTTAGCAAATTTGAAATATTATTTCTTTCAGAGTTGTTTTCTAAAAGAATATTTACATAGCTTTGTCTTGATTTAATTCTATTAACATCTTTTAATGGTTGACAAATCCAAGATTTTAATAATCTTGCACCCATATTTGTAATAGTATTATCAATAGCCCAAATTAAAGAGCCGTATTTACTTTTATCTCTTAGAGTTTGAGTTAATTCTAAATTCTTTCTTGTATTTGCATCAAGTGCTACATAACCGGATAGTTCATAAAGCTCAATTCTTTCAAATTTTGGGAAACCTTCTTTCATATTTTCCCAAACATAAGCTAACAAACCAGCAGAAGCTCGATATGCCAATGGATTAGAGTTGTATCCTAAAATTTCTAAATCTGTAACTTTAAAAACAGCTTTTAAGTTATTCTGTGCAAATGTATCTTCAAAAACACGTGATGGAACTTTAGAGCAATTATAGATTTTAACAATCTCTTCTGGTAAATCTACAATCTCTTCTGGTACAATTTGAAATGGTTGAAGCTTTAACTGTTTTGCGGAAGCTATAACTTCTGCTGGTTGAATTCTTGCCAATTCAGTTATAACATCTTCATAATTTAGAGTTGCAGCTTTAAATTCACCGGTTGAGATATCAGTATAGGCAAAACCCCAATTGTCATTTTCTTTAAAAATAGAACAGATATAATTATTGCTAGTTTGATTTAAAAAATTGCTTTCAAAAAGAGTTCCTGCAGTGATTACTCTTACAACTCCTCTTTTAACAACACCTTTTGCAGTTTTTGGATCTTCTAATTGTTCACAAATTGCAACTTTTATGTCTTTAGCAACCAGTTTTTCTAAATACGTATCTAAAGATTTAACAGGAATTCCTGCCAAAGGAATTCTACCAATTTTAGCTCCGCAATCTCTGCTAGTTAATGTTAATTCTAATTCTCGAGAAATTAGTACTGCATCTTCAAAAAAGGTTTCATAAAAATCACCCATGCGATATAGTAAAAGTATCCCAGGGTGTTCTTTTTTTATTTCTAAAAAACGCTGCATAGCAGGTGTTGCATCCTCTGCAACTACATCCCAAGTATTTATAATATTGATTTCAGGTTTTGTCATAGATATAATTGTACATAATATAAACCTAAGGTGCAACAAATAATGTTTAGATTAATAAAAATAACTTTTAATGCAATTTTACTAGTGCTTGCCATTATTGGATTTAACGCTATTGGCGGACAAAAATATGTTGAATTCGTAAAATATAATGTTACAAAATGTTTCCAAGAACGCATCCAAGAAAATGCTAAAAAATTTGGTGACTTTTCTAATCTTCACGAAGAATTCGAAATAGATAATACAATCAACCTCTTTGGATATAAGGGATTAATAGCAGAGCATAAAATATCAGGCCAAAAGATGTGTATTATTGATTCAAAAAAGACACCGCTTTTAACTCAAAATGATATAAAAAATTCTGATTTAGAGAAAAAACTCCAAGCTCTCGCTGATAAATTTAAGTATCAATCAGTATCTTTTCATGAAATTAAAATTACATCAAAAGGCTCTATTATTGCTTATGAGAAATCAATTCCTTATGCAAGGTTCGAAGCCAAAGCAAATAAATTACCTTTTTCGGATTTAGCTGGCATGGTTTCATCAATAACATTAGCTGATGGTTCTGAAAAACTTTTGATATCATTAAATGAAAAGAAAAAATATTCACAATTAATAAGTGAAGAATTTTTTAAAGGGATTAAAGATTAAAACTTGTTTGTTACATAAAAATATTTAATTTTATGTTAAAATTTCTATGTATTCATTGGAGTAATAATGAGATTTTTTGTAACGATATTAGTAATATTTTTACTTACAATTCCTACTTTTGCTAGAGTAGAATATACTTGTGAAAACTATCTTAAAAATAAAAGACATTTTGCAATTGCAAATCCTGTAGCTGAAAATTTAGTTGAAAAAGTTTTAAAAAAATCTATTAAAAGAGAAATTGGCGAAGGTAAATATAAGGTTAAGTTTCAAGGATATACTCTTTCAAGTATGAGAAAAGGTGTATTTAAGTATCTTGAAATCATTGGTAAAAATCTTGAAATAGAATCAATACCTGTTAAATATTTAAATCTAAAAACAGAAACTGACTATAATTGGATAGAATATGATAAAAAGCCTATAATATTCAAATCAGATATGGTTTTTAGCTATCATTTAGAACTTACAGAAGACAGTATTAATTCAGCTTTTAAACATAAAAGTTTTCAAGCTCAATTAGATAAAATCAATAAACGAGCTTATCCATTATTTACACTTAAAGATGTTACTGTAAGAATTAGAAACAACAAACTTTATGTGATTATGGAATATGATTTACCGCTTTCATCCAGCAAGAAAAAACGTACGTTCATGGCTTCTTCTAATTTTAAGGTTGTAAATGGTAAAATAAAAGCTACAAATGTTCATATTGATAAATCTTATGGAAATATACCATTAGATAAAGTAACTAATTTGATTAATTTGATAGATCCTTTAACTTTTACTCTTAAAGTTCTCAATGATAATAATTGTCAAACTCGGGTAGAAAATGTTAAAATAGATGATAACATTATTCAAATTAATGGTAGAATAGATGTTAAAAAGACAAAATCTAATTAAAAAGGAGAGTTAATTATGAACTTTTCACAAAGACTAGGCTTATTTATTCTTATATGTATATCTTTAGCTTATGTGTATTTTTCCTTTTTTAATAAAAATATTGAATCAACAAATACAAATAAAGAGATTTCTGAATATAATCCATTAGAAAAACTTTCCGAAACCGAAAATAATAAATTTCCTAGTAATAATCAAGAAAAAAAGAATATAAAAATTTTTTTAATAGATGATACTGGTAAAATCCAATCTGTTAATAGGGTTTGCAATATGGAAACTGAACAATCTTGTTTTAGTTTTGCAATAAAAGAATTAATAAATGCTCCCACAAAATGGGAAAAATCAAAAGGGCTTACTTCTGAAATCCCTGTGGGAACTAAAATATTGTCAATAAGAGAATCAAATAACAGTATACTTATAGACTTATCTTCGAACTTCGAATCAGGTGGA
>JAFUMP010000043.1 GCA_017482685.1 bacterium | reverse complement strand
TGTAAATGCAGGTAAGAATTTTTTAGATATAAATAATATCATTAGAGCAGTCGTAATTGAAAGAATAAAATATTCAAAATAATATAAAAAAAAGTTTGTTTTGAAAAAATAAAAAAGTGATATTCTGTGTGCCCAGTAAACTGGTCTGAAACGACCATCAAAACTAATAAATCTATTGAAAAGCTCAATAAAATTATTTTTATTAATTATTGATGAAAAATAATATATTTCATGATCATCGGTTATGTGGTATCCAGAATAAACAATGTTGCAATAAAAGAAAAGAATATAAAAAAATAAAATAATAAGAAGAACTGAACAACTAGTTGATATATTATTTTTGATTTTATTTAACAATTTTAAATGATACATCTAATATTCCTTCGTTTAATAATAATTCAAAGAAAAAGAGAACTTCAATAAAAAGTTCTCTTTTTTAAATGGTCGGGATGACACGATTCGAACGTGCGACCCCTTCGTCCCAAGCGAAGTGCGCTACCAAGCTGCGCTACATCCCGATACCTCTACGATATCACAACCATATTCAATTTTCAATTTATAGTACGGGAGCGAAGTGCTACCTCTACTCAGACGTGACATTTAGTCACCTCTTCGTCGGCAGAGTCAAGCTGTGTTACACCTCGATACCTTCATGATACCATTTTTATTCAATTATCAATCACTCTTCAGCAAGTGCATATCAATATTACTTTAAACAAAAATAGAAATCAAGCCTTTTGTTTATTTTTTTATAAATTAATTAAACATTTAAAATTACAAATCTTCTGCACGCAAATAACCTGTCCTTACAAAAGGGTTATCAGGGCCTTTTTCTGGACAAAATTTTATACCAACAAGATTGAAACCTTTTATTTTTCCGGATTTCTTGCCACGTACAATCTCAAACATTGTATGTAATGCGTATTCATTGCCATTATCATCATATTTTCTCTTAGTTGGATCATTAACCATAGTCCAACCTCCGATATTATAATTTGAACGTGCTATTTGCAATTCCGCAGACTCTCTACGACCATCACGTTCCATTGCATTCGCTTTTGCTTTCCCCAAAGGTTTTCCAAACTTTTGATTGAATAAATACGCATCTCCACCGGTTATTAAATACGCTAAAGGTAAGAATTTCTTTTTAAACTTATCAAAACCGCCCATTTTGTCATAATAACTACGAGCAATGTCAGTCTTACTATAATCTTTATCTTCACTTGCTATGTATTCAACAGCTTTTTTTCCAGCTCCATTTTGTTTCAAGCGTCTTGAACCATTTAGAAATCCAACTAAAATTCTTTGTAATTTTTCTGTTAATTCAGATGAGACAACTGGATAATAACTACCTTTTGCTTCTCCAACCCAATGCACAACAGGATAAGCCTTCTTAAACTGTGGTCTTTTCTCTTGATGTTGTAACGTAAAATTATTTATTGCCTGAATTTGCATATAATACACTCCTAGATAATAAAATTAAAACACATAAAAAATAAAAATGCTAGTAAAAAGGGATAAATTTTATAAAAAAATTATCCCTTTATTAATTTTTTAATTAAAATAAAATCCATCTTCTTTCATTCTTCGAATAACTTCTCGGATTTTATCTTCTGAACATACAATTGATACTCTGAAGAAACCTTCTCCGTATTGCCCAAAAGCTTCTCCTGGAACAGCTACTACACCTGATTTATGCATTAAATCATTCGTAAATTCAACAGACGTTTTATATCTTGGAGGTATTGGCAACCACAAATAAAAAGTTGTATCTGGAACACCAAAGCCTTTCCAACCCAATTCTCGCAAACCTTCTACCATTATTTGTTGACGTTTTCTAAAGCTTTCATTTGCTTCTTTTATATACGCATCACCTTCTTTAGAATTAAGCACTTCTGCCCCAGCTTTCTGCAAAGCTTTAAAAATACCATTATCAATTGTTGATTTAAGTTTACCAAACATTCCAACAATTTCTTTATTTCCACAAACCCAACCAAGCCTCCAGCCTGTCATTGCGTAAGGTTTTGAAAAACTATAAAATTCAATTGCAATATCCTTAGCTCCATCAATTTCAAAAATACTTATAGGTTTAAGCTCTTCTTTAAAATATACTTCTGAATAAGCAGCATCAGATACCAAAATAATATTATGTTTTTTACAAAAATCAACAACGCTTTTTAAATATTCTTTAGTAGCTGTTGCACCTAATGGATTATTTGGATAATTTATAATCAAGGCTTTAACTTTTTTAGAACTAAGCCCTTCTGATTCTAGCTTAGATAAAACCTCTTCCATGTCAGGCATATAATTATTTTCTTGTGTCAAAGGTACTGGATAAGCAAGCCCACCAGATACTTTTAAAAATTCTTTATAAGAAGCATAACCTGGATCTGGAATCATAATAATATCTTTTTCTTCTCTTTCACAAGTTGGATTAATAAGAAGCCTTACAAAATTCGCAATACCTTCTTTTGACCCAATCAAAGAAAAGATTTCAGTTGCAGGATCTAAACTAACACCAAAACGAGATTTCATACGTTCAGCTATCGCTTCCAAATAAAACTTTTCACCACGAGGTGTTGAATATGTATGAATTCCTTCTATATCAAGAGCTTTCTTTAACTCATCTACAACAAATTTTGGTGGTGCTTGAGTTGGCGCACCCATTGCTAAAGAAATTGGAGCTCTATCTTTTGCCTTTAAATCAGGCGTAATCTTAGCTACAGTTTCTTTAATCTTAAACATTATATAAGTTTCTAGAGTTTGTACATTGTTGTTAAAAAATTCTTGCATTAAATAATCCTCATAAATCCATACTTGATTATTATAGCATGGAAATTTTTCTTTTAAAAATAATAGCACCTTCTCTTAACAAAAGGTGCTATTACTATTAATAGAATTACGTATATGATATTACATCATACCCATTCCGCCCATACCAGCCATAGCAGCTGACATATCAGGGCCTTTTGATTCTTCTGGAATATCAACTACTGCAGCTTGAGTTGTAAGAAGCATAGAACCTACAGATGCTGCGTTTTCTAATGCACTTCTTGTAACTTTAGCTGGGTCTACGATACCTGCAGCGAACATGTCTGTATATCTTTCAAGAAGAGCATCGTAGCCGAATGCATCTTTTTCAGATTTAACCATATCTACTACAACATCACCTTTAGCACCTGCGTTGTTAGCGATAGCTTTTAAAGGAACGTCAAGCGCTGCCATAAGGATTTTATAACCACTCTTTTCGTCATCAGAATCAAATGTTATTGTTTCCAATTTAGATTCAAGAGCTTGTTGTACACGAACCAATGCAACACCACCACCAGGAACAATACCTTCCTCGTTAGCAGCTCTTGTTGCATTTAAAGCGTCTTCAATTCTTAATTTTCTTTCTTTAAGTTCGATTTCAGTAGCTGCACCAACTTCGATTACCGCAACACCGCCTGAAAGTTTTGCTACACGTTCGTTAAGTTTTTCTTTATCATATTCGCTATCAGAAAGCTCGATTTGTTTCTTAATCAAAGCAACTCTTTCTTGAACAGCTTGACGAGTTTCATCGCCTACAACAATTGTTGTTTCGTCTTTAGTAACTGTAACACGTTTAGCAAGGCCCATCATATCAGTTGTAATGTTTTCTAATTTAAGTCCTAATTCTTCTGTGAACATTTGACCACCAGTTAAGATAGCGATATCTTCTAACATAGCTTTTCTTCTGTCACCAAATCCAGGAGCTTTAACCGCAACTGCACGAAGTACTTTTCTCATTGTATTTACAACTAATGTAGCTAGAGCTTCGCCTTCAATATCTTCTGCAATAAGAAGAAGTGAACGACCATCACGAGCAACTTGTTCAAGAACTGGAACTAAATCAGCAATTAAATTAATTTTTTTGTTAACACAAAGAACATAAGCGTCTTCTAAAACAGCTTCCATTCTTTCTGCATCTGTTACGAAGTAAGGTGAAATATAGCCTTTATCGAATTGCATACCTTCTACAACTTTTAAGTTTGTACCGAAAGATTTGCTTTCTTCAACTGTGATTACACCATCATTACCAACTTTGCTCATAGCTTCTGCAATCAATTCACCAATTTCAGAATTGTTACCAGCAGAAATTCCTGCAACTTGAGCGATTTCTTCTTTTGTGTTAACAGGTCTTGATAAATCTCTAATTTTGCCAGTAGCAATTTCAACAGCTTTATCAATACCACGCTTCATAGACATTGGATTAGCACCAGCTGTAAGGTTTTTCAAACCTTCTCTTACGATAGCTTGAGCTAAAACAGAAGCAGTTGTTGTACCATCACCAGCAACATCATTTGTTTTTGATGAAACTTCTTTAAGAAGCTGTGCGCCTGCGTTTTCCAAACCATCTTGTAATTCGATTTCTTTTGCGATTGTTACACCATCGTTAACGATTTGAGGTGCACCGAATTTCTTTTGTAAAATAACATTTCTGCCTTTTGGTCCAAGAGTAACTTTAACCGCATCAGCAACAGCGTCTATACCTTTTAGAAGAGCCTTTCTTGCATCTTCTTCGAAAACTATTTTCTTTGCCATTTTTATATTCTCCTTTTATTATTAAATGTATTGTTAAAATGGAAAATTGAAAGTGGAAATTGGGAAATTATTAAAACTTGAGCGAAGTAGCTTTTACAATATTTGTAATAGTTTATCAACCAAGCCTTCTAGTCTTATTTACCCCTTTAAAAATTTTCAATTTTCAATTTTACATTTTCAATTAAAAAAAATAAACAGATAACCCTATTCCACTATTGCAAGTGCATCTTTAACTGAAAGAATTTTGTATTCAACGCCATCCATTTTTACATCAGTGCCTGCATATTTAGCATAAAGAACGATATCGCCAACTTTTACTTCAAGAGGTTCTTTTTCGCCTTTATCGTTAGTTTTACCTTCACCTACTGCTACTACTTCACCTTTTTGAGGTTTTTCTTTTGCACTATCTGGAATAAAAATACCGCCAGAAGTTTGTTCTGTATCTTCAATAACTTTAATAACAATTCTGTCTGCTAATGGTTTTAATGCCATAATATAATCCTCCTAATACTTGTACAATTATAGTTATACCTTATTTTTATGTTTTTTGTTTAAATGTTAATGAAAAATTAATAATTTAATAAAAATAGAGCCTATGATAAATTATTACCACAAGCTCTATTAAAACTAAAAACCTTATTAATAAAGAATTGTTAATTCTTCATCAGGATTTAAGCTTGAATCATTAGTTGTATTAGGAACAATAATGTATTTGCATTCATCAACAAATTCATAAAGAACGCCAAATGTTCCACTTACAGCTAATTTAGATAAATTGTAAACACCTTTACCAACTGTGATAAAGCTACTTCCTACACTCTTAAGACCTTTTAGTGGGTGTAATGAAGCTGTATCTACAAAAGCATCTGACCAATTGTCACCATATTCTTCAACACCGTTAGCAACTACTTCTGCGCCTTCAGAAATTGTTCTTCCAGCAACACCAGCAACTCTACCAACCATTGAGAATGGTGCTCCTAAAATTCTTGATACAATATTAGGATTTTTCATTACATCAACTTGTGCACTTGAAAGTCTTTTTGGGAAGCATGCACAATTATCACCATTTTTAATTGATTCAAATTGAACTTCAATATAACCAGGTTTTTTAACACCAGGTCTAGCTACAGCAGATACAACACCTTTTACTGTTGAACCAGCTGGGAAGCATACACCATTAATAGTTACATCTTCAGTTGTTTTAGCTGTAAAAGTATCATTCACGTTAGAAGTTCTAGCGCTAATTCTTTCACTTAACTTAATTTTTATTGCAACTGGCTCATATTTAGAAGCACAGCCAATTACACCATTTGATAAATCAATTTGGAAATTTCTCTTCATTGCAGAAATAAAGTAAGCAACTTGTTCTTTAGAAAGATATTCGTCATTAATAACTTTATCAGTATTTGGAACAACGCTTAATAAACCAGAAGCGATAACTTCATTTGTTGCTTTATAAGCCCAATCTGGAACATATTTAAGAGTTTGTCCATTTAAAACTGGAGCTGATTCATTAGCTTCTAAATTCATTAATTTAGCAAAAGTACAGAAAACTTCAGCTTTAGTAATTGCTTTATCAGGTTTGAATGTTGAATCTGGATATCCAATCATAACATCAGCAGTCAAAGCTCTTTCAATTTCAGCTTTTGCCCAATATCCATCTGATAAATCAGTATATTTTGTTGAGTCACCATTTTTTAATCCTAAACCTTCAGAAATTAAAAATGCTAATTCAGAACGTAAAACTGGCATTTTTGGATCATATAAAGCGCCTCTTTTTTTATCCATTTTTGCTTGCATATTACCAAGCATGTGTTTAGCAAAACGTCCTACTACAACATTTTGTTTGCCTTCGATAGTTTTTACATGACAAGGCTTATAAATTTTTCCACCTACTATAACATCATTTTCTGCTGTTACAAGGGCATGACCTTGTGAGCCAAAAAGTGTTGGATGTGCGTATGCTTGAATTGAATCAGATGCAGAAGCCACACCTGCTGTCATACAAAGAACACCAACAGCTGTTAAAAGTTCTCTTTTCATACTTCTCCTTTCGTTTAATTCCAATTTTAAACACTATTCTTTTTTATTTTTTTTTAGTATAACACAAATTTTAAGATTTTTTACGTTTTGGTAATAAATATGCTTGAGGATAACAATAATCCTCTTTAAACCCAATTTTACGATACATTTTTAAAGCTTTATAATTATTAGTTTCAGTTGTTACATTCACTTCTGAAAAAACTCTTTCTCCAAGTTTTGTCCAATCAACAAACATTTTAATTGTTCTATTTAATAACAATTCAGAATAGCCATGTCCTCTATGAGCTTTATCTATTGCAACTAAAGGAATATTTGCGATTTTACCACCAGTTACATTCGCAAAAACAAACCCACAAGGCTTATCATTATAAAGCAAAACAGAGGTTGCTTCTGGTAAAAAATCTCCATAAATATTTTCTACAATTTTAGTAATAATATCAGTTGTTCCATCTATTGTTTTATAACGAGAATCATATAACGCATCCTGAGTATCTTTAAACGATTCGTGAATCACTCTAATAGCATCCTCTTTATAAAAATCTGTGTAACTAACAATCTTATATTCCTCAGATTTTTCTGGCAACTTCATATTTTCCAAAATTCTTTCAGAAGAAGCATTTCCCATAATAAATCTTAAAACAGCTAAACCTATAAATTTAAAGCCATATTTTGCAATATCAGCTGTAAACACAGATTGTTGACCTAACATCGGATAAGATACTATTTTATTTTGGCGTTCAGCCTCTGTTAATGCTAAAAACTTTTCAATAAGCGCTTTTTGTTTTGCTATTTCATCTTCAACGCCTAAACAATGTACAATATTTAACTCTATCGCCTCAGAAATTGAAGAAGTATAAACCAAAAATGCTGTTGGAATAAGATTTTCTTTAAGAACTATACATTTTAAATACCCATTTTCTACAGCACTAATAAATTCCTCATATTCTAGAGGTTCAAGTTCAAACTTATATTCTTTGACAGCTTTCGATTTAAAGTCGTTATATACTCCTTTAAAAATTTTAAAAGTACTACTTTCAAGTAATTCTACTTCATAATTTATTTCTGTCATGACCATTCCTCTAGATTAAGTGATGCATTTTTTCACGTTTTGTACTTATATACTTTTCATTATACATGTTAATTTCTGATTTAATATTGATATTTTCTTTTATTGTTAACCCATATCCCTTTAAACCAATAATTTTTTTAGGATTATTTGTAATCAAATTAAAATTATTAAAACCTAAATCTAAAATTATTTGAGCTCCTACACCATAATTTCTCAAATCAGGAGCAAAACCTAGCGATACATTAGCTTCAACTGTATCTTGACCTTCTTCTTGAAGTTTATACGCTTTAAGTTTATTTATTAAACCAATTCCTCGACCTTCATGATCCCTCATATAGATTAAAGCACCTTTTCCATAAGCTTCAATCATTCTTAAAGCTTCATGCAACTGCTCATTACAATCACACTTCAAGCTGTGAAAAATATCACCGGTCAGACATTCACTATGAACTCTTATTAATGGAGTTTTACTACTTCCATCATCTTTTACTAAAGCAACGTGTTCACAATTAGAAATTGTATCTCTATAGCCCACAATCTTAAAATTACCAAATTGCGTTGGTAAAAAAGTTTCAACTTCTCTTTGTACAAATCTTTCTTGCTTAAGTCTATATGCGATTAAATCTGATACGGTTATAAATTTAAAGCCGTGTTTTTTGGCAAAAGCATGTAAATCATCTCTACGAGCCATTTCCCCATTTTCAGCCATTATTTCACACATAACCCCAGCAGGTCTATGTCCACAAAGCTTAGCTAAATCAACAACAGCTTCAGTATGTCCACAACGTTTCAATACACCACCCTTACGTGCAACACAAGGGAACATATGACCAGGTTTTACTAAATCAGTTGGAACTGCGTCTGGAGCTATTGCTATTTCAATTGTTTTTGCTCTATCATAAGCTGAAATTCCCGTTGTTACACCAAATTTCGGATGTCCATCAATACTTAAAGAAAAAGCTGTTTGCATTGATTCAGTATTTCTTTGAACCATTTGTGGTAGTTCTAATTTTTCTGCAATTTCAGCATCAATCGCTAAACAAACTAATCCTCGACATTCTTTGGTTATAAAATTAATCAATTCTGGAGTTACAAACTGCGCAGAACAAATTAAGTCACCTTCGTTTTCTCTATCCTCATCATCGGCAACTATAAGAGGTTTTCCTATTTTGAAATCCTCTAATGCTTCTTCTATTGTACTAAATTGATTTGTGTTCATTATATTTACCCCTAAAACCCATGTTCTTGTAGGAATTCAAGGCTTATTCTTGATTTATTATCACTTGCTGATACAAATTTTTCAACATATTTAGCTATCATATCAACTTCAATGTTTACAAAGTCGCCATTTTTAAGATTTTGCAAGTTTGTTTTTTCGTATGTATGCGGAATTATAGCCAAATTTATAGTTTTATCATTTACCCCTGCAATTGTTAAGCTAACTCCATTAATTGCAATTGAACCCTTCGTTATAACATATTTTAAAAGTTGAGAAGATAGCTCAAAGCTAAGCTCATAAAATTCACCCGTCCTCACGGATTTAATAAATTTGCCTCTACCATCAATATGTCCAGAAACCAAATGCCCACCAAATCTTCCATCAGCTTTCATTGCACGTTCTAGGTTCACAATATCACCAGATTTCAAATTACCCAAAGCGGTAACTTTAAAAGTCTCTGGCGAAACATCTGCAACAAAACCGTTTGATAAAATTTCTACTACCGTAAGACACACACCATTAACAGCAATACTATCACCGAGATGTGCGCCGTCAAGCACTTTCAAACACTCAATTACAAGCTGGCCTTGATTAGTTTTCTTATTTACCGACTTAATTACACCAAGTTCTTCTATAATACCCGTAAACATACATTTAATTCTATCATAAAAATAAAGTTTTATAAACCAATAAAATATGATATAATAATTATAAAAATAAGAGGAAAGCTAAATATGAAAAAAAATGGATATACCCTTGCAGAAGCATTAATTTCATTAGCCGTAATTGGCGTTGTTGCAGCGTTAATTTTACCGATGGCAAACAAGCTTCAACCTGATACCACGAAAATAATGTTTCTAAAAACATACGACTCAATTGTAGAAATAACTCAACAATTAGCTTCAAATACTCAAATTTATCCACTCTATGATGATAATAGTAATATATATTATGAACAATATCCTCTTGCTAATTTAAGCGCGTGGAGTGATTCTCAAAATAATCAACACCGTATGAATAGTAAATACTGTACGCTGTTAGCTAATGCATTTGGTTCTACAAACAACACTTGTAGCAATGATAACATTTTAATAAATAATTTTAATTTTAATTTTACCCCTTCATTCACTGCCACAAATGGAGTTGTATTTGATATTAGAACATTTAAAAACATTTGGAGTAACAACAATGTCGAGAGAATGACTTATCAATCAGATATATATATAGATGTTGATGGCATAAATAATGGCAATGACTGTTTTTACAATTTTGATACAGGATGTACGCAACCTGATAGATTCAAAATAATCGTTGCTTCAGACGGCAAAATCGTTGCGTCAGATCCAAAAAGCCAATACTATTTAGACACAAGGGTTGATGCAAAACTTGTCAAAGATTTAGGCGATTTAGAAAATGACTATCAAACAAGGATTTTAAACAACAATGATCAGACAAAAGTTTTAATTAGAAATTAATTTACTCTCAAATATATCTGTAAAGTTAAATATTTTTGTATCAAACAAACCTTTATCTGTAATTTTCAATTCAGGAATTACGGGTAATGACATAAATGCTAAAGTCATAAATGGATCCTCTAAAATACAACCAATCTTATGAGATGCATTATTTAATTCTGCGCATTTTTCTAAAACATAATTAAACTCTTTATCAGACATTAACCCAGCTATTGGAAGCGGTAGCTTTGAAATAACTTCGCCATTATTTATAACAACTTTTCCACCTTGCGATTTTACAAGCTCTACTGCTGCAACATACATATCATAGTCATTTGTCCCTACCACAATCATATTGTGTGAATCGTGAGCAACTGTAGAAGCTATTGCACCAGATTTTAGGCCAAAGCCTTTTATAAAACCTTTTCCTATATTTCCTGTTGCTCTATGTCTTTCTATTACGCAAACTTTCAATGTATCCGTTTCAATGTTGCTAACTGCATTTCCATTTTCTATCTTTATTTTTGAAGTTATTGATTTTGTAACTAATTGACGTGGAATAACTTCAATTGTTTTTACCAAATCTGATTTAGCTTCGATTCTAAAATCATCCTTTTCAATCCATTTTACGTTCACAGAACCACGCATTGAAGGAGTTTCAGACTCTTCCATTTCTGAAATAAGCTTACCATTTTCAACAATAATTTTACCGTCTTTCAAAACAAAATCAGGTTTAAAAGATTTTAAATCCGGTAGAATTAATAAATCGGCTTTATATCCAGGAGCTACTGCACCTAAGTTTTTTAACCCAAAATATTCTGCTGTATTTAAACTAGCACATTGAACAGCCTTAATTGGATTAACCCCAGCTTCCACTGCTCTGCGTACCATTCCATTAATATGCTCTTTTAAATCAGAAGGATGCCTATCATCTGTAACAAATAAACACTTACGAGTATTACAATCCTTTAATACAGGGATTAGTGCATCTAAATCTTTAGCAGCTGTACCTTCTCGAATCATAATATACATACCAAGACGCAATTTTTCAATCGCTTCTTTTGGTGTTGTACACTCATGGTCTGATTTTACACCACTTGCAATATATGCACATAAATCTTTATTAGACAAAAATGGTGCATGTCCGTCAATTCTCTTATCTTTACTTTTAGCAAGCTCCAATTTTGCCATAACATTTTTATCAAGATTCAAAACTCCAGGGAAATTCATCATTTCTGCAATTCCTAGCACCCAAGGTTTATCAATTAAAAGTGATAAATCATAACTGTTTAAATCAAAACCTGAAGTTTCAAAAGGTGTTGCTGGTACACAAGAAGGAAGCATAGTATAAACATCTAACGGAAGATTCTTAACAGCTTCGTGCATAAAACTAATTCCATGCAAACCAAAAACATTTGAGATTTCATGCGGATCAATAATTGCAGTGGTTGTACCAGCAGGAAGAACAGTTTTTGCAAACTCTTTTGGAAGCACCATTGAGCTTTCTAAATGAACGTGTCCATCAATAAATGACGGAGTTACATAAGCACCGTTAATATCAATTTCTTTATATCCAGAATAATTTTCTCCAATACCAACAATAATTCCGTCTTGAATAGCTATGTCCGCGTTATGAATTTCTTCCGACAAAACATTTACAACATTAGCATTTTTTATAACTAATTCAGCTTTTTCTAAGCCTCTTGCGACATTTATAACTTTTTGTTGTGACATAAAACTTATCCTTATATTATTGTTGGAAGATATTCTAATAATTTGCTCAAATCTTCAGTTTTTAAAACTTCTTCAATTTGAGTTTTAAATTCTAGTGCATTTTCGGTTTTTACAGCACTTGGAAGTTTAATATCAGAATTATTTTCAGACTCCACAAAACCTTTATTTATAACTAAAAATTCTTCATAAACTTTTAAAAGTTTTATAATATTTTCATCAAAAGAATAATTTTGTCCAAGAAAATATTTCATATCTTTTACGAATAGCTCTGTAAATTGAAGCATAAATTGTGTATCAGAGATATTAGCTTCTTCATTATATTCTGCTCCAAAACAATGATTTGAAAGAATTTTTTGTTCTGGCTGAGTTTTAATATAAGCTGCCCACATAAGACACCCAATATAAAAACCAAGATTATTATTAAAAATTTCAAGAATTTTTTTATAATACTGCATAAATTTCATTTACTTTTGAGAAAAATTTTTAAAACGATTAATATCTGTATATAAATACTCTACTGTTCCTCTAAAAGCCAATATATAAGGTGCAAACCCAGGATCAAATTCCAAACCTTTTAATTCTGTTGTCATAATAAAAACTCCTTGTTTCTCTATATTTTAACATATAAATCTTTATCACGACAATAATTTATAATTTATGTTGTATTTAAAATAAACAAAGTAATATAGCTTGCAAAAACTCTTGAAAAAATAATTGTTAATAGTACAATTATTATACGAGTGCAGGTAGAAAGGTTGTTTTAGGTAGTATGATTAAACTGAATTACAGAAAAACTGATTCGGCTATAATTGGTGCTGACAACGGGCTTAACTTAGAAGAAGAGTTTACAAATTATCAAGAAGCTATCACAAATATCATTACAAGTCTTAACCAAAGAAAAGATAAACCAGGGCAAAATCTTCAATGGATGAATTTAGGCTACAATGAAGAAACTGTATGGTATGTTAAAGAATTCGCATCAATGGTCAGAAACCGCTTTGATAACATATTGGTTTTAGGCATTGGCGGTTCAGCTTTAGGTGGTATTGCTGTTACAGAAGCTCTTTTAAAACCTTATTGGAATCTACTTACAAACGAACAACGCAACAACTTCCCTAGAATTTTCTTTTTAGATAACATTGATCCTGATTCTATGAATGGTTTATTTGATGTTATAGATTTAAAGAAAACTCTTGTTAATGTTATTACAAAATCTGGTGATACAGCAGAAACAATGGCTCAATTTATGGTCATCAGAGATAAAATGAAAAAAGAATTAGGTGATGACTATAGAAAACATATTGTTGCAACAACAGATAAAAAAATGGGGATTCTTAAACAACTCGCAAACCAAGATGGATATAAAACCTTCTTTATACCAGATGATATAAGCGGAAGATTTTCAGTATTTTCTGCTGTAGGACTTGTTCCTTTTGCACTTGTAGGATTAGATATCGACAAAATTATAAACGGTATTAAAGATATGGATTTAGCACTTAAAAACACCGATATCCATCAAAATATCGCGGCACAAGGTGCACTTATCCACTATCTTATGGATAAAAAGTTAGGGAAAAAGATTTCTGTAATGATGCCTTATTCTAGCAGATTAAAATATGTTTCAGATTGGTTTGTTCAACTTTGGGCTGAATCTTTAGGAAAAGAATACAATAACAATGATGAAAAAATAAATACAGGTCTTACACCAATAAAAGCTCTAGGCGCAACAGACCAACACTCACAAGTTCAATTATTTAACGAAGGGCCTAACGATAAACTAATAACCTTCATTCGTGTCGAAAATTTTGATACAACACTAGAAATACCAAAAGAATTTGAATATACAGGTATTGGTTATTTGGGCGGAAAAACAATAAACGAACTACTAAACGCAGAAGCCGATTCAACTAAAGTATCATTAGTTGACTATTCACGTCCAAGCTTAACAATAAGTTTAGAAAAAATTGATGAGTATAATATTGCTCAACTTCTCTATATGTTAGAAGTTCAAACTGCGATAATTGGTGAATTATACAACATAAACACATTCAACCACCCAAGCGTAGAACAAGCTAAAAATTACACTTACGCATTGATGGGACGTGCGGGATATGAAGGCTCTGCTGAAGCTTTAAGAGAAAAACTTGCTACAATATAAAAAAAAGAATAAAGTAGCTCATAAGCCGTGTTCTGTTTTTTCGTATTAAGCGAATAGATAATCATCTATCTGGTATTAGGATTGCTCCTAATCTCTAGCGATTTTTCCAAGCTCGGCGGACACCTCAAACGCTTGATTCAATCTTGCATCCAACCGGGGGTTGCCTAGCCGACACCTTCCAATGTCGCTGGTAAGCTTTTACCTCACCGTTGCACCCGTTCCCCTAGTAAAAGAGGTGGTATATTTTCTGTGGTCCTATCCACCAGCTCACGCTGTCCAGAGTTTCTCTGGCGGTCTGTCCTTGGATGCACGGACTTTCCTCACTTTTTATAATTTAAAAGCGCGATTATCCGACTACTTTATTCTTGTTTTATTATACCACATTTTTTTAACAATCTACCAGATTATCGTAATTATTCTAGATTATATTTACCCCTTTTTCAATATCAAATGAGGTTTTTAATCTTAATGCGTAAATATTATCTTTGCCCAATAATGCAAGCTTTACGGCATCTTTTTCAGTCGTAATTATATTGCCTTCAATATTCTCAATATCTGATAAAACATATTGATGATGATCATCAAAAGTTATTTTTTCTTTTATTTTATAATCATTTTCTAAAAAAGCATAAAATTGTTCTGGCTGTCCAATAGCAGATAAAGCTGTGATTTCACAACCGTTTTCAAGATGTTCGCCTGAAATAATATTATAAACATAATCAGGCTCTACTTTACCAACAAAAGTTTCTACACCTTGCTTTTTAGTAAAAATTCTAGCTAATTTTTCAGCTTTAGAATGATCGGTATTTTTACTAATCAGAATAAATTTATCCACCCTATTAAAATCCGGTTTTTCTCTCAAAGGTCCTGCTGGTAGTAGATTTTCATTTCCAAATAGTTTTTCCGAATCAGCAAGTACAATATTTAAATCTCTATGAAGTTTTCTATGTTGGAATCCATCATCTAGAATAATTTTTGTTACACCGAGCTCTCTAATTGCGTACTGACAAGCTTTGTATCTGTTTGAACAAGTAAGCACTGCGCACATATTAAGATTAACTGCTAACCAATATGGCTCATCACCTGCCATATCAGCTTTGTGATATAAGTTAATTCCGTCCGAAATTACATTAACTTTCTTATTATCTAATTTACCACCATAGCCACGTGAAACTATTGCAACACGTTCGCCTTTTTCAACAAAATAACGAGCAAGTTCTGCTACTACAGGGGTTTTACCGACTCCACCAGTTGTAAAATTACCGACAGAAATTACAAAAGCATCAACTTTTTTAGGTTTAATTATGCCTTTATCGTATAAAAAGTTTTTAGCACTAGAGCCAATACCATAAAAAACAGAGCAAAATTTTAGGAGGTTGAACAATAAACCTTTTGCTTCTTTATCATAATGTAATTTTGTAATTTGCGTTTTTAGGTTCAAAATATATTTACCCCTTTACCCCTCGACCATTGCTTTGAATTTTTCAAAATCTTCTATAGTATCAATTCCGACAGGAACATTTTCCACTATACCGACTTTTATTTTCATGCCATTTTGAAGTGCTCTTAATTGCTCTAAGCTTTCAGCCATTTCATAGGATGCTTGTGGTAGTTCTGTCATTTTGAATAAAGCTTCTCGTTTGAATCCATAAATTCCTAAATGGCCATAAAACTTAGATTTGCCTTCATTACGTTCGTACGGTATTTTAGAACGTGAAAAATACATTGCATAATTATTTACATCAAACACACATTTTACAAGATTTGGGTTTTCAGCTTCTTCAACATCTTTAATCTCCCTTACTAGAGTTGAAATATCAGCTTTTTCATCAAAAAGGACACCATTAATTACAAGCTCAATATTAGCTTGCTCAATTAAAGGCTCATCTCCTTGAAGATTAATAATATATCCTATTTCAGGATGACGTTTTGCAACTTCAGCAATTCTGTCACTACCCGATTTGTGTTCAGTAGAAGTCATTTCAACTTCAGCACCAAATTCTTTACAAGCGTTAAAAATTCTATCATCATCAGTTGCAATAATAACTCTATCAACGTGCGGAACTGTTTTAGCCTTTTCCCAAACCCATTGAATAATCGGTTTGTTACAAGCTTTCAAAAGCGGTTTACCTTCAAGCCTTGATGAGCCATATCGTGCTGGTATTATAATTGCTGTCTGTTTATTTGTCATATAATCCCTCTCATTACTGATTCTATTATATCAACAAATAACATTACTAATAGATAAAATGTAAAAATTTGTAACAAAGAAAAAGAAAATAAGCAATATTATTTTTCATAAAAACTTTTTATAACTAGGGAAAGAACTAAAGTATAAAATTAGGGGAGATTTTAATATGGGACTAGACTTTGAGATTGATCTTAACAAAACCTACAATGGAGACTTTTCAATAAAAAAACCACCAACATCTACTAGAGATGTTAATATTACTGAAACTCAATATCTCAATGGCGAATATCGTTACAACTGGGGACAGGGTGGTAATATACCAATTGGAACTAACCATACATTACAGGGAAGTGAAACTGTATTAACAAGTGGTAATCGCGTTAAACAATATTATACTCTTGCAGATGGAAGTCAATTCCTTGCTAAAACAAATACAACTTCAGAGGTTAGACTTCCTGACGAGTATAGAAAAATTCTTTATAGAGCAAATAAAAAAAGTCCTTGGGAATTGATTGCCTATGAAAGCTCGTCTCTTTCTTTTACTGATATTGATAAATTAAGGAAAACACCTGAATTTATAGATTTTACATCTTCTTGTTCTAAAACTGGTCAACAGCCTTGGACTAAACTCAATCTCAACAACCTTTTTAAAGGTTTTAAAGAAAAAATGCCAGGTTTAACAAAAGGACAAAGTGGGCAACTAAGAAATAAAATTCTAGGCTTACTCAAATATATATAACAAGCTATTTAGTTGCATTAATAAATACTGCGTTTGATCTTAAACTAATCTCTCTACCTGTTAAATAATTTTGAACATCTTGCATGTATTTATTGACCGTAGCTTCATCAAAGTATTTTAAATACCTTTCTTTTGTTGAAGGCTGCCCAGGAGATGGTGGATTATTAAACCATTCCGGAACCATGCCAGCTTGAACAACATATCTAGAAGCAACTTCCTGAACTTTAACCTCAGGAATCGAAAAACCTGCAATCTCAAGATTCATTCTTAAAGTATTTTCATCAAAATTACAAAGCGAATCTAATTCATTTTCCATCATTTCGTTTTCAACACGTTTAAAATCTCCGTATTTTTCAATATACATTGGGTCAAGAATCTCCCAATATCTAGTATTAGAGCGAATTACAGGCTCAAATGCACAGAACTTTCCACCAGGTTTAAGTATTCTATAGATTTCACTAATAGCTGGCTGTTTATGCACAATATGAACTAAAACCGAACGCATAAGAGCCTTGTGAACAGAACTTTCAGGAAGTGCAATATGTTCACAAGGTGAAAGTAACATTTCATAGCCTTCAGTAACTCCTGATTCATCAAGAATTTTCTTACAATCATCTAAACAATCTTGAAACTTATCAGAAAATATAACTTTTCCTTTACAATCTTGCATTTCAAGAGCTTTAAAAGCTAATAAGCCTGTTCCACACCCGATATCAATAACGGTTTCATGTTGCATAATTTCTGCATAAACCAAAATTACATCTCTAACCGCTTCCAACCATTTAGTTGTTTGTTCAATCATCTCTGGAGTTTGTCCAGCAAAACGATTTTGCTTCAACCATTGTGTCCAATTCTTACAAATCTCGCTCATACTCATTAACCTCATTTGTTACTTGGGATGCATTTATTATACAATAAGTTTACTTAACGTAAAAGTCCCCTATAGATAATGGGCGTTGAAGATCATCCATTGAAAAAACTTGCATTACATATCGTCCTTTTTCATGAAGAACAAAATAATCTGAATGATAGTATCTTTCATCCTTCATTAAACGAAAATCTTTTGTTCTC
The DNA here is from genome assembly GCA_017482685.1 of bacterium. Lineage (GTDB taxonomy): Bacteria > Cyanobacteriota > Vampirovibrionia > Gastranaerophilales > Gastranaerophilaceae > CAG-196. Next base: position 8,475 of record JAFUMP010000043.1, on the reverse strand, counting down.
AATACTTCGTTTCCTCCCCAAGGAGCTTTATCCGTCATTTTAAAAATCTGTACACGAATATATTCATTTTTCATCTTTTTAGGCGCTATAAAAAGATAATATACAGGCTGACCAATCGCAAATGTTCTTGAATTATACAAAACATTTTCCTTAGTTATTGGCTGAGTATTAAATAGAATAATACCGCGCTTATATTTACATCCAGAGCAAAAAACAATAGCTAATAAAAAGAAAAAAACAACAAACTTTTTCATTAATCTTCCATGCCTGTTTCTAATTGTTTAATTCTTTGTTTAACAGCACTTATCATTTTTTCATCAGATTCAATACCTTGATACAATGATAATATTCAATTGCTTTTTCTGGCATATTTTTTAATTCATAAGACATTCCCAATGAATAATAAGCATAAGGATATTCAGGTGAAAGTTCTATTACTTTTTCAAAACAAGCGATAGCATCGTCATATTTTTTCTGATTAGCAAAAACCAAACCTTTATTAAAATATGCATCAGTGCTATTTTCATCAATTAAAATTATTTTGTCATAAAAACTTATCGCCTTAGCATTATTACCTTTTAATTTATAGATATTAGCTATTTTTAACATTACGATTTTATCAGAAGGATTAAACACTACAGCTTTTGTATAATAATCTAAAGCCTCGTCATATTTTTGATTTTTATACGACAAATCACCCTGTTCTACAAGAGATTCAAAACTAGGCAAGTTATTTTCTTTCTCATTATTTTCTGTTGATAAAACTGGAGTTACAAGATTCAAAGATGGCTCTTCACTCACTTGCGATTTCTGAACTTCTTCATTTTCCTTGCTGTGTTCTTCTCTATAATTATTTAATTCATTTACATATTCAAGGTTTCCAGGTGAAAGCATTGCAGCTTTTTCATAAGCAACTAATGCTTCTTCAATACATCCTAATTTTGCATTTGCCCTAGCGCAACCAAAATAAGCAGAAGCTTCTTTATTATTCAAGTCAATAGCATCTTCAAAATACAAAATTGCTTGTCCATAATCTTCTTTATCATACAAGCTATACCCATAAGCAATTGATGCTGCAACAAGATTTTTTTCAATTCTTTCATTTGGTTGTTTTGTTAAAAGCTCTTTATAAAGTTCAATTGCAGTGACATAATTATTCATGGCATGCAATATCAAAGCTTTATTTGCCAAAAGCTCATCATTATCACTATCAGATTTCAACGCTAAATCATAAAATTTTAGAGCATTAATATAATCTTTTTTTGTATGATAACAATACGCAAGCTCTTTTTTTGTTTCTAAACTAGAAGCGTCTTTGGAATAAGATTTTTCAAAATTAAATAATGCTAAATCATTATTCCCCATCTTTTTATATACAAACCCTAAATTTCTGTATACATTCGCATCATCAGGGAATGCTGAAATATATTTTTTATACTGCTCAATAGCTTCTTCGTTTTTATTCATATTTCCAAGTAAATTACCATAATCAAAACGTAAAGCTACTAAATCAGGATTAATCAAAAAAGTTCGTTTAAAATATTTTAGAGCTTTTTCATTATTATCTAAATTCTGATAAGCTAAAGCTAATTTTGCGTTAACAACTTCACTTTCTTCATTATCTTCTAAAGCTCTTTCTAACATTTCAATAGAAGCTTGATATTGTTTTGTATCAAAAAGCGCTACACCATATTTTTCAAAATCAGTAAACGCAGACGGATATTTTTTATAAATATTCGCATAAATTTCACAAGCTTTTTCTGGTTGTTTTGAAATAATATAAACATTCGCTAAATTTTCACTCGCTTCCATGTGATCAGGATATGCACTCAAAAATGCATTATAATCCTCTATTGCACTTTTATAATTTTTTCTAAAATACTCTACATTAGCTAAATTTAAATAATTATATTTATATTCCGGATAAATTGTTTGAGCGTGCTTAAAAGAATTATAAGCATTTTCATAATCCCCAAGTGTCTGCAAAATATTTCCCATACTAATATAAATAAAAGCATCATTAGGGCGCAATTTAACAGCTTTTTTATATGCTGATAATGATTCTTGATAATTACCAATATCAGAATATAGTCCTGCAATCTTTGTATAAAGCATTGCATCTTCACCATTAATCTCTAAAGCTTGTTGTATTATTTTAATTGCATTCACATAATCACTTTTATACTCATAACTACAAGCTTGTTGATACAGCGCATGAGCTTCCTTTGTCATTTTAGCCTCCACAGGCAAAGACATCATTGAAAGCGTTGTTAATATTGCTAACGATACATAAAGTTTTTTATTATCCATAATTAAGAGCCTCTCTTGAATATTTTATCAAAAAAGATTATTTTTAAATACTCCTTATTAAAAAATATTACAATTTAAATTTAAAGCTTATTCCTTAAATCTAAAATCTTTTGTTCTTCTTCAGCCGTTAAATATTTTGCTCCACCCAAGATTTCAGTATTAAGAACAACTTGAGCATAAGATTCCGCAAGCTCTAGTTTTAAATAAGCATCTTCAATAGTTTTAGCACCAACTATAAACCCATGATTTGCCATTAATACAGCATCATATTTATCAAAAAACTTAATTGTATTATCAACTAACTCTTTAGTAGATGGTAAAGCGTATTCTGCTAAAGGAATCCCACCAAAATAAAAAACATTTTCTGCCATTATTGGTGCAGTCAAATCCTTACCCGCAGATGCAAAAGCACTTAAATATGGAGCATGAACGTGAATAATATAATTAATATCAGGTCTTTGTTTATAAATTTCTATATGTAAAAATTTTTCACTCGAAGGTTTGCGACCATTATCAAAAGATACACCCTCAAAATCGGTATAGACAATTTGATTTGGTTTCAAATAACCATTTGAGGAGCCAGAAGCTGTTATGAGCAAACCTTTATTATACCTAGCAGAAATATTTCCTGAATACCCTGGAGAAAAATTTTTAACCCCGCAAAATTTTCCATAATCTATAATCTTTTTTTCAATTTTTTTTCTTAGATTACAAAACATCTTCATGTACCTTAATATCTTCTACAACAGCTCTTTGTAAAACCTTTGGTTGCACTGGTGCTAAATTTGGATTTTCCTTTTTAGCTACTGTCTTTTTCTCTTTTTTAGGCTTATTATCTTGTGTTAACTCAAATCTATCATACTCGACTTTTGTACCTTTAGCATCCATCATAACCTCAACTGTACAACGCAAGGTTTCACGAATAAAATCATAACCCACATTGAATTTTAAATCGTCAGGGCCTAAAGATACATAAAATCCATTTTCTTGGAATGTTTTATCATTAGGTGCATCACCAGTAAGATTCATTGTTCCGAACCAAGATAATGTAAGCCATCTACAAACTCTAAAGTATTCTCTTAAATATATCGATTGCTTACCATATCTATATGCATCATACACAGGAATTGGTGTATTGTCATCATACACAGAAAAATAGTATCCAATGTCTTGCATCCATCGTTTGTATTGAACATGCAAAGCTGGGCCTAATCTACCTATAACTTGCGTATCTCCTGTACCATAAATTGCAGATGATAATTGAGATACTAAATCAAACCTTAAAGCCTTCAAATTTTGTCTGTCAACATGTTCAAAGAAATTTTGGCGAGCTTCAGCCATGTATCTAAAACGAGTTGTACCAATATCAGAACCGTTAATATTTTCATATTTCCTATCAAAATCTAAGTCGTGATAATAACCACCTTCAATACGATGTTTAAAACCTGAGCGCTTATCTTTTATTAAAAATCCATTCGCGCCATAAGATTTTTCGTAAACTAAAGATACCCCATACTTAGGTCTGCGTCTACCTAAAAACCATTCATTCATATAACTATTTGTTGCATATTGTAAAAACAAATTATCATCAAGCTCTTGTCTACCATATGCAAGAAATTTTCCAGTAGATGTACCATAGGCTAATGTTGTTGAATTTGTACCACTATAGAATCTACCAACAGCACCAGCACCTAAACCACTTTTATAATTTAACATTGGCATAAGCTTGAATACAGAACCTTTTGGTAATTCAGTTACAAATCCTGGCCCAACATATAAACCCAAACCTCTAATTGAACCTATTTCCCAATGATCTGTCTCAAAATAATCATGGTTTTTATTTGTATAAATTTTTACTGAAGGAGTTTTAAAGATTAATTTATCTCCCTTATAAAATCTAGGCTTTGTTAAAGCAACAATTTCATGTTCACCTTTTTGAGTTATTTTAATATCTTTAGCTTGGAATGTAATAATACCTTTTTCCATATCATCAGACAAGGTTTCATTTTTAGGAACCATCATTCTTCTCATTTGTGGGCCACGGTTACCTGAATGAAAATTAATAGGAAAAGATTCCTTAACTTCCATAGTTCCCTTTTCTTGAACTATTTTATCCCCATAAACGTAGCCTTTTTGTGAACGAATTTCTATATTACCAGATTTTGTTAAAGGGTTTTCAATCAATGCATTTTCTTCATTCATATCCACGAAAATGTAATCACCGGTAACTACTTTATCATTCTTAATAATTTTTACATTACCTTCTGCTTTAATTGTATTATTCATACGATCAAAAGTTATAATATCCGCTTTAACATTTATTTTTTGCTTTACAAACTCAACATTAACATTACCTGTAGCATAAACTAAATAATTATCAGTATCATAATTTACCTTCTCACAATCTAGTACTATGCTTTCAGTATCATCAGAAGATAATTTTTCTTTTTTCTTTTTCTTAAAAAACCTTTTTTTAGGTTTTGCAGACTCTTCAATAAATTCCCCATCAGCTTCAAAACCATCAGGATTCATTTCTTCAAAGTTATCTTCAATTTCTTTTGAAGCATATTCAGAGGTCTCAATTTCACCAGAATAAACATCATCTGCTGTAGGAGCTAACTCATAATATTGCTGTTCTTTTGCTCTCTCCATTTCTTGTAATTTTAAACGTAACTGCTTTATAGGAGGAGTCGTATGAGAAGTACCTCTATTTTCTCTTGAATCAGAGCCAAAACCCACACCATTAGGTTGTTCTAATGAAGGTGATGCAAAAAAAGCTTCCCCTGTATAATCAGCAGGTGTATCAAACCCAAACTCTGCTTTTGCAGAACATGTTAATAATATTGACGCTATAAAAAATATTGATAACTTTCTTTTCAAAACACTCTTCCTATATATAATTTAACGGATTATTCGGCTGACCATTTACACGTACCTCAAAATGACAATGTGGTCCAGTACTATAACCAGTTGTACCCTCTTTCCCAATAACTTGACCTTTTTCTACCCTTTGGCCATTTGAAACTAAAATTGAACTCATGTGAGCATATAATGTCGTAATCGGTTTTCCATTAACCATACCATGCTCAATAATGACAACTTTTCCATATCCTCCATACCATCCAGAATAAATTACTTTACCAGAATTAGAAGCCCTAATATTCCCATAATTTGGGCCACCTATATCAATTCCTGAATGGAAAGAACGACTGTTAAAAATTGGGTGCGTTCTCCAACCAAAAGGAGAAGTTATACTTCCTTGAATTGGTTTAATAAACCCAGATGCCACCTGAACATTAGAATCTTTTGCCGTTTTATTAATATAAGACCCAATGCTTGCAGATTGCTTAGCCAACTCTCGCTCAGCCTTTTGATAAGCTACCCTGTCATTTTTAAGCTTATCTATCATATCTTCATTCTTTTTAATAGCTTGTTTTATATAAATTTGCTGAGAATTTATGGAAGCAACGGAACGCTCTAGGCTACGTTTTCTCGCTATTATGTTATCACGCATGGAGCGAATTTCTTTAGCTTTTGCTCTTGCATTAGCCATCTTACCATAATCTTCTTTCAAAATAATTCTTTGATAATAAAGCCTATCAACAAGCATATTTATATCTTCAGAATTTAAAAGAATTTCAAAAAAAGCTTTTCTTTGAGTTTTATATACTTTTCTCACATGATTAGCAAGTACATAATTTAAAGAATTATACTCATAAGACGCTCTTTCAAGTTTAGCCTCCATTTGAGCCAAATCTTTCTGAGCACTTATAATTTGCGCTTTTGAACTCGTTAAGTTAGAAGTTGCTGTTTCCAATTTTTGTTGGTTTTTATATAGCTTATTAGTCTCAAGACTTTCCAGCCATTTTAATCTGTTGATTTTTTCCCTTGTAGCTTTCTTTTGAGCTTCTAAATCATTGCTCGCTAAAACATCTAAGCACCCTAATGTACCTAGAAATATGGATAAAAATATTAAAACATTTAATATTTTTTTTAAGCTCAAATCTTATCCCCCTAAACTAGGAAGTATTAACAATAGCCCCATACCTATAGTCCAAAGAATAAAAGATACAGCTATAACTCCCACAATAACTTTTTTATTTTTTCTAAAAAAATCCATCTCCACCTCTCAACTAAGAAACATTATATTATAAAAAAAAAGTTATAGCAATTTTGTAAATTAAAAAGTTTATATCTACAAAAAGACCTGATTCTACTTTGAATCAGGTCTTTATTTTATACTTTGCGTTTACGAGCTGCTTCTGATTTGCGTTTTCTCTTTACGCTAGGCTTTTCGTATCTCTCACGTTTTTTTACTTCAGAAAGAATGCCAGCTTTTTGGATTTTCTTTTTGAATCTACGTAAAGCGCTTTCGATACTTTCGTTTTCGCCTACTTTAACTTCTGCCATCGTATATTCACCACCTTTATAAGCATTTTATGTACAAACTTATTGTAAAACAAAGATTTTTATAATGCAACATATTCTCTTATTATTCAATAACTCCAACCCTTTTTATTGGCCAAAACTTAAAAACAGCACGACCTATAAACCTATCTTTAGGTAAAGTTCCCCAAAAACGGCTATCTTGAGAATTCCCTCTATTATCACCCATCATAAAATAATTGTCTTCTGGTATAATAAATGGACCACAATACATATTATCCTTACAAACATGATAATCATATTCGCTCATAATATATTCTTCATCTAGTCTCTTGTCATTTATGTACACATGGTACGCCCCATTAGAAGCTCTTTTTATTTCAAACTTCTCACCAGGAAGTCCAATCACACGTTTTATATATGCAATATCCTTGCAGAAAAAGCCTGTTAAACGGCTAAATACAGACCAAGCATCTGTTTTTAAATTAACAAAAGGAGGATAAAATATCATAACATCCCCTCGTTTTGGATCACATTCAAAATTATGATTTTTCTGAATACTTGGGAACTTTGTCAATTTTTCAACAACAATTCTATCTCCCTCTAAAAGAGTTGGACGCATTGATCCCGATGGAATCCAACGTAGTTCAGCTATAAAAAACCTAATAACAATAACTGCAATAACAACAAATACAATAGTATCGACAAGTTCCTTTAAATTTGCTTTGAATTGTTCTTTTGTAATCATAATTTATTAATTAAATCCTCTAATTCTTCTTTATAAATATTCTTAGGAATTTCCTTTAATATTATACTCATCTCTTTTTTGTAATTATCTAATAAAGAGGTTGTTTTTTCAATCCCTAAAACATCTTTAGCAGTATAGATTCCGTTATTTTTATCTAAATCTGCTGATTTTTTTTCCATATCATTATTTATTTGAAAACAAATTCCAAAAAATTCTCCAAACTTTCTTGCGTTCTCCGTATTAATATCCGAAATAATTGCCGAACTTTCTAGAATTGTTGCAAAAAGAGATGCTGTTTTGCCTTTACATATATCAATATATTCTGAAACTGTCGGCATTTTATCTCTTAAAAACAATTGTTTTATCTCAGCGTTAGCCATCTGAACAGTACAGTTTTTAAACAGCACTAAAATCTCAAAATTCTTTATACTAATAAGTTTACTCATGCCAAAACCTAGCAAATAGTCACCCGCTAATATTGAAAGTTTTGGAGAGAATCTTTTTGCAAGTGTTATTTCATTTCTACGTAAATATGCATTATCTATAACATCATCATGAAGTAAAGATGCATTATGAATAATTTCACCTACCGCTAAAATTTTATTGATATCATCATTTATTTCAATATTTTGAGTTTTTAAATATAATAATGCGAATCTTGAACGAATAAATTTAGAACCATTCAAGACAAAATGTTTTAAAACACCTTTTTCAATAGGGTCAATAAAGTCTTTTTCAAGCTCTTTTTTTATATTAGTAATTTCTTCTTTTAAAATTTCCATAATAGAGATATTAGCACAAATTAAAGTATTATTTAATAAGAAATTTGGTGAAGGGAAAATATACATAATATTTATTATTGGTATTTTTTAAAAATCATTCTGAACTTGATTCAGAATCTATTAATGTTTATTAAAAGCTTTTATATTGAAGTTTTCTTTTTCTTTTATTGCGATCAAAAGAAAAAGAAAACTTCACAAAGAAAAAGAAAAAACGCAGGTTTCCTACGTCTTCACTTCGTTCAGCCGTTC
>JAFUMP010000042.1 GCA_017482685.1 bacterium | reverse complement strand
TCCCCCTCTAACTCCCCCCACTGGGGGAGAATGTCCTTAGCTTATTCAAATTTGAGCTAAGTCCGTAAAAAGTCCAATTTGGGAATTTTAAATTTTTATGATATATTTTGTGATATACTTATTAAAAAAGGGAAATGTTATGAAAGTTAATCAAATTAAGCAATTTGTTGCATCCAACATATCACGATTTGAAAAAACTAAAACTACAACGGGGCGTTCATTTAACCTCTATGATAAAAATAACCTTTTTCGTGGTGAATTTAATTTCATACCGATGGATCGCTCTGGTTATTTAGGTATTAAAAGTTCATTATCTAGTACTAGAATAATGGATGATAATCGAAAACTTAAAATGCAAGAATTTGTTCATATGAACAAAGATTATGTGACAATTAAAGATAAATCAACGGATACTCTAACAAAAGCCTTACCTAAGACTATCACAACTGTTAGAACAATTATGGATTTCATTGAAGACAAATTTATTACAGTAAGAACTGTAAGCAAACTCAAAAATAATTTACAAAGAATTGGTAAAAATGACCCTGATTTTATATATTCTGATAAATTTATTATCTATGAATCTCTTAAGGAAAAACCACACTATGAAAAAACTGTTGATATATTAAGAGAAGGTTCCATTTCTGATGTTAAAAATCAAAGTCGTTTTAGAAGTAATATAGGAGTTCCTTTTATATATTGGTAGCTTATGATTTCCTATAGAAGAGAATTTGTCAAACTCACTGTTCTTTCTTCTCAAACTGAGTGTCAAAATACGGCGGATTTGCGGACGGACGACGCACGAAGTGCTAGTCCGGATAGCGAACAGATTGAGCCCACTGGGGCATAGCCCCTTAGGCGAAACTCTGTGAGCGTGGAGCAAATCCAAGACGAGTCTCTTCATGCCCAGTTTAACTAAACCAGACCGACTTCTAATCGGTCTGGTTTAATTTTAATACATTGTTCTAACGGTTTTTATTCAACTTGTCTTTGTATTTTGTTGGGTTTTACCCAAATCGATACGAGCTAAAAATATATGAGTCTCTTCATGCCATAAAATAAGGTGTAAATAATTGCATCCTACTTGCTTTCATATTTTAAAATAATTTTATATAATTTGATCTGATTTTAATTCTTTAGATAACTTCTTTTTTAAAGCTTCATTGCGATTATCTTTATCTATTTCTTTCTGCTTTAATTTAAGGGCTTTTTTTAGTTCATAATATGATGTATTTTGAACTTTTTTTTCCAAATCATCATCATATCTATGGAATAACAATGAAAAATCATCTTTTTCTCCATAATTAATATTTGAATCACTGATTAAATAGTCGACAAGCTTTTCATACATGCTTTTCTTCCTAGTACTATCAGTTATTCTTAAGCGAGGTTGATGAATACGTACACTCGTAAAAAATTCAGGTATTGCATTAGAAGAAAAATCCCATAGGGTTATTTTTTGTACGTTAAATTTATCAAAAAACATTTTAAAGCCTTTTGAATTTTTTATTCCGTTTATAATTTTAAATATATATATAGGGTACTCGTCGTTAGTTAAAATCCTATGACCGTCATCTACTATAAAAGTTGGCATTTTATGCTTAAAATTTGTCGTATTTACTTTATTTTGAGTGTATAAGTTTAAGTCTACTCGCATTACTTGTCTCCTTTTTTATTTTAAAACACGTGAAAATAAATTTTGCTAGTTTGTAAGTAGTGTTCAACAAGTGTCATTTAAGACGAGAAAAACTATTATCGGCTTCAATCAATGTTATCAAGAATTCAAAAACCAGCTCAAACTCTGTTCGAGTTTCGACTACTCTTTCCCAAATTTAAAGAAAGAACTAGGTTTTAACCTAGTTCTTTTTTTATGTTTTAGGTTTGAAAAAGAGACGAGAACTTAGCAAGGCGACGCCTTGCTAGAGTTCGAGCGACCTGTGAGCAGAGGCTGGAGCAGTTTTTGCAATTGGGCAAAGCCCAAGAAGCAAAATGCGGAATTGCCGTTAAACGCGAACGAGCAAGACAGTCTCTTTAAGCCCAAATAACAAAAAAAGAGGTCATAAGACCTCTTTTTTTGTTATCTAGAGTATTTAGTAGCGAGAAGCTCACTGAAATCCATATCACCCCACCTTTATCCCTCCCTGGATGGGGAGGAGTAAGGTGGGTTGATATGGAATTTTGAGTCCATTAAAAGACCGTTTTCGTCCAGTTTAAAATTCTAAACTTCCGACCAATTAAAATCGGCAAGAGCTGGATTGCTTCTTGCTTTCGCCCTCGCAATGACAAAAAAGACTACCGAGCAAAACGGACAATAAAATACAATAAATCATCTGTCTTGAAACAACATAAAAAAAGACCTACATCTGTAGATCTTTTAATTGGCTGGGGCGAAAGGATTCGAACCTCTGAAATGCCTGGACCAAAACCAGGTGCCTTACCACTTGGCGACGCCCCATCAGCTCACTCTTATATAATATGATATCAAGATTTATTGTCAAGAACTTTTTTTATATTATATATACTTTTTATAAATAAGTTTAATAAAAAGGGATTGAACAAGTCCAATCCCACATATAAGTACATATCCCAATCAACAACAAATTAATTTTTCTATTTTCACTCGGCTATATACCAAGCAAATATTTATACTCTATATCAAGTTCAAAGCAATACTTGGCAACTGATTAGCTGTAGAAAGCAATGTTGCAGATGCTTGTTGTAAAATCTGAGCTTGGATATAATTTGACGACTCTTGTGCAATATCAGTATCTCTAAGTGTAGATAATGATGATGTTATATTCTGTGATTGAACATCAAGAGCTGTTATAGCTGATTCAACTCTGTTTTGCGCAGCACCAATTTTAGTTACTCTACCTGAAAGCTCATTTATACCTGCATCTAAATATGCTAACATTTCTTTGGCGCTTGTGTTTGTAAGAGTAAGAGTTCCAGCATTATATTTCATACCACAACAAGCTGCAGCAAAACCATTCAATGCGGCTTCTTTATCAGAAGCTGTCGCTGAACCTAAATTCGTTACAGTACAACCTGCGCCAGACATTAATGTTGTAAATTCCGTAGTAGCACCTGGAGTTGTTGCTTGTGTCATGCTACCAAATATACCACTAATACTAGCATTTTTAAATAAATCGGTACTTAAATTGATAGTACTATTGGCATCTGCGTACAAACCAACTTGTAAGTTTACACCATCTGATTTAATACCACTTTTGTCATTTGGACCAGTATATGCCATTAACTTAATACCATTAAATTCTGCGTTTGCCGCAATACGGTCTACTTCTTGTAATCTTGCAACGATTTCTGCTTGGATTGCTTTTAATGATTGAGAACCATAAGTGCCGTTAGCAGCTTGTTCTGTCAAATCTCTAACACGTTGAAGATGACCTGTTAAAAGTCCATAAGTTTCTTCCGCTGTAGTTAGCATATCACTACCAGTAGCAGCATTATCCATAGCTATATCTAATGAACCCAATTGAGTTACCCACATATTTGATATTGAATAGCCAGCTGCATTGTCTGCTGCGTGGTTGATCTTAAAACCTGTTGTCATTCTTTCAATTGACCTGTTTAGCGAATTAGTTGCACCTTGTAGGTTTCTTTGTGCAATTAGCGACGAAATGTTTGTGTTAATTGTAAGAGCCATCTTCTTCTCTCAATCCTTCCTTGCAGATGAGTACTGCAAACATAATCCCTTAATCTTTTTAATAAACTCTCGAAAAATATATAATCTCAACCCGATTGGGAAATTAAAATTTATATATTAATCACATATCCTTGTATACATTCATTATAGATGAACTGTATAAAAAGTACAGCATGTCAAGTTAATATTTTTACAATTGTTTACAAATTAAATTAATGTTATATTTGTAATACAATAATAACAAGGATAGAGAGGAGTTTGATATGATAAAAGTTATAACCATAGGAAGTGCAACAATGGATGTTTTTGTTGAATGTGATGAAGCAAACATTGTATCTGTATGTACCAAAGATAAAAATTCTAATTTTATGAGTTATCCTTATGGCTCAAAAATTGATATTTCAACTTTTGCTTCTAATGTTGGTGGAGGTGGGGTAAATACAGCTTGCAACTTTGGGAATTTAGGCTTTGACACTTCTGCTATATTTAAAATCGGAAAAGATTTTTATGCTGATGGAATCCTTCATTTTTTTAAGGATCAGAAAGTAAAGCTAGGTAGTATCATACAAAAAGAAAATGAATCTACGGGGTTTTCTGTAATATTAGTGAGCTTTCAAGGTGATAGAACTGTATTAGCTCATAGAGGTGCAAATGCTAATTTAAGAGAAGAAGATATCAATTTTGAAGCAATAAAAGAGGCTGATTTAGTATATATCGCTCCTTTGAATGGTGAATCTAATAAAATCTTAGAAAAAATTGTTGATTTTGCTGAAGAATATGACACAAAAATTTGTTTTAATGCAGGTACAACAAGTATTAAAAAAGGTTTTGAACATTTAAGAGGAATACTTGATTCGGCTCATGTCGTTGTAATGAATAAAGAAGAAGCTTCAATGGCAACAGGTATAGAAGTAAGGCCTGATACAAAGACTGAAAAGTTTTCACAAGATGTGATTCATAGAGATATAAAAAGCATGCTTCAAGCTTTAAAAATAAAAGATTATCAAGTTGTTGTAATAACAGATGGAAGTAAGGGTGCTTATGCTTATGAAGGTAAAAATTATTATTTTTGTCCAACTTTCCCATCAGAAGTTATTTCAACATTAGGAGCTGGAGATTCTTTTGCTTCAACCTTCTGTGCTGCTTTATATAGAAATGGTACTGATATAGGTAAAGCTTTAATGTATGGTTCTGTAAATTCTGCATCAGTTGTTTCTAAATTTGGAGCAACAGAGGGTTTACTTACTTTTGAGGCTATAGAAGAAAAATTGAACAATCATCCAGAATACACATATTTAATAGGTTAGTAATAAGATGCTACAGTCCTTTTCACCTAATATGCTAAAAACGTATGAAAACTGTCCTAAAAAGTTTTATTTTAGGTATGTTAAAAATATATCTATGCCTATCAATGATGAAATTTTTGAATTAGGTAAAAATATTCACGCTTTAGCTTCTTATTATTTAAGGAAAGAGAATATTCATAAAATGGAGCTTGCTTTAAACGAACGAGAAAAAGCTATATGGGAATATTTGAAAGGAATTGATTATTTTGGATTTGAAACTATTAATACTGAGTATAATTTATCGGTAAAAATTGGGAATTATTTTTATGGTGGGCGTTTAGATGCTTTAGTAAAAAAAGAAGATAAATATTATATTTTAGATTATAAAACGGGTTCAGCACCGAAAAATGCAAAATATGATTTTCAAACAATAATTTATTTACTTTCTGTTAGAGCTTTTTTTAAAACTGATAATGTGGTTTTTGTTTATTTGGATTTGAAAAATAAAACAGAAGTTGAGATTGAACTTTCATCTGAGCTACTTAAAGAGTATCTAGAAAAAATTGAAAATATCACGAAAAAAATTGAATTAGAAGATTTTACACCTAAACAAAAAGATTGTAAGTGTGAATATAATATTATTTGTTATTAGCATGCTATAATTTATTTTATGAAAAATTATTTAATAGATACACATGCTCATTTAGATATGCTTAGTGAATTAGATATTTCAGGAGTCGGTAAAGTAATTGTACCTTCTGTTGAGGTATCGACAATGGATAAAGTTGTCAAATTAAGTGAAAATCCAATTATATATTCAATGATAGGTATTTATCCTAGTGAAGCTAAAACTTATACTCAAGAAATTGAAGAAAAAATGATAGAGTTTGCTAAAAATCCAAAAGTTGTTGCAGTTGGTGAAATTGGATTAGATTATTATTGGGATAAATCTTTTGTAGATTTACAAAAAGAGGTTTTTATAAAACAAATTTATCTTGCAAACAAACTGAATCTTCCAATTGTTGTTCATGATAGAGAAGCTCCTAAAGATTGTTTTGATATTTTAAAAGAGTATAATAAGGGCTCAAAAGTCTTGTTTCATTGTTTTTCTGGCAGTGTTGAATTTATGCGAGAATGCGTAAAACAAGGCTGGTATATTGCTTTAGGTGGTGTTGTGACGTTTAAAAATGCTATTAAAATGAAAGATGTTGCACGTGAAGTTCCGCTTGATAAATTAGTTTTAGAAACTGACGCTCCGTATTTAACTCCTGTTCCTTATCGTGGAAAAGAAAATAAGCCAGCTTATGTTAGATATGTTGCTGAGGAAATTTCACGATTGAGAGATATTTCATTAGATGAAATTATAGATATCACAACAACAAATGCAGAGGAGTTTTTTAAGATTTAATATGGCAAAAAAAGAAAGATTGGATAAGATTTTAGTTGACCTTGGATACTTTGAAAACAAAAGTAAAGCTTCCGCTGCGATTTTAGCCGGCAATGTAAAAATTGGAACTGAAATTATAACTAAAGCTGGTTATCAAATTGATCCGACTAAAGAATATGATTTTCAAGTAAAATCTATGCCATTTGTTTCTCGTGGAGGTTTTAAATTAAAAAAAGCGCTAGAAAGTTTTAATGTCATTGTAAATAATAGAATTTGTTTAGATGCAGGTGCTTCAACAGGAGGTTTTACAGATTGTCTTTTGCAAAATGGGGCTAAGTTCGTATATGCAGCAGATGTTGGTTATGGTCAGCTTGATTGGAAAATCAGAAGTTCTAGTCAAGTTAAAACAATTGAAAAAACGAATTTAAGAACTTGTTCTTTGGAAGATATATATTCCGAAAATGAGCCTATTGCAGATTTACTTGTTTCTGATTTATCTTTTATTTCTTTAGAGAAAATTTTGCCTAATTTAAAAACTCTTATGAATAATGATTTTCATGAAATGATTTGTTTAATTAAGCCTCAATTTGAAGCAGGAAAAGATTTAGTTGAAAAAGGCGGTGTAGTTAAAGATAAAAAGGTTCATATTGATGTTATTAATAATGTAATAGATTGTGTTAAAAATCTTGGTTATACTATTAAAGGGCTAACATACTCGTCTATCAAAGGACCTGCGGGAAATATTGAGTATTTAATTTGGTTTTCTACTCAAAAAGATTGTGATTGCGAATTTGATGTTCTTGAAGTTGTTAATAAAGCTCATGAAGAACTTTAGCTCTTAATCCGTTTTAAAAGGCGATTATATTCATTCATTAAAAATTCTTTTTTAGGATTGTTTTCTATAAAATCCCAAGGCAATGTGTCGTTCAAGTTATAGCCATTAATAAATTTATCCGTATCAATATCATATTTTTTTAATGCAGATTTATATGCACCAATTTTTCCTCCGTTTTGATAAACTTCAATTAAAAATTCTGTTAGTCTATCATCACCACGAGATAATAAAGTTTGCCAATAATCCCATTTTGCGCTAGAAAATTTGGAGTTAATGCCAAGTTTTGCTAATTCTTTTTCTAAATATTTTTGTTTTTTTTCTAAACTTTTTGTGTCTTCACGTTTAGCCCATTGTAGCGGAGTTTGAGGCTTTGGAACAAATGTTGAAAACGAAAATGTTATTTCAAACCCCTTGTTTTCAGACTTAATTTTTTTTGCGAGCTTAATGAATTCGTCAATATCATCTTGTGTTTCTGTTGGAATACCAATCATTGAATAAATTTTTAGACCTTTAAGCCCATTCTCTCTAGAAAGCTTTACTGCGTTTAAAATTTGTTCTTCTTTTAAATTTTTGTTTATAAATTTTCTCAATCTTTCACTAGCTGCTTCGATAGCAATCGTAGATGTTTTTTGTCCGCCTAAAACCAAAGTTTTAATTAGCTCTGGAGTTATTGCGTCAGTTCTCAATGAAGAAATCCCTAATTCAATATTCATTCCAGATTCAATTTTTTTTCTTAAATATTTCATTATTTTTTCAAAATCTGGATGAGCACTAATTTGAGCACCTAAAAGAGCTATTTTATTAGTATGTTTAAGTCCAAGTTCAATTGCATCTATAATTTTGTTATATTCATAATACCTAAAAGGTAAATTTAAGTAAGATGCTGTGCAAAAAGCACATCTATTCATACATCCACGTGCTACTTCAATAATAAAAGTATCTTTAAAATAACTTTTTTCGCTAATTATTGGTGTATAAATAACTTTGTTTAATACTTCAGTCACTTTAATTACTCTTTTGTTTATATTTGGAACGTAAACTCCTTCTATTTGAGCTAATTCAAGTAATGTCTCAGATTTTGTCAATCTTTTTTTTAATATATCTAGAACTTTTATAAAAATATATTCTCCATCACCAATTATCATAAAATCAAAAATGTTTTTATAGGGCTCTGGGTTCGTTGTAATAACTGGGCCTCCTGCAAAAATTAAAGGAGAATATTCAGTTCTATTATTAGCTAAGAAAGGAATGTTTTGTTTTTCTAAAATTTCAAAAACTCCCATAAAATCGAAATCAAAGGACATTGAAAAAGCTAATGCTTCAGGTCGGTTTTGTGTCATAGCTGAATCAGTGTATACTTGTTCAATTGATAGGTTTTCTTCTTCCTCTGCTATTTTTGATAGCCACATGTAACCTAAAGATGCTAATGCAAATGCTTCACAAGCGGGGTATGCCATCCATAAGTGAAACCCATCTTTTGATATTTTTGGTGTGTATAACAATGTTTTCATATTCTAATTAATACTTTTAATATAAAGTTCTTCTATTAATACACATACGGTTGCAGCTATTGCAGGTGCAAAAATTACACCTACTACGCCTAAATGCTGTGCTGTTATAAATAAGAATAAATAAATAATCAAAGGATGTAAATCTAAAAATTTACCGAATATGTATGGCCTTACTAGATTGTTTTCAGCAATCTGAGCAATTGCAAAAACAACAAAAATTAATGCTAAAGTTAGAGGGCCAGCTTTGTAAGCCGTAATTAGACAAATAATAAGTGCAAGTGCTGGACCAACAACAGGTATAATATCTAAAACAGCTGTGATTAAGCCTAATAATATAGCGTATTCAACTTTAATAAGCATTAGTCCTATTGCCATAATTATTCCCACGCTTGTCATTGTTGCTACTTGAGCAATAACATAGCCACCTATTTTATGTGAAATGGTTTCTATTATTTCATCGGCTTTTTGTTTCATTTCGCTTGGGAATAAGCTCATGTAAGTTTTTTTAACAATTTCTTTATCAGCCATAAAATAATATATAATAATAAGAGCTGCCAAGAAATAAACCATTGCTGATGCAAAATTTACGCTTATGTTAATTGATTTATTGACAAAATTAGAAGTAAGTCCTGTCGCAGAACTTATGAGGTCACTCAGTTCAATATTCGCTAATTGTGATTTATTTATTATTGGTGTTGTTGTTACAAATTCTTTAATATAATCAATGTATTGCGGAATATGAGCTACAAAAGATTTTATCTCATGTCCTGACATAGCAATAATTGGTATAAAGAATAAACTTAGTAATAGTACTGTTGAAAAAAGTACTATTGCTGAAGCGACTCCTCTTTTAAGTTTTTTTGATAATTTATCTACTAGAGGATTTAGTGAGCATGCTATGACGTATGATGCGAAAAATAATATTGCAATATCTTTTATTTTTGTTATAAAAATCAAAAACAGTATTGTAATAACAAAGAAAATAACATTTTTGATGTTTATATATTTATGAAAAAAGTTTTCAAACATAACCAAATCCTCCTATTTCGATTTTAGCACAAAATATGATAAAATAGTTTTATGACTATTATACTTGAAATTAAAAACTTATCTATTGAATATAAGATTATTAAAGACTCAGCTAATACAGTTGTAAAAGCTGTAAAAGATGTTTCTTTGCAATTAAACCACGGTGAAATTTATGCTTTAGCTGGAGAATCAGGTTGTGGAAAGTCTACTTTAGCTAAAAGTATTGTGAAGCTTGTTAAACCAACATCTGGTGATATTTTGTTTGAAGGTAAGTCAATATTGTTACATGATAAAATTGAGAAAAAGGCTTATCCACAAAATGTACAGTTAGTCTTTCAAAATCCATATTCAAGTCTGAATCCAAAGATGAAAATAGGTGAACTTTTATTAGAGCCTCTTGATATAAATACAACACTTTCAAAAAAAGAAAAAATTAAGGTTGTTTTAGATGTACTTAATGATGTTGGGCTTCAAGAGTCATGTTTAGATTTATATCCTCATCAATTTTCTGGTGGGCAAAGACAAAGGATTGCTATTGCTAGAGCATTAGTTTTAAACCCAAAGTTATTAATAGCAGATGAACCTGTAAGCGCTTTAGATGCTAGTATACAAGCACAAATAATAAATTTATTAAAAGAACTGCGCCAAAAACGTAATTTGACGATACTTTTTATTTCGCATGATATGAATGTAATAAGATACTTAGCTGATAGAGTTGGTATTATGTGTTATGGAAATTTGATAGAAGAAAATTTTACGCATACATTATTTAAGTATCCTAAAGAAGATTACACAAAAAAATTGTTAGATGCTGTCCCAAATTTAAAAATTATGTAAATTTTTGTAACAAAATATTCTGAAAACCTAAAGTTTTTCTTAAAAGTGCCGTAAACAATATTAAGGAAAACGAAAAAAGGACAGAACAGATATGGGAATGGCTGCATCACAAGCTAGATTACTGACTCTGACTGCGAGATTACATGATGTTGAGTTACAAGCACAAAGTATTATGTCGCAGAAGATTGCCCTTGCAACGCAAAAGGATGCGTTGTATCAGGATTACTGTGATGCTTTAGATGCAACTTCGATAAAAGTTGCTTTTTGGAATGGTGGAGTTGGTACAACTTATGTAGATGCAAATTATTCAACTTTATGCACTTATAACAAGGATAGAGTCAAACAATATGCATTAAAAGACAATCAAACAGGTAATATGATTGTGTCAGAAGAAGTAAAAAATGCTTATCAAGAGTACGGTAATGATAAATATGCCTTTGCCTATGCAATTATGGGATATGATGCTAGTTTTGGCTGGGATTCTCCAGAGCAAGGTTGTGAAATCGGTATTGGTACTGCTCAAGATGATTACGGGTTCTATTCAGAAGGCGGTACTGGTAATAGTTTATATATGACTGAATGTGAGCAAGAAGTCTATAATGCTAAATCTTCTGATGATGTAGATTTAGTAGATAAATATAATGCAATTAATGAAGCTGAAGGTGATACAGCTAAAAAAGAAGCTTTAAAGAATTTTAGAGATTATTTATATAAAAAATACAGCTCTCATATTTTTGAACAAATGAATCTTGATAAAAATGAGTCAAAAGATTATTCAGAATGTTATGACGATAAAGAGTGGACAGATATTGCTGGTGAGTTTAATTACTACATAAACTTATGGAATGCAATTAATCAAGCTGGAGGTTGTCAAACTGTCGATCCAGAATATGAAAGTGGTGAGGAAGGCAATCAATGGTTTAATAATATGGTTGAATCAGGTATGTTAACTATTCAAGTATGGGATGATACTGGATCTCAAAAAGAATGGTCTGATACAAGTGTTGCTACAAGTACTAATAATAATTATTTACAAAATATGCAAAATGATAAGGAGTTAAAAAAAGCAGAAGCTGAATATGAACATGAATTAGATATTTTGAATCGAAAGGATACAAAATTTGATACAGATTTAAGCAAATTAGAGACAGAAAGAACTTCTATAACTACAGAAATGGATTCTATAAAAAAAGTAAAAGATGAAAATATTGAAAGAACATTTGGTATTTTCTCTTAGATGTAAGATAGAGAGATTGAGAGTTTATCTCTCAAAAATATTTCCCCTTTTTTCTTTTTCCTTTTCTTTAGCCGCAAATTGCGGCTTTTGTTTTGGGTTTAATAAATCTTAATATAAAGCTTGACAGCAATTTTTGCTTTTGGTATTATAAAGACCTAATCGCAGACAGTTAGTATCCTTATGTTAGGATTTAAAACACAAAGCTAGCCGAGATTGGGTATGAGGGTTACCTCGCTCAAACGAAATATAGAGTTCTAGAAATATAAATAGTTTAGAATTGTGTAGATTTTGCGATTAGAAGAAGATTGCAAAATCTTTTTAGTATGTAAATACAAAGTATGAAGCTGGTCGAAATCATATTGTAATGTATATAAATAAAGGAGCAAAAAATGTCAACAAAAGCTTTTAAACAAGACAAGGTTTCTCAAATAAAAGAGAATATCGATAAGGCTCAAGTTGCAATTGTTACCGAATACAAAGGATATTCAGTAGAGGAAATTACTAACCTTAGACGTGCTCTTCAAAAAGAAGATGGCGATTATATGGTTACTAAAAATACTTTAGCAAAACTTGCTGTTAAGGATACTCCTTACGAAGTTTTAACTGAAACTTTTAAAGGACCAATCGCTATCGCTTTTGGTTTCGGTGATCAAGTTGCACCTGCTAAAGCTTTATCAAAATTTATTAAAGATACTAAAAAAGGTGAAATTATTGCAGCTGCTATGGACGGAAAACTTCTTTCAGCAGATGAAGCAAAAGCTCTCGCTACAATTCCTTCAAAAGAAGAAATTTACGCAAAAATGCTTGGATGTATCAACTCACCTGCTACAGGTATCGCTGGATCTGTTAGCGCAGTTATGGCTTCTCTTACTAGAGCAATTGCTGCTGTTAGAGATCAAAAATCTGCATAGAGGGTAAATGTAATTGGCTGGTAAGTCGAACTTATTAGTTGAAAGTACCTTCAAATAAAAACAAAAGTAAAACTACAAATAAAATAATAAAAAGGAGAAAATCATGAGTGTAGAATCAATTTTAGAATCAATTGAAAAATTAACATTATTAGAAGCTGCTGAATTAGTAAAAGCTATGGAAGAAAAATTCGGCGTATCTGCTGCTGCTCCTGTTGCAGTTGCTGCAGTTGCTGCTGCTCCTGCTGAAGCTGCTGCTGAAGAAGCTTCTGAAGTTAACGTAATCTTAACTTCTGCTGGTGCTAACAAAATCGCTGTTCTTAAAGAAGTAAGAGCAATCACTGGCTTAGGCTTAAAAGAAGCTAAAGATTTAGTAGACGGTGCTCCAAAAGCTGTTAAAGAAGGCGTTAAAAAAGAAGACGCTGAAGCTATCAAAAAACAACTTGAAGAAGCTGGCGCTACTGTTGAAATCAAGTAGTTTGACATTTATTTGTATTAATAAAAATAACCGATTCGAGTCTGGGTCGGTTATTTTTTTATCAAAGTTTTTGTTTATGTTAATATGGATTAAAAGAGGATATAATTTTGACAATAACAATTGCTATTACAGGAAAAAGTGGAAGTGGAAAAACAACAATAACAAAAGCTTTTTTAGAAGTTTTAAAGAAAAAATATCCAGATAAATCAATTTTATTGTTTGATAATGACTTGTCTGGTGAGCTTGGACATACTTTTGGTTTTGATATTAGAAATACAATTTATGGTATACGAAGTGGAAAACATGAATATAGAACAGGGATTCCACAACAAATGACGAAACAAGAATATGTAGAATGGGCATTAGAGGACATTGTTATTCAGATTGAGGATAATGTTGATATTATCGTTTCTTGGCTTTCTGGTTCAAAAGATTGCAGATGTCCAATAACAGGACAATTAAATGATGCATTGCAAAAATTAATTGAAAGATATGATTTTGTAATTTTTGATTGTGAATTTGATTTAAAATACTTGAATCAATTATTAGATACTAATATTGATTTGGCACTTATTGTTGCAAATCCTACTGTTGAATCTATTGATTTAGCAAAACGTATAAATGAGTATTCTGCAAAATATGCTGCTGGTGGACAACTTGGCATAGTCATTAATAAAATGAATAATATTGATATGACTGAAATCTACAATTTGGCAAAAGAATCAGGAATGGAGATTTTGGGCTCAATACCTTATGATGAAAATTTAGCGAAGGGATCTATTGTTAGAGATTCTAGGATTGTAGTAGATGCTATTGAGAATTTTTATTTTAGATTAAATTTACCTCAGGAGAATTGTTAATGATTTTGGATGGGAAAAAAGTTTCACAAGCTATATTAGAAGATTTAAGTAAACAGGTTTCAATTTTGGAGAAAAAACCCCATTTAGCTGTTATTTTGGTTGGTGAGAATTCTGCTAGTAAAATTTATGTAAAAAATAAAAAAATAGCGGCAGAAAAAGTTGGGATTAAAACTTCTATTATTGAATTGGTAGAATCTACTACAGAAGAAGAATTATTATCTAAGATCGAAGAGTTGAATGCAAGTAATGATGTTACTGGTATTCTTGTTCAATTACCTTTACCTAAACATATTAATAAAAATAATGTGATAACAGCAATATCTCCTCAAAAAGATGTTGATGGTTTTCATCCTGAGAATGTTGGTAGGATGGTTATAGGACTTGAGCCGTATTATTATCCAGCGACACCACAAGGTATAATTATGTTATTAGATTATTATAATATACCAATTGAAGGAGCTGATGTAATAGTAATAGGTCGCTCGAATATTGTTGGCAAGCCTATGGCTCAAATGCTTTTAAAAAGAAATGCAACAGTAACGTGTTGCCATTCTTATACAAAAGATTTGGAAAACAAAATAAAAACCGCCGATATTGTTATATCTGCGGTAGGTAAAAAAATTGTAAGATGTAAGATGGTTAAGAAAAATTCTGTTATAGTTGACGTTGGAATATTTAAAGATTCTAATGGTCAACTTACTGGTGATGTGGACTTTGATTACGTATCTTCGTCTGTTGGGTACATAACACCAGTTCCCGGAGGTGTCGGTCCTATGACGATAGCTTCTTTGATGTGCAATGCTTCTAAAGTTTATCGTTAGGACTTTTTTATTTATTAACCAGCGTTCAATAAGCCAGTGTCTGAAGCTGCTTGTTGAGTAACTGATTTTTCTGATTCTTGTTTTGCTCTCATTTCTGTTAATAAAGTATCATACATTGTTTTCATTGTATCGTATTCAATATCTAAATCTGCTAATTCTAATGAAAGCTCTTCATTATATTCTCTAACTTTAGCGTGTGCGTATGCATCAGCTAAATCTTCACAAGTGTTACCTTCTTGAACTGTAACACCATTAGCTTTTAATGTTTTTGTATTATCAATTGCTGAATCAAATGCATTACACCATTTTTCTTCATATTTTACTTGTTCTTCAAGCTTAGCCATGTTAGCTTCATATTTTGAATTCCAGTAAATTGACTGCTGAGTGTAATAGTTAATATCAGCATTTGTACATAATAAATTTCCTAATAAAGCTGCTGTGTTTGCCATTTTCTTAACCCTTGTTTTTATCTTACATTTATATAAAGTATATAAAATTTATCTAATTTCACAAAAAGAATAAATTGTTACAAAACTTAATAAAAAGAATGAAATTCAATAATCTTGCGTTTTTTGAGATTATATGCTATGATTTATATTCATATATATATTTTATGAGAAAGATTTTATTTAATGATAAAGCCGATAAATAGCAGAAATGTGCATTTTTATGCAGATATTAATAGTAGAAATCCTGTTTCTGGAGAATATAAAGATCCTTTAATGAGATGGCCTCTTCGTGGTGCAGCATTTACTAATGAAGTTGGTGAAGCTTTACGTCCTTTGATTGGAAAATATGCGACTTTAACTTGGGCACTAGCGCTTTTATATATTGGTGCTGATGTTTATGATAAATATAAAAATAATCAAACTGAGTATAGTCCAAATTCGAAAAGATGCTTAAAACAGGCTTGTTTTCAAGGTTTAGCTAGTATCTTATTGCCAATATTTGCGGTAAAAGGAGGGCAAAATTTGTTTTCTCTTTTAGGTATGGGAGCTAAAGATAAGGTTACAATAAATGCAAAAGAACAGATTATAGAATTAGCTCAACAATTTGTTGCTAATGGTAAACTTCAAGCTCACAAAAAGGATAAAGATGCATGTATTGAAGAGTTTTTGGAAATTGTTAATAATAACTTGGATTATAGAAAACAAAGAACTACAAAAAATCCTTTTAAAGAAGGTTTTTATTCAGCGTATAAAGTAAATAGAAAAGAAAAAGTTAACAAGTTTGCAGAAAAAATTATAAAAGAGGCTATAGATTTAAGGATTAAATTGTTAAATCCAGAAAAAGAGTTTATTGAGAGCTCTATATATAGCAGTTTTAAAAATGCTTTAAAGAATGGCCAAACAAAAAATGTTGCAGTTAATAGCACGTTAAATAAAGAACTTAGTAATAAGACTATAAGAGGACGCTCGATTAAAACGCTAGGTGGTTTTATTGCTCTAGGAATAGCTATAAAACCAATTGATCATTTTGTCGAGAATGTTCTTATTGGAAAAGTTTTAGGCCCAGGTATTGATAAAGTTAAACGACCTACTCGCACGTAGGTCGTTTAACTTTAATATTTTGTATTTATAAATATTAATTATTACTTAAAACAAGTCTAAATGTTGCAAGATTTTTGATTGATAACATTTTATGTTTATTTCCTTGTTGTTCTGCTAAAGTAAAAATTCTGCATATTCTTTGAATTTCTTCTATATCTTTTCTTGAATCAAGTCTATATACATTGTTAATCGGATCAGCTATGACTGACATTGTTGCATTTAGTTCTTGTTCATTCATATAAAACTCCTTATTAAAACTATCTATGTATATATAAAGTTTTTTTATTTTAAAAAATTGCCTTTTTTGTTTTAAATTATTAAGAATTGTAAAGAAAAATTTTAAGTTATGTAGTTTAAAATCTAGAATATAATTGATAAAAAGAGTTTTTTATTGTATGTTTATTTTGTGAATAATGAAGTATTGAACTACAATTCCATACTTGAAGAATGTGGTGTTGGTAAGCTATCAACCCAGCTTGTGGTTAAAAATATAGCAAATTTAGAAGAGTTTTATGATTCTACAGAATTAATAAGCATATATAATTATTGTTTGATGAATATTGAAGATTCAGAGATATTGATTCAAATAATTAAATTTTCAGACTCATATCGTGCTTCATCAACCCTATCAATTTTGTTAGAAATGTTACAATTAGAATTTGATTCAAATGATGAAAATCTAATAAATCTTCGGGTTATGTGTACAAAAGCTATATCAAACTATAAAGATGCGTCTACTGTAACGCCTCTTCTTAATTGTTTAAATAATAAAAATGAGCATTATAAAGTTCGTTTAGCTTGTGCTGATGCATTAGGTAGGATTGGTGACAAGTATGCCGTAAAACCTTTGATTGATGTTGTGGAAGATGAAAACGAGAAATCTATGTATTTAAAGGAATCCGCAACTTTTGCTTTAGGGCTTTTAGGTGATACAAGCGCAATTGATCCTCTTGTAGCAATTTTAGAATCAAAACACGGATTTTTAGGCAAATTCTCTTTTTTAAAAGAAAAGATTGTTGAAGCATTGGGTAAATTGAATTTTAATAATAAAAAAGTTTTAAAAGCGTTAAAAAATTCTTTAATGGATTCTTCACCCATGGTTAGAATAAATGCTATAGAAGCGATAATGAATAGTGAAGATGAAAATTCGATAAATTTAATAAAGCCTTGTTTAGCAGATGAAGATGATGATGTTAAGAAGAATGCTCTAATAGCATTATATAATCTATTGGGTAGAGATATTTTAGATGAAGTTATATCGTTACCCAACTATTCTGAATATCTAAAATCTATTGCGCAAGAGCTTATAGAAGAATATGAAGGTGATGATGAATAAATCAATAATACTTTTATCGGGGGGCTTAGATTCTTTAGTAGCAGTTGCTTATTGTAAAAAACATACAGATTTAAATATTGATTTAGCGTTAACTTTTGATTATGGGCAAAAATCTGTTGAATCAGAGATTTTTGCATCAAGTAAAATCGCAAAATATTATAATATCGAACATAAGGTTTTGAAACTAGATTGGCTAAAGGATATAACTTTTTCGGCACTAGTTAGTGAAAAAGAAGTTCCAACCAAGGATTTTAAAACAAATGAAAGTGCTAAATCTGTATGGGTTCCAAATAGAAATGCATTATTTTTAAATATTGCAGCTTGTTTTTGTGATTCTTTTGGGTACAATCACATAATTTATGGGGCAAATAAAGAAGAGGCAAATATTTTTCCTGATAATACGGAAGAGTTTAGAGCTCAACTTTCTAAATGTTTTGAAGAATCAACATTAGTAAAACCAAAAGTTGTAGCCCCCTTGATTAATTATACCAAGAGTGATATAGTAAGAATTG
>JAFUMP010000041.1 GCA_017482685.1 bacterium | reverse complement strand
GCGCAAAGATAAGTAAGTTTTCGGGGAATAATAAGTTAAGTAAGATAGGTATTTTAAAGTTTAAAATCTTGTTTTTGAATGCATAATTATAAAAATCTAAAAATAGCATTCACAATTAATTATCGTTTAGTTCTTGATATAAAAGTAACTCTAGATTTCATATCCATAGCAAACAATCTCATTTCATCAACTAAAATGTATGATTTGTCTTCTGCTGGGTTTTCATTAATAAAGAATTCTCTAGAAATTTGTGTTGCCATAGCATTAATGCTATAGCTTTCTAATAAAGCCATATCTTACCTCTCTTATGTTTTTACTATTTTTTTCAAAATTAACTAAGCTTATACACTGAAGTATAAGGCTATTTAGTTATCTTGAACTCTCTTACTGCTTATGTCTTACATAGATATAAAGTCTAAAAAAAAGTTCAAATTTCACAAAAAGAAGTCTTTGTTACAAAACTTAACAAAACAGGATAGGGTGTCGTTAGTGGCTAAAAAATAAAACCGAGTATTTACAATGGTTTTGGCAATATTTGTAACGATTTGTAAAGATTTCTCGAAAATCATTAAAGTTTTTAGAAAATGTGCCGATATACATTATATATACTACAAGAGGTGTGTCATGTCGAATTTTACAGTCAACGGAGTTTATTCCTATACTAGTTCAAATATCTACTCATATTTAGGTAGAGTACCTTCTAGTTCAACAAAATTAAAAGAAGCTTTTGATGAATTCAACATTACTCCTACTGGAAAAACAGAGGATTTAAAAAAACTTGACAGAGCAATGTATGCTGAATATTCTGAGCAGGTACAAAACCAAATTGAGAATCAAAAAGGTGAAAAAGTTGTACCTTGGGCAGGATTATGTGCACAAATTGGTGTAAAAGCAACTGGTGATTATGAAAAAGACTATGCAGCTTTTAATAATGCGATAAAACTGTTATCACAAAGCGCAATTGATGGACAAGCAATGGCTTATTTTGCAGGGCTACGTACTGAAGCTTCACAAGTATTTGGAGCTGCAAATAATTCATCTAATACTCCAACAATGACCTATGACGAATTTCAAATTCAGTTTTTAAGATAAATTATAAAATATTTAGTAAAAATAAAAATCTCTTGTTGTGTTATAATTAGCAACAAGAGGTTTTTTATGAATATACTTATAACAGGTGCAACACGAGGAATAGGAAAAGCTATAGCAGATGTAAATATTAAAATGGGCCATCAAATTTTTGCCTCTGGTCGTAATGAAGAGCTTTTAAAATGTTATGAAAATTATTGTGCTTGCGATTTAGCAACAATAGAAGGTATGCAAAAATTAGGAGAACATATTCAAGCAAATAATATTGAAGTTCTTGTAAATAATGCAGGAGAATTTTTATACACCCCAGCACTTAAAGGTTTTGAGATAAAAGATTTAGAGCATATTACAAAGCTTAATTTGGAAGCACCACTTTATCTAGCCTCAAAAGCCATTCCATATATGAAAAAACAGGGATTTGGTAGAATTATAAATATTGGTTCTATAAGTGGCGTGATGGGAGAAGCTAATGCAAGTTTGTATTCAGCAACTAAAGCAGGGCTAATTGGCGCTACAAAAGCTTTAGCGTTAGAATTAGCAGAATTTGGAATTACAGTTAATACTATTAATCCAGGTTGGGTTGATACTGATTTAGGTAATTCTTCTTGTGATGATAGCGATTTTTCTAAAGAGGAAATTGTTGAATGTATTCCACAAAGAAGATTTGTATCACCTTCTGAAATTGCAGGCATGGTTAAATATTTGATTTCAGAAGAGGCAAAAGGAGTAACTGGACAGTCAATAAACCTGTGTGCAGGGTTGAGTGTTGGTTACTGATTAATTAAATTAAAGACTATAATCTTTCCAGGATTAGAAAAATGCGAAAGGCAGATGGGGTGATTATAGATATTATTAATGAGAGGTAAGTAAAATGTATACAAAAGCCGAATTATTAAATTTATATAATATGAATTTAGAAGACTTGTTAAAAGAGTCACAAAAATACTTGAAAGATGAGGTCGAATTTTGTTCTATTATTAGTGCTAGAACAGGAAAATGTTCTCAAAATTGTAGATATTGTGCACAAAGCTCTCATTATAATACCGAAATTTATACTCATCCTCTTTTAGCAGTTGATACCGTTGTTGATGCAGCAAAAGATAGTGTTAAAAATGGTGCAGATAGAGTTGCAATTGTAACTTCTGGTAAAACTCCTGATGAGAGTGATTTTGACACAATGCTTGATATGATAAAAGCTTTAAACAAAGAAGGCATAAAAAGCTGTGCTAGCATTGGAATTTTAAATGAAGAACAAGCACAACAGCTTGCAGAAGCAGAGCTTGTAAGATTTCACCATAATATCAATACTTGTAAATCTTATCACCCTGAAATCTGTACAACACATACTTATGAAGATAGGATTAATACGGTCAATTTGGTTAAAAAATATGGCATAGAACTTTGTTGTGGTGTAATTATAGGTATGGGGGAAACTGTTGAACAACGTATTGAAATGGCTCTAGAGCTTGCTGAA
This sequence comes from bacterium, assembly GCA_017482685.1. GTDB lineage: Bacteria > Cyanobacteriota > Vampirovibrionia > Gastranaerophilales > Gastranaerophilaceae > CAG-196. The sequence continues at coordinate 46,070 of JAFUMP010000041.1, read as the reverse complement.
ATTAATCCAGAAAGTATTCCTGTAAATATTTTAACTCCAATTCCAAATACGCCTTTTACAGGTTATATTGATAAGATTGACGAAGAAAATGTACTTAGAACTCTTGCGATATTTAAAATCGCTTGTCCAAAATCTTCAATTCGTTTAGCTGGTGGTAAAAAAGCAAGGCTTAGCCAAGAAAGCATTGAAAAAGCTTTTAAATACTGTGTAGATTCTACAATTGTTGGAAATTATTTAACAACAACAGGATTCTCGCCAGAAGATGATAAAAAAATGATAGAAAATTTAGGAAGAAAAGTCGCTACTTAGCATTAGTAAAAGATTTTTCTTTTAAACCGTCTTGCATGTCAAAATAATGAACTTTTCCTTTTTTATCATGCATTGCTAAATATTCTTTACCATCGACAATTTCTGATGAAAATAAAGTAATTTTGCCATCAGATTTTTCAGAATCAAAGTAATGTTTTGTTTCTGTCTTACCTTTATATTCAGTCTCTCTTGCAGTAAAGTCATCACTATTAACTTGCAAGAAGAAATCATAGGCTTCTGTTCCGTTCATTTCTTTAAATCCACCAACGCCAGCTGCTTTAGCTGCAATATCGTACGCTTGTAAATCTCTATCAGTATTGTTTGCAATAGTGGAATCTACTTTTATTCTAACTTTCTCAACTTCTGGAGTTGATTGTGTAATAACTTTTAAAAATGAAGGGGTAAATATTTGGTCTGGATATTGAATTTTTTTAGAAGCGATATCTCCAAAAATATTAGTAGCTCTATAATAATTGGTGTTCAAGTCTGTGCAGTCAAAAACAGTCGTTTTTTTGCGACTTTTAATTTCAAGTTTTTCTAGTGTAAACTGATTAGTTTCATTTTCTTTTTTGTTTGTTTTTCTTTTACCGAAAATTTTTGAAAGTAAATTTGTGCTACAAATCATAAGCTCTCCTTTTGATATATGTGTTATATATTATAAGTATAATTAATTGCAAAAATTGCTTATTTTGTTAAGATTTGTTAACTATAAATATATATATTTTTATAAAATTGATTTTTTGGAGCTTTAAAAATATTTTTATTGCTTTATTCCAAGCTTTTTGTGTTAAAATTAAGCTTGAGGGAATAATTATGATTCAAAATTGGCAATTACCTTTATTAATGACATTTATAGCCGGATTAGCAACAGTAATAGGCGGTTTCATAACTTTTTTTGTAAATAAGAATAATATGAAGGTTTTGTCTTTGGGGTTAGGCTTTTCTGCTGGTGTTATGATTTTTGTATCACTTACTGAAATTTTACATTCTGCTCAAGACTTATTAGTTGTATATTTTCCTAATAACTATCAATGGATGGTTTTCTTTGGATTTATTATTGGGGTTGTAATTTCTAAATTAATAGACACATTTGTTCCGGATCACGTAGAAGAAGATTTAGGTGATGGATGTGATTTTGAGTGCAAAAGAACACATAGAATTAAAAGAGCAGGAATTTTAACAGCAATAGCAATTGCTGTTCATAACTTTCCAGAAGGATTAGGTACTTTTTTAGTTTCTTCGCAAGATTTAGCAATCGGAATTTCAGTTGCAATAGCGATTGCGTTACATAATATTCCAGAAGGAATAGCTGTTGCACTTCCTATTTACCATTCTACGGGTAAAAAAAGAATGGCTATTTGGTATTCTTTTTGGACAGGAATGACTGAGCCTATAGGGGCGATAATTGGATTAGGACTGTTAAGTTGGTTTTTACCACAAATGTTTATCGGGTTTTTCCTAGCAGCTGTAGTTGGGATTATGATTTATATTGCATTTGATACACTTTTACCTCTATCTCACGAATATGGAGATTGGCACTATGCGATTACAGGAATTATGTCAGGTATAATTGTAATTTGGGCAAGTTTATTGTTATTACATCATTAAGTTGTGTAAATTTTATATAAGAAGAAAGGAAAAAAATTATGACAAACTTATCACCATTACAAATCGAAAGATTGAAGTACCAACCAAAATTGCCTTCTTCATTGGCAAATGGTATCAATCATTTAGTTTCTAAAGAAGGTTCTGCAACTGAATCTGTTGCTAATCAAGAAGAAATTAAAGCTTTATTCAAAAACACTTATGGAAAACCAACTGTAACATTTGAAACATCTTCTGAAACAGCTTCAAGCGAAATCAGAAACGTTGGTGTAATTCTTTCAGGTGGTCAAGCTCCTGGGGGACATAATGTTATTGCTGGTTTATATGATGCATTAAAACAAGCAAACTCTGCTAACAAACTTTACGGTTTTCTAGGTGGTCCAAGCGGTATTATTGAAGGAAAATATGTAGAATTTACAGATTCTTTCATTGATGAATACAGAAACACTGGTGGTTTTGATATAATTGGTTCTGGCAGAACAAAACTTGAAACAGAAGAACAGTTCAAATCTTCTTTAGAAGTTTGTAAAAAACTTAATTTATCAGCTGTTGTAATTATTGGTGGTGACGATTCTAATACAAACGCAGCTCTATTAGCAGAATGGTTTGTTGCTAACAATGCTGGAATCCAAGTTATTGGTTGCCCTAAAACAATTGATGGTGACTTAAAAAATGAACAAATTGAAATTTCATTTGGTTTTGATACAGCTACTAAAACTTATGGAGAATTAATTGGTAATATTCAAAGAGATGCAAATTCAGCAAAAAAATATTGGCACTTTATTAAAATTATGGGAAGAAGTGCTTCTCACGTAGCATTAGAAGCAGCTCTTCAAACTCAACCAAATATTACTTTAATTTCTGAAGAAGTTGAACAAAAGAAAATGTCATTAGCTTCAATTATTGATTATATGACAGACATTATCGTAAGACGTTCTGAAGCAGGAAGAAACTTCGGTATTGCAGTTATTCCAGAAGGCTTAATCGAATTTATTCCAGAATTGAAAGCAATGATTGCAAACTTAAATGACGTAATGCCAACATTAGAAAAAGATTCTAATTATGCTAACGGTAATGATGCTGAAAAAATTGCTATTATTGAAAATACATTATCTAGTGAAAACTCTTCAGTGTTTAAATCTTTACCAGCATTAATTAAATCTCAATTATTAATGGATAGAGATCCGCATGGTAATGTTCAAGTTTCAAAAATTGAAACTGAAAAACTTTTAATCTCTATGATTGAAGAAAAGTTAGCATCACTTAAAAAAGAAGGAAAATTTAATGGTAAATTCTCTACTCAATCACACTTCTTCGGCTACGAAGGACGTTGTGCTTTCCCTTCAAACTTTGATGCTGACTACTGTTATTCATTAGGCTTTAACGCTTTTGCATTGATTAACTTTGGTCTAACAGGTTATTTATCTTCAGTAAGAAACTTAACAGCTCCTGCAAGCCAATGGATTGCTGGTGGTGTTCCTCTTACAATGATGATGAATATGGAAAGACGTCACGGTGAAATGAAGCCAGTAATCAAAAAAGCTTTAGTTGAACTTAACGGACCTGTTTTCAAAAAATTAGAAGCTAATAGAGAAGATTGGGCAATGAATGACAGATATTTATTCCCAGGTGCTGTTCAATATTTTGGCCCATCATCTGTTTGTGATATTACAACAGTAACACTTGCTCTTGAATCAGCTGCAAAATTAGCAACTGTTTAGGACCAAAAACTGTAATAAAATTAAATAGCGAGTTATATTTTAACTCGCTATTTTTTTTATATTTTTTTGTAACAAGGCTAATCCCAAAATGATTATAAATAAAATATATGCTAACGCACAGGCTTTTCCTATATCGAAGTATTCAAAAGCGTATTTATAAATAGAATAAACAATTACATTTGTACTATCTTTAGGCCCACCAGCAGTCATTACATAAATTAAATCAAACACTTGGAATGATGATATTGCAGTAACCAGAGTTACAAAATAAGTTGTTGGTCTCAAAAGAGGTAGGGTTATATACCAGAAAGTTTCATTTACCCCAGCACCATCTATTTTTGCTGCTTCATATAAATTTGTTGGAATTGTTGAAAAACCTGTTAAAAACAACACTACATTATACCCAATAAGCTTCCATACTGATACAAATATCAGTACTGGCATAGCTAATTTTGTATCAAAAAGCCATTCCAAATGAGTTTTAAATAATGTGTTTATTCCACCAATGTTTGGATCAAAAATCCAAGACCAAACAATTGCTATAACAACAGCTGGAGTTATAAATGGAATAAAATAAATTGTTTTGAACCATTCTGTCCCTCGAAGTTTTGTATTCAAAATATCAGCAATAATTAATGGAATTAAGACTGCAAAAAAAGTGACAGATAATGCGTATACAATTGTGTTTATTAAAATTTGTTTAAAGACAGGTTCGGTTAAAACCGCTTTATAATTGTCAAAACCAACAAATCTTATATCATTTAATAAATCCCATTCAGTAAAGCTCAAAGCAAAAGAACAGAAAATAGGAATTATTATAAAAATAAATGTTCCAATTAGTGCAGGAAGTACAAAATAAATTCCCCAATTACTGTTTTTACAATCTTTTTTGCTCATGTTATTATTATATTACGACTTAAGATAATAACAAAGAGGAGTATTTATGTTAGATTTATCAGCATTTGGAAAAAACGATATACGTGGAATTTATGGTGAAAATATTACAGAAGAATTGTTTTACTACACAGGACGTGGTTTTGTTAAATATTTAGCAAAACAAACTGGGAAAACATATTCTGAAATATGGATTACAGTTTGCAGAGATGCTCGTTTACATTCACCAGCTTTATCAAAATCTCTTGTAGAAGGTATTTTATCAACTGGTGCAAATGTTGTTGATTTAGGCTTAGCGCCAACACCTATTGGATATTATTCAGAAGTTGTGGGAGTACCTCCTGCTGTTACTAAGTATCAGCCTGTTTCTGGAGCAATGATAATTACAGCAAGCCATAATCCAAGCCAGTATAATGGTATGAAAATGACTTATAACAAATCCTCTTTAAATGAAGAGCAAATTAAAGAAGTAAAAGCTCTTACAGAAGAAGTATACACAATGAACATGCCAGCTTCTCCAAGTGGAATTTATACAGAGTATGATATTATACCTGATTATATAGAAGAAATGAAGAAAAACTTTGGAAGAGTTGGTGAAGGATTAAAAATCGTAGTAGATAGCGCTAATGCAACAGGCGGGGTCGTAGCTCCAAAATTGTATAGAGCAATGGGCTGTGAAGTAATCGAGCTTTATTCTATGCCAGATGGAAGATTTCCACATCATCATCCAAATCCAAGTGATGAAAAAACTCTTAATGATATCAAAAAAGCGGTTGTTGCAAACGGTGCAGATTTAGGTATTGCTTTTGATGGTGATAGCGATAGAATCGGTGTTATTGATTCTGAAGGTAACTCAATGACAGGCGATAAATTACTATTAATTTATGCAGAAGATATTATTAAAGAATACAACGCTAAAGGCATAAAACCATTTATCGTATCAGAAGTAAAATGCTCTCAAGTTTTATACGATACAATTGATGAAAAGGGTGGCATTTCTGTTATGTGTAAAACTGGCCACGGTTATATTAAATCAAAAATGAAAGAAGTTGGTGCTGTTCTTGCTGGAGAAATGAGTGGACATACTTTCTTCAAAGATAGATATTATGGATTTGACGATGCTGTTTATGCAGGATGCAGAATTATAGAAATATTAGCTGAAAAGAAAAAATATAATAAAGATTTCAAAATTTCTGATATGTTAGAGCCATTTAATAAAATGTATTGTTCAAGTGAAGTAAGGCTTTCTTGCCCAAATTCTTTGAAGAAAATAACTTTAGAAACATTTGATAATTATGTTTCTAAGAACCCTGATTTCTTTGGCTCAAAAATCAAAGAAATTATTACAATTGATGGTATGAGAATTGTTTTTGAACAAGGTGGTTTTGCTCTTATTAGACAAAGTAATACTGAGCCAGTGTTTACTCTTCGTTTTGAAGCAATTAATCCTGAATTAGGACGTCAATATGAAGAAAGAATGGTTGATAAATTAATGGAAATAATTAAAGAACAAGCTGTAACTGTTTAAAAATAGATAACATTTTCTAGATTATTTTTCTGAACAACAGGAATTCTGAAACCAAAAGAGTTCCTGTTGTTTTTATAGCTTTCGACAAAAATTTTTCCATTATGGCCTTCAATAATTTTTTTAGAAGCATAAAGTCCTAAGCCAATTCCTAGTTCATTATGAGCTGATGCGTAAGACACGTATTGTGCAAAAATTGCTTTTTGTTTTTCTTCTGGAATATAAGGACTCTCATTTTCAAATTCAAACCCTAAGTTGTCTTTTATATTATATATTTGTAAGTTCAAAGTTGTATTTGGAAATGCATATTTAATTCCATTTGAAAGTAGATTCATTATAACTCTTTTTATTTGTACTCTATCTGCTTGAACTAATTCGGAACAAGCTTCTTTTATTATTTCTATATTTACACCTTTATCTTTAGCGACATAAATCATTTCTGAAACGCATTCATGAACTAAATCTAATAATGAAAATTCTTCAAAATTAAGCTTAACTACACCACCATAATTTCTATAAGTTGCAAGTAGAGATGAAAGCATTCCATTCATATACCTACAAGAATCAAGTATCATTTCTAATAATTCTCTTTGTTCTGCATTTATTTCTCCAAAACTACCTTTTAGTAATAATTCAAGACTCCTAATTTGGGCGATTGTTGGATTCTTTAAATCATGACCAAGAGATGCAACAAAAGTTTCTCGCTGTGTTTGTAATTTTTTTTCAGAATCAATATATTCATAGTGTTTATTAACAAAATTTTCTTTTAAAGTTTCTTCTTGAGTAATATCTTTTATTATAGAGATAATACCTAAAAACTCATTTTTTAAATAAATAGGACTAGATGTAATGCTCAATATTATATTAGGATTATTATTTAAGCTCATTATGTAGCTTAATGGGGCTTTTTCTTCTAATATTGCGCAGTTGATATCAAAAATTAGTTTTTGGTTTTCAGGAGAAAGAAAAACTGCATTTTTTTTATTGATGAAATTTTCTTTATTTTTTATCCCAAAATATTTACAAAAAGCTGAATTAGCCATTCTATAGCAAAGAGTGTTATCTTTGTAAACTATTCCATCGGGGCATTCGTTAAATACCATATCAAGAATATGAACAAAAGAAGAACCGAAATCCGCACTTTCTTCGGGCATTTTTTTTGTGCTTTCCAAAATACTTTCTCCAAAGTTTTAATTTGTAAGTATATTTTACAATGGTAAATTATACTGTTATATTACCCAACTGGGGATATTATTCTTATATATATTGGATTGTAAGTTAATGTTGGTTTTATTGAACAAAGATTTTTATATCCATTTTCGAACTTTGTTAAATCTTTTTTTGTCCAGCTAATGTTTTCAATAGCGTTAACTCCTGTTAGTTGTAGGTGTTTTAAAACATCTTTTGGACTATTAAATGCCATTATATGAATTTCGGGCTCTATTGTACTGTTAGGAAACATTTTGTTTAATTCAGATATAGAATAATATTCAAGGCTTTTTCCCATAATATGATAAATTTCTCTAAAATTTTCTGTTCCAAATGTTGAAAAAATGAGCTCACCATTCGGATTTAGAGCGTTCTTCAATGAATTAATGATACCTTCAAAATCTTCTATCCATTGCAAAGATGCATTTGAAATAATTAAATCGTATTTGTCACTGTTTTCTTTTAAATAATTTTCAATATCAGCTGAGATAAATTTTATGTTGTTATTTATGTTTTTAATAAAAACTCCACATTCTTCTACAATATCTATAGCAACAAAGTTGTCATAATAAAGCTGTTCTACAATAAGTTTTGTTAGAAACCCCGTCCCACAACCAATTTCTAGAATTTTTTTAGGCTGTTTATTTTGAATAAAAGTCATTAATCTTTCAGCCATTCTTTTTTGTATTTTTGCATTTTCATCATAGTTTTTTAGATTTTTTGCAAAACGATTATGAACTAAATTTTTATCAATCATAATAGTTCACTCCATTTTGTAAAATTAAAGAATGGGCAATGCCCTCCTTTTAAATTTGGTTCTTTTCCCCAAAAAGCAACTTGAGATTTTGTAGGAATAATTTTATCATTATCACTAATTAAAATTTTATTATATTTAAAAGATTCATCTGCTTGATAGTTTTTTAATGCAATTAATTCCGAAAGTTGCTCTGAAATTTCTCGTTGACAATTAATTTCAAACTTTTTATCAAACATTGATGAAATAAATTTTTCTCTTCCTTTTTCATCAAAACCTTTTATTGTTAAATCATAAATTTTTGGGTGGATTCCAAACTTTGCATCAATTGGTTTTAAAGTTCCGTTTATTGCAACCTTCTTTCCTTCTCTATGTGAAAGGGCTAATGAGGAGGCTAAACAACTTCCAATCATAACTCCCATTGACCAAGCAATTAAATTTTTTTCAAGGTAAATATTTAATGACTCAAAGTTAAAATCAGTATCGAGCGTACTATAATCATAGAACATTAAAACATCATAATCTTCGGGATTAAGGTGTTTTACAACACCATCATCCATTCCCCAACCATTGAAGAATAGTATAATTTTTGAGTTATTGTTTTTATATAACCATTTAAACTTCATGTTTTCATTATAACTCAAAAGTGTTTATTTATTGCCCTATTTGTGGTACTATTTATCTGCTATTTGATTAAATGAGGAAGGAGAATTTTATGGCACAAAGAATAGGTGTGGACGTAGGTGGTACTAATGTTAAAATCGCTTTAGTGAGTGATGAAGGTAAAATTATTTATTCTAATTCAATACCGACTCGTGCAGAAATGGGCTATGAATATACTGTAAACAGTATGAAAGAAGCAATTAGAGAGCTTCTTAATGAAACAAAATTAGAAGCAAAAGATATTGAAGGCATGGGGTTTGGCTTCCCTGGGCAAATTGATTGTCAAAAAGGTATTGTAAGATTAGCTCCAAATATTCCAGGTTGGGTAAATGTTCCAATTGCAGAAATTATGGAAAAAGAATTTGGAATCCCAACTCGTGTAGATAATGACGTAAGAACAGCTGCATTAGGTGAATTAAACTATGGTGCAGGTGTTGGTTGTCAAAACATGGTATGTATTACTGTAGGAACAGGTATTGGCTCAGGTCTTGTTATTAACGGTAAACTTGTTCGTGGCGCTTCAAATGCTGCTGGTGAATTAGGCCATATTAAACTTAATATGGAAGGTGGCCCTCTTTGTGGTTGCGGTGATAGAGGTTGTTTAGAAGCTTATGCTTCAGGTCCAAGTATTGTAGCTATGGCAGAAGATTATATTAAAGGCGGAAAATCAACTCGCTATAGAGAACTTGCAAATCCTGAAATCACACCTTATATTGTTTCAGTTGCCGCTCAAGAAGGCGATCCTGTTGCAAAACAAATATTTAGGATTATGGGCGAATATATTGGCATGGGATTAACTTCTGTTGTAAATTTATTAAACCCAGAAAAAATTATTATTGGTGGTGGTGTTGCTGCTGCTGGTGATATCTTATTTGACCCAATAAGAGAAACTATTGCGAAACGTGCAATGACTATACAAAAAGAAGCTGTAGAAATTGTACCTGCTCAATTAGGAAATAATGCTGGTGTAATTGGCGCAAGCTTACTTATTAATTCATAAAAAACTATGAGTAAAAATTCCTTTGGGCGGATTTGCTAAGCGCAAATCCGCCCTTATTTGTTTTTATATTCTCCGACTTGGGAATTTAAAAATAAATATTAAACTTTTATATTATTCCATGTTAGTATTTTTATAGGAGTTTTATTATGAATAAAAATTTGATTATTATTTTATTAATTTTTCTTGTACCACTAGCAATATATTGGGGACTCTCTAGAGATAAAAGTATTGCAATTCTACCTACAGTAGCCGTTTCTGGGCCAGAAATAATAAAATTTTCATCTCCAATGTGTTATGAATGTCAAGAATTAGAAAAGATTTTTCAAGAAGTCTATCCAGGATATGCAAATAAAATTTCTTTAAGAAAAATTGATGTTACTAATAATGATAAAAATACAAAACAAATGATTAAAGAATATGATGTAAAGCTTGTTCCTACTTGTATATTTAAAAATAATGATGGAAATGTTATTAGAAAAACAGAAGGAAATATTCAACCAAGGATTTTAGAAAATTATATGAAGGAACAATTAAATGGATAATTTAGTTCAACTTTTTTCTGAAACAAACCAAACAACTTGGTATGTGCTTTTATTTGCTTCATTTATTGGTGGTGTTTTAGCTTCATTATCACCTTGTTCTTTGGCTATGATACCGCTTATAGTTGGCTATGTTGGTGGGTATTCAAAAGAAACTCCGTTTAGAATGTTTTTACAACTGTGCTGTTTTATATTAGGAACGGCTATTGTGTTTACGACAATTGGTATAATATGTGCTTTAACGGGTAGCGTATTTGCCTCTGCTATGGGCGGATACTTTACCCTTATTATGGCATCTTTATTATTGGTGATGGGATTAAAACTACTTGAGATTTTGGATTTTGATACTCCTACAATTATCAAAGCTATGCCAAATAATTCTACAAATTCGATATTTTTATACCCAATATTGTTAGGAATAACTTTTGCCTTAGCAGGTACGCCCTGTTCAACACCTATATTAGCAGGAATAATGGCTTTTGCAGCTATCGGCAAAAATCTTTCTCTAGCGATTCTTATGTTATTTTTGTTTGCTTTAGGTCAAGGTGTAATCCTCATTTTAGCGGGCTTATTTACATCTGGCTTAAAGAATATGCAATCCTTTGTAAGATTTACTGAGTGGTTGCTAAAATTGAGCGGTGTTTTATTAATTGGAGTTGCAATATTTTTATATTGGAAAGTTTTTTCACCATTAATCTAAAAGTTCTTGTTCTATTATTTCAGCAGCATAACGAACAAAAGCTTCGCAAGGCCGTGTTTGATAGTATTCTTCTGTTCTTTTTGACGGAACAGGAGAGTCTGCTCCCTCAGGTAATTCTAAAAGCTCACGACAAATTATAGAAGGATATTTTTGCTTAAATTTTTCCGCAAGTTTTTGTATAAGTTCGTAATGCTTTGTTTTTGCAATATCATCATCAGGAGAAGCATATCCCTTAAGAAGTCCAGCTATTGCAAACATTGAAGTTACAGCTCCGCATACTTCTCTTAGTCGTCCCATGCCACCACCAAAAGAAGAAGATAGTTTTAAAGCTGTATCGTCATCCAATCCGCATTTTTCTGCAAAGGCTAAAAATACTGATTGAGCGCAACTATATCCTGTTTTAAAATTATTAACAGCTTTTTCTGAATAAATACCCATAAAATTATTTTAATCTAAAAATGAACAAATTTATATAGGATTCGTTATATTAATGTGAAAGGTAAAAATTTATATTAAACAAAGGAGGATATAATTATGTCAGATGAAAACAAAATTGAAAAAGTAGAAGTGAAGCATGAATGCTTTTGTCAATCTAAATGGTTTAGAAAATTTTTAACCGTTGCTTTAGGCACATTTGTAGGTGTATTTTGTGCATTGAGTTTATTTAGCGCATTAAATAAGCCTCAGATGCCACCTTGTCCTTTTGCAAAAGGGCCAATGATGAGACCTGCTATGCATTGTTGTCATTACCATAGCCATCATTACAAACCAAGAGGAGATTTTTATCATAAAAAAGTGATGAAAGATAGAATTTCTCCAGATAAAGTAAAAATAGAGATAAAAGATTAATTTGTAAGAAGGATTATTTTTTATAAATAATCCTTCTTATTTTTTGTAGAAGATTTTCATTGACTTTTAATTTTTTTTATAATAATATGGACTAGCGCAAGGTTTAAGTAAATTTAATTTTGCACAAAGGATTGAAAATTAAATAAATCCACATGCCCTTGTGGCGGAATCGGTAGACGCGTTGGACTTAAAATCCAATCGGGGTCAACCCTCGGTGCCAGTTCAAGTCTGGCCAAGGGCAATTTAATAAGAAAGACTTACAGTAATGTAAGTCTTTTTTATTTGCTTCTTTTTTATGTTAGAATAAAACTGAAAAGCGAGGATTATATATTATGAAAATGTCAAAATTATTCGTTCAAACATTAAGAGAGTTTCCTTCTGATGCAGAAGTTATCTCTCATAAAATGCTTGTTAGAGCAGGATATATTAGAAAACTCACATCGGGCGTATATAATTATTTACCTCTAATGTGGCGAGTTTTAAAAAAGGTTGAAAATATTGTTCGTGAAGAAATGGATAATGCAGGTGCTCAAGAACTTCTTATGCCGTTTGTTCAACCTAAAGAGCTTTGGGAAGAATCTGGACGTTGGGAAGTATATGGAAAAGAGCTTATGCGCCTACGTGATAGACATAACAGAGAAATGTGCCTTGGACCAACCCACGAAGAAATTATTACATCAATCGCTCGTGATGGTTTAAAATCTTACAAGCAAATGCCTGTTAACTTATATCAAATTCAATCAAAATTCCGTGATGAAGTTCGTCCTCGTTTTGGTTTACTTCGTGGGCGTGAATTTATTATGAAAGATGCTTATTCTTTTGATACAACTCAAGAAGGCTTAGAAAAAGAATACGAAAATATGGCACAAGCTTACACACGAATCTTCAAAAGATGTGGACTTAATACAAAAATGGTTCAATCAGATTCAGGTGCAATTGGCGGAAGCGTTAGTCATGAATTTATGGTAATCACTGACACAGATGCTGGTGAAAATGATGTATTCTATTGTGATTCTTGCGATTATTCAGCAAATTCAAATCACGCAGTTTCTAATTTGCCTACAGCAAAAACTGTTGGAGATTTTGCATCTGCTCAAATTATAGACACACCAAACACTCATACAATCGAAGAACTTTGTGAATTTTTAAATATTCCTGCAAGTCTAATCGTTAAAACTCTTGTTTATATCGTTGATAAAAAACCTGTATTAGCTCTTATAAGAGGTGATAAACAAGTTGAAGAAACAAAACTTCTTAATGCAGTAGGTGGTATTGAAATTCGTATAGCTACAGCTGGTGAAATTATCGAAATGTTAGAAGTAAATGGTTTCAAAGCTGAACCTGGATTTATTGGCCCAATGGGATTAAAAGAATACAATGGCTATCCAATTACTGTTGTTGCTGATGAAACTGTTAAAGAATTAAAAAACTTCGTTATCGGTGTTAACCAAATCGATAAACACGGAGTTGGTTATAATTGGGGAGCTGAACTCCAGTTACCTAAAATAGTAACTGACCTAAGACTTGTAGAAGCTGGTGAACTTTGCCCTACTTGTGGTCAGCCATTAAAAGTTACTCGTGGTATTGAAGTTGGTAATATTTTCCAATTAGGAACAAAGTATTCGGCACCAATGAACGCAGTATATTTAGACCAAAATGGAAAGACACAACCTTATGTAATGGGCTGTTACGGAATTGGTATATCTCGTACAGCAGCTGCTGCAGTTGAAGCTCATTATGACGAAAATGGTATTAAATGGCCTTTGGCAATTGCACCATATCACGCAGTCGTGATTCCTGTAAGCACAAAAGACGAACAACAAATGAAAGTTGCTGAAGATATCTATAAAACGCTTATTAAACATGGTGTAGAAGCTGTTTTAGATGACCGTGAAGAGCGTCCAGGGGTTAAATTCAAAGATGCAGATTTAATCGGATTTCCTTACCGTATCACAGTAGGTAAAGGCATTGCAGATGGAGTTGTTGAGTTCAAAGTTCGTGAAACTTGTGAAATGTCTAATATTTCTCCTGAACAAGCTGCAGAAATAGTTGTAACTGCTGTAAATAATCTAAAATCTTAGGCAAATTAGAGCTTTATAATTTAAAGATATAAAAAAAGAAAGATGATTTTATCATCTTTCTTTTTTTTTTGTTATGAATAGAAGTTGATATTTTATTAATTTTTGTTACAAGAAAAATAGTTTATGAAATTGAAGTTAGTTAGAAATTTTTATATATATGTAAGATATTAACAAGAAAGAGCTTTTTATGGGCGTAAATTGGCAGAAAAATGATTATTATTCAGCATTAAAAGATCAAGAAAGAAAAACTGGTCTTTCTGTTGCTGATCGAAACAGAATAAATAATCCTTTTGGTAGCCATACCTTTTTAGGTGTTCTTGGAACGCAATTATTACCTCAAATCTTTAATTTTTCAGAACAAGCTTTTGGTACAGGCTTAAATGGCTCTTCTCAGACTGGTAGTGCAACAAATGTACCAGGTTCTGATAGTGATTTAAAAAACTTTGAAGCTTGGTTGAAAAAATATAATGAAGCAAAAGCTAATGGAGATAAGGATAATAAATTAAAACAATATGCTCAAGAATTGGATAGAATCCGTAAAGAACATGATAATGAAAATGGTAATCCTACAATTAGAAGGTGCTATAAAACAGACTTTAAAGCAGAATTAGAGCGTATTATAAATTCATAAAAAAGACCTGATTATAAAAATCAAGTCTTTTTTTATGTTCAAAAAAGTTTTATAAACCTAACCTCTGATTCCAAGATCTTTAATTAAGCTTCTATAACCATCAAGATTTCTCTCTTTCAAGTAAGCTAATAATCTTTTTCTTTTACCTACCATCATTAAAAGACCTCTTTTTGTAGCAAAGTCTTTTTTGTTAGATTTCATGTGTTCTGTTAATTCAGAGATTTTCTTTGTTAACATTGCAATTTGAACTTCTGCAGAGCCAGTATCTTTAGCATTAGCTCCGAATTTTTCAATGATTTCTTGTTTGTTTTTTAAATTCATAACACTATTCCTTTTCTTTTTTTCCTCAAAAATCTATGTTTATGAGGACGCTACCTGATGTACTTTCGGCTTATACATCTCACATATATCAATATATTATAAATATTTTTTTTATGCAAGACTGTAAAGCTTAATCGTTTGTTTGAATTATTCAATATTAACTATTTTTAATGTATAATGCGAAAATGAGGAAAATTTTTACATTATTATTACTAATTACATTATTAAATCAGCCCGTTTTTGCTTGGAGTTGGAATAATTGGAATTCTGATGAAAAAGCAATAACTACAGTTTTTAAGAAACAAGTAAAATATGCAAATAAAAACGATTTAGATAAATTTATCAAAACTTATGATACAAAATTTGTAAACGGTGATGGATTTAATCTTGACGTTTATTCTAGCTTAATCCAAGATGTTTGGAAAACTTATGACAACATTGAGTACGATATTGATATTAAGGACATTAAAGTCGAGAATAACAAAGCTACTGTTAAATTAGTAGAAAAATCTTATGCTGAATTAGTTGCAAATAAAGCTTATGAAGGTGAGTTGCAAAGTGAAGCAAATACCATTTGTTATTTAGAAAAAATTAATGGTGTATGGAAAATAACTTCTGATAAAGTTGTTGACGAGACAACTTCTATGCTTTATGGAACAGCTAAAGGACTTGATATAAAGCTTACTGTACCACAGGTAATTGAAGCGAATAAAGATTATACAGTTGCGCTTGAATTTACACCGCCTAAAGAAACAGTTGCAATAGCTTCAATAACATCTGAAATAGTTGAATACCCTCAAAAAACTTCAAAAGAGGTTTTTAGAGCTTTGCCAGAGGATAATATTTTAGAAAGGATTTTTACATCTAACTCAGATAATGCGAATGAATATATCGTTGCATCAATAGGACTTACTAAAACATCTATTTGTGATTTAAATTTACAGCTAAGTTTGACAGGTTTTGGGTATACAATAAAAAGAGTTAATGTGATTGCTAATAATAAGGAAGAAAAAAATGAGCAAAAACAGTAAAATATTATATCTTTTGATTACAAGTGTATTTTTTATTGTTTTTGATTTATTTTTTTCAGAATTAATTTTAAATGATTTAAGATTTAAAATTGAATCGAATCCTATTATGGATTTAATATTTGTTCAAAATACCGGAGCTGCATTTAGTATTTTAGAAAATTTTCAAATCTTTTTGATTATTTTCTCATTCCTTGCAATTGCGTATATTTTCGTATATGCAGTAAAAAACATTGAAAGATTCTCACTCTTTGTTAATTTTTGGTTGGCTTTATTAATTGCAGGTGTTAGTTGTAATTTGTATGAAAGAATAGCTTTTGGCTATGTTAGAGATTTTTTTAAACTAAACTTTATCGACTTCCCAGTTTTTAACATTTCTGATATATTTATTAATGTAAGTGTTATAGCTTTAATTTGTATAATAATTAAAAATAGAGCTAAATAAAATAGTATTTGTAATCGTTTTATGGAGTAAGCTAGGATATGAAATTTATAATTGATGAAAATAACGAAGGCGAAAGGCTCGATTTATTTTTATCAGAATTGATTCCTAATATCTCTCGCTCTAAAATACAAGCTTCAATAAAAGATGGCAAGGCTCAAGTTAATTCTAAAAAAACAAAATCTTCTTATATTCTAAAAGGAGCTGATATAGTATGTTTTGAGCTCTTACAAGAAGAATCGCAAAAAATTCAACCAGAAAAGATTGCTTTAAACATTGTTTGGGAAGATGAAAATATGGCGGTTGTAAATAAGCCTTCTGGAATGCTTACACATCCAACAACAATAGAAAAAACTGGAACTCTTGTTAATGCTCTTTTATATCATTATGGTGAAAATCTATCTACACTTAATGGTGAAATGCGAAGGGGAATTGTTCACCGTTTAGATAGAAATACTAGTGGACTTATTATGATTGCTAAAAATGATAAAACTCATGAGTTTTTGGTCAATGAAATGCGTGAGAAAAGGTTTTCTAAAAAATATTTAGCAATAACTCGTGGGGTTATAGAAAAAGATGAGTTTGAAATTAACTCTCCAATAGGACGACATTTAACCCAACCTCATAAACAATCTATTAGAGAAGACGGCAAAGAGAGTCTTACTTTAGTCAAGGTTTTGAATCGATTTCAAGATGCAACGCTAGTAGAACTAACATTGATAACAGGAAGAACTCATCAAATAAGAGTTCATTTATCTTCAATCGGACATCCTGTATATAATGATACCCTTTATGGGTTTGGAAAAATTAAAATCAAAACAGAAGAGCAAGTTTTACAATCTTATAAATTAGAGTTTACAAAACCATTCACTCAAGAAAGGGTTTTATTAGAAATTCCGTATGATGAAAAAATAAATAAAGTATTAAAAGCTTTAACTTAAATAATGCTTTGTTTTAATCTTTCAGAACGATTTTCGCTTAATAAGTTTTTAAGTTTCATGATGGCCTGTGCATGTAATTGAGAAACTCTTGATTCAGAAATGCTTATTGCATCTCCAATTTCTTTTAGTGTCATATTTTCATGATAATAAAGAACCATTATAGTTCTTTCTCTTTCGGGTAAACGCTTCAAAGCCTCCTCCAATTCTTTTTTTACGTTTTTTTCCTCTAGTTGTTCGTGTGGAGCAAGAGTTCGAGAATCTTCAATTGTATCAATAACTTCAAGATCTCCATCACCTGCTTTTTTATCATAAATTGACGTGATTGTTGTATCATCAGCTAACAGTTGTTCAACTTTTTCTTTTTCAATACCTAAATAATTAGCAATTTCTGTATTAGTTGCAGCTCTGCCAAATTGTCTTTTTAGCTCATCTTGAGCTTCTTTTACATCACGAATTTTTCTTCTTACGCTTCTTGGTAAGAAATCCTGTGAGCGAACTTTATCAATAATATTCCCACGAATACGTACAAGTGCATAAGTTTCAAACCTTGCACCCATTTTGGGGGTATATTTTTCTACGGCATCAATAAGCCCTTCTATGCCATAGCTTGAAATATCTTCATAAGAGAATGTTGGCGGAAGTGCTACTTTTACACGGCCTACAACATAACGTGTTAAGTAAATGTATTGCAAGATTAATTCATCTCGCAAAGTTTTGTTACTATGATCATCAAAATATCTCGACCATAAATCGGCCAATTCTTCATTGGATGCTCTTTTTATTTTATTAAATGATGTAAAGTCTAGTTCTTGTTCCATCCCACTGCCCATAGTAACATGTCAATTTATATTGTAACTTTTCTGTAAAAATTCTCATCGTTTGTTTGTATGAAATTTAAACAAAACGGTTAAAACGCTATTAATTATTTTGTTCTTCTAGGTAATTGTTAATATTTTTAAGGCGGTTAATTATATAGATTATGAAAAAAGTTTTTATTTTAATAATTATGTTAATATCTGTTGTGCAAAGTTCCTATGCTTTTGATAAGGAAGAACAAGCGATTATAACTTTGTATGAAAAAATAAATCCAGCCATTGTCTGTATTGATTCCCAAGTTTCTGATGGAATTTCTTGTGGAACAGGGTGTGTTATTGATAAAACCGGAATAATACTTACAAGCGCACATGTAGTAGATACAGGAGAAAATATCATTGTTACAATGTCCAATGGACAGGATTATAAAGCAAGGATTTTATATCGCTTTGGTGATAATAAGGACATAGCTCTTCTTAAAATTAATGTTCCAATGGAGCTTAAAACTGTAAAATTTGGGGATTCTGAAAAAATAAAAGTTGGTCAAAAAGTTTTGGCAATAGGTAATCCTTTTGGTTTTAATGGAACTTTAACCCAAGGGATTATTTCAAGAATTGATTACGCAAAGAACAGAATCCAGACAGATGCAGCTATAAATCCTGGTTCATCAGGTGGGCCATTGTTAAATAAAAATGGGGAAATAATTGGGATAAATCAAGCAATATATAATCCAGACAATAATATTTCTAATATTGGCATTGGCTTTGCTATACCAATAAACTTGGTAAAAGACTTTTTAATTAAAAACAACGCAATTTAATATTTACTTTTAATCTGAAAATATTATAATAATATTATGCTTAAAAAGGTTTTATTATTGTTATTTATGTTATTTGCATCTGTTTCTTTTGCGAATGAGCCAAATTTAAAAGATTATGACGAATATCAAATACAAGCAGGTTATCATATTCCAATAATGAACTTGCAAGAATTTTCTACAGCTTATACAGAAGAAGGCGAAATACTAAATTTTGTAACGACAAACGATATTTATCTCTTTGATAAAAATGTTATCCCTCAAGGCTCAAAGCTTCAAGGATTTATTGAAAAAAAGAATGAGCCTATAAGAGGAACTAATGCGTCAATGAAAGTTTTTATAAATAAACTTTATTTAACTGATGGGTTTGAAATTCCTATAAAAGCTTATATTTCCACACCAAATAATAATCTTATTGGCGGAGAACTTACAGAACCAGAAACTTATGATAAAAAACCTCACTATCAAAGATGGACAATGTTTAGAGCCTATGGAGTTTTACAATATGTGCCTGGAGCTCAAAGAAGAATGGGAGAACATATCACAATTTCTTCGGGTGCTAATCTTATTCTAGTATTAGTTGCGCCTATAAATATGACACATACTGTAATAAATTGACAAATAAACGAATAATAATAAAATATTATTAGGGAGGAGTATTAATGAGAGCAAAAATTTTTATAACACTAATTTTAATATTAAACCTTGTAGTTATACAAAAGAGTTTGGCAAATAGTAATTATGCATTTCAGCCAACTCAGCAACCTACAACACAGTATTATCAACAACCATTACAGTATGTAAGTAATAATACTTTACACGGAAGTGTTGTTATGGTTCCAGCTGGTTCTGAAATAAAAGCAATGCTTACTGCTCCATTATCATCAGAATATACAACAGCAGGACAAACAGTTAGTCTTGCTTTGAATAATGATTTTGTATATGCTGATAAAGTTATTGCTCCAGCAGGTAGTACTATTTATGGAACAGTTATTGAATCTTCAAAAGCAAAAAGAGGTAGTATTAATGGCAAACTTTGTGTAAGATTTACACAAATTTATACTCCTTATGGGACTCAAATCCCTATTTCAGCTGTAATAAAGACTAATGATTCAACAGGGGTTTTAGTTGGGGGAACAAAAGTTGATGTTGCTAAGGAATATACTAAAGATTTAGCCGCAGGGTCTGCTGCAGGTGCGCTTTCTGGACTTGTATTCGGAGCTTTATCTGGTGGTGAAGTAGGAAAAGGTGCGGCTTTAGGTACAGCTGTTGGTGCAGGTGGTGGTTTAGTAAAATCTATTTGGGATAAAGGGAATAATGTAGAAATACCTTCAAACTCTATGATTGATATAATCTTGACTCAGCCAATAACAGTTTCAGCTTCTTATTAACAATTGATATTAGCAGGGGGATATATTCAGTAGGATAATTTAAAAAAGTTTTTTAATGATTATTCTATATGTGTAGATTAAGAGAGAGTTTAAAGTGACAATAATAAGCAAGAAAAATTTTATACTAGACGAAGACGAAAAAGAAAATGACGAAAGTTCTTATACTTTACCTGATTTGGTTATGACCAAGCCGGAAGTGATACCGTTTTGGAAAAAATCTATGTCAAGTTCAGTTGCGCTTCATATAGGGGTTCCTGCTTTAATTTGGTTAATATCAATAATATTGTTACTATTGGGGATTAATCTTAGTCTTTTTAATAAAGTAAAACCGCAACCTAAACGAGATATTGAGTTCGTTTTAGTTGATAAGCCTGGTAAACCAAAAGATCCAAATACAAAATATCGTTCTGATATGGATTCTAGAACAGGTGGTATAAATGATCCGACAAGAAAGGTTTCAATGCCTTCACCTAAACCACAAAAACAACAAAAACCTGCGGCTTCTTCAAGTGCTAATAAAAGTGTTGCTAAGTCAAAACCTGCGCAACCAAAACAGCCAGTACAAAAACCACAAGTGAAGCCACAAACACAAGTAAAACCTGTTACAAAACCGCAAGAGAAAGTAGCTCCTGTAGAAAAACCATCTCCAGCAAAGCCTGCGCCACCGTCTCCAAGACCAAGCGCACGTCCAGTTGCTGCACCTACACCAATAGCTAAGCCTACAACACCATTTAATGTGCCAGCTCCAAAGGCAGCACCTATAGGTAAATCGTTATCAACAGGGCCAATAGGAGGTACTTCTGCTCCAACAGGGATGTCAAAATCTGGTGCTGTAGGTGGGCCAGTTAGTAGTTCTGGGGCTTATGCACCAAGACCTTCACTTTCTCCATCAATGGGAGCTGGTGGCTCTGGACAACTTTCAAGAGGTACTTCTGCTGGTGGAACTGGTAATGTAGGTAATCCTGGCGGTGGAGGAGGTGCTCCAGGCATAGATGCTTTAAGAGAACCTGATTTTGGACCTTATATGAGAGAACTTCAAAGAAGAATTAAATTAAATTGGGATCCTCCAAAGGGTAATGAAAGTAAAACGGTAGTTTTATTGTTTAAAATAGCTCGTGATGGCCGTTTACTTTCTTGCAGAGTTCACAAAG
Organism: bacterium; assembly: GCA_017482685.1. Taxonomy (GTDB): domain Bacteria; phylum Cyanobacteriota; class Vampirovibrionia; order Gastranaerophilales; family Gastranaerophilaceae; genus CAG-196. The sequence continues at coordinate 24,686 of JAFUMP010000041.1, read as the reverse complement.
GTTCAGGTTTGCCGTCTGCAGATCAGGCAGCTTTAAAAGCAGTTGAATTGACTGCTCCGTTTAGGCCGTTACCAGCAGATTTTAAAGGACAGAGTATTGATATTCAATTTACATTTGATTACAGGGTTTTTGGAGCATCAAGATATTAATAAAATAAAAGAAAATAATAAAAATAATTATAAATAAATGAGTATAAAGGGGATAAAATTATGGAACTATTATTACATTCAATTCAATTAGACTGGCCAGTATTATTACCAATTTTCTTGTGTTCATTGGCGACAATAGCGGTTGCTATTGATAGAATCGCTTTTTATAGAGCTAATAAAAGAAATGTTATAGAGTTTATTCCACGTTTACAAAAAAATTTAGCAACAAACAATCTTGTTGGTGCTCAAAATTTAGCAGTACAATGTGGTGGTATAATAGGTGAAGTTACAGAAGAAGCTGTAAGAATTTTTTCTGAACAGAAAAAAGGTTTTTCACGTTCTTTTGACATCGCTTCTGCGTTAGCAACTAGAAAATTAGAACATAGATTAACAATTTTAGGTACAATTGGTGGTGTTGCTCCATTCTTAGGTTTGTTTGGTACTGTTGTAAGAATACTTTATACATTCCAAGACCTTGCATCACAAGGAAACCAGTCAGCTGCTGTTGCAATGGGTATTGGTTCAGCTCTTATAGCTACTGCGTTCGGTCTTGGTGTTGCGATTGTAGCTGTTGTTTGTTATAACTCTTTCCAATCAACAGTAAGAAGATTTGAGGATGATTTTCAATTAATTAAATTATTATTCTTAAGCTTTGCTGATTCAGAAGAAGATTCAAACGTACAATCAAAATCTAGCGTTGCGTTATAATAAATTTTCAGCATGAGGTCTGTTCAGAAGGCGTACTACGGACTGTAAAATAAATTAGTAAGAAAACGAAATGTACGCCGTCCAAAGGTTATAAGCGAAAAGTGCGAATCAGCATAAAGTCTGTTCAGAAGGCGTACTACGGACTGTAAAATGAATTAGTAAGAAAATGAAATGTACGCCGTCCAAAGGTTATAAGCGAAAAGTGCGAATCAGCATAAAGTCTGTTCAGAAGGCGTACTGCGGACTGTAAAATGAATTAGTAAGAAAATGAAATGTACGCCGTCCAAAGGTTATAAAATATGGGAATAAAAACAGGAAAAAAAGCATTATTTACAGAAATTAATATAACACCACTAACAGATATCTTTTTAGTGTTGTTAATTATAATGATGGTTGTAGCACCAACATTTCAATCAGTGGATAATACGATTACTATTCCAGAGGTAAATAGTGGTAATGCTATTGAACAGGGTAAAATTGTTGTATCTGTAACAAAGGACGGTACTATTTATGTGGATTCAAAGCGTTCTTCTGAGGAAACTCTTGTTGCGGATTTGGAGTCAGTAAAACCTGCTGATGAAAAGTCTGCAGAGATTGTTGTTAAAGCTGATGAAAAAGTGAAAAGCTCAGTAATAATGACTATTATGGATGCGGCACAAGATGCTCAATATAAAAAACTTATTGTAGCAGGCGAGCCTTTGAACAAAAAAGACCAAAAGAAATTAGAAGAAGCTTCGGATACTTCGAATTATACGTCTAATAATACATTAAATGGAGCTATGACTCCTATTCCACAAGAGAGTCAATATGAGAATTGGAGTGATTAATGAGAGATAGTTTTAACGAAATTAATATAACACCATTAACAGATATCTTTTTGGTATTACTGATTATAATGATGGTAATTGCGCCAATGCTTGACCAACAAGGTTTAAATCTGGCTGTTCCTGAAGTTGTAAATGCTGAAAACATTAAATCAGATTCAAAAATTCTTAATGTAATAGTAACTTCAGCAAATGAATTTTATGTTGAAGGTCAATCAATTGCTTCGGATGAATTAGAAAAATATTTTTCAGAACATTCAAAAGATTATCCAGATGGTTTATTAATCCAAGCTGACGATGATTCAGAACACGGCGCTATTGTAAAAGTAATGGATAGCGCAAGGAATGTAGGTATAACAAGTATATCTTTATCAAGGAGCTAAAGTTTTATGAATTTAAATGAGTTAAGAGTAGCAAACGAAGTTTTAGATATTTTTTGTGAATTAGCACAAATTCCATCGCCATCTTTAAAAGAAGAAAAAGTTGCAGAATGGATTTTTGATTTTTGCTGTAAAAATAATATTAATGTTCGTAAAGATGATTATGGTAATATTTACATTTCTGTTCCTGCAACAGATGAAACAAAAGAGCCAATAATGGTTTCTGCGCACATGGATGTTGTTGGTGATGATAGTCCCATTGAATTACAATTTGACGGTCAATTTATAAAAGCAAATGGAAGAACTCTTGGTGCTGATGATAAAGTTGGAGTTGCATGTGGGCTTATGTTGGCTAAAGAAGTTGCAAAAATGTCAGAATCACATGGCTTATTGGAAGTTATGTTCACTCGTGATGAAGAAACCGGCATGAGTGGTGCCGAGCATTTGGAATTTGATAAAATGAATTCTAAATATATTTTAGTCTGTGATGCAGATAAATTAGGTCAATTACAAGTTTCTGGTGCAAGTTATACAAATGCTAAAATTACTGTAAAATCGTTTAAAGGTGGCCATTCTGGTATTGATATCGGAGATGAAACCAGATTAAATGCTGCAAAATTGATTGCTGAATTATTAGCAGAGTTTCCGCAAGGTGCTTATTACAAAGATGAAACAGGTGTAATTACATCTTGTAACTTAGGAGCTTTGGTTGCAGGAGGAATTCAAAATTCTGTTGCTTCAATTGTTGAAAAAGGGGTTAAAACAAAGAATTATATAGAAGAAATTATGAAAAAAACTTCAACTAATATAATTAATGTTTTGGGCATGGCTTCTTATTCTATTAGAAGCGCATCTGTAGCTAAAGAAGAAGAATTAAAAGATTTAATGATATCAATTGTCGATAAATTTAATAAAAAGTATGAATGTTTAGCCCAAGCTGAAATTGAGTTTGAAATTCATTTATTACCTTTTGAAAGAGTAGAAGATGATAGAGTAGAAAAGGCTTTCGCTTCTGCCGCTAAAAATTCTGAAGTTGATTTTGAAATTTCTTCATTCCACGCCGGAGCTGAAACTCATATTTATTGCCAAAAACAAAACTCAAAAGGTGAAACTTTTGCACCATTTTTATTAGGTTTGGCTGATATTTATAATATGCATTCAGCTGAAGAAAAGGTCGATTTCGATACAATCTTGAAAGGATATAAAATTCTAAAAAATACTTTTGTTGAATTTAATAAATAAAATTTATTATTACTAGCAATTTTTTTCTTTAGGTGTTTTATTATAGATATCAAAAGGAGAATAATATGAATATTAGTGCAATTAACAATCAAAGTTTTCAAGCAAAAAAAATACCAACAGAGCCAATGACTCGTATTAATACTGTTGGAAAAGTCAATGGTTACGTTGAAGAAATGTTATGTTCTGGAAATGCAAAATTACAAGATTTTGCATTAGGTTGTAATGTTAATACTAGAATTGCCCAAAAAGGTGATAGTTTAATTGTAAATTCTGGACCAGTAACAGATGTTTTTAATATGAAAAAAATGGCTTCTGGTGATGAATTTTATTTAAATATAATGCGTAATATGGAAAAAAATGGAAATATTTTAACAAGAATGTAAATTTAAAAAAAAAGCTCTAAGATTTAATCTTAGAGCTTTTTTATTTCATCTTAATTAGATTAATTATTTAGATGCGTTTTCAATAGCAACTGCAACAGCAACTGTAGCACCTACCATTGGGTTGTTACCCATTCCGATTACACCCATCATTTCTACGTGAGCAGGAACTGAAGATGAACCAGCGAATTGTGCATCACCGTGCATTCTACCCATAGTATCTGTCATACCATAAGAAGCTGGACCAGCAGCAACGTTATCTGGGTGAAGTGTTCTACCAGTACCACCACCTGATGCTACTGAGAAGTATTTCTTATCGTTTTCATAACACCATTTTTTGTAAGTACCAGCTACAGGGTGTTGGAAACGAGTTGGGTTAGTTGAGTTACCAGTAATTGAAACATCAACACCTTCTTTAATCATAATTGCAACACCTTCAGAAACATCATCAGCACCGTAGCAACGAACTTTAGCTCTTTCGCCATCTGAGAATGGAGTTTCTTTAACGATTTTTAATTCGCCAGTTTTGAAATCGTATTCTGTTTCAACAGCTGTAAAACCATTGATTCTAGCAATGATGTAAGCAGCATCTTTACCAAGACCGTTCAAGATAACTCTTAAAGGGTTTTTTCTAACTTTGTTAGCGTTTCTAGCGATACCGATTGCGCCTTCAGCAGCTGCAAAAGATTCGTGACCAGCTAAGAAACAGAAACAATCAGTTTCTTCTCTTAATAACATTGCAGCTAAGTTACCGTGTCCGATACCAACTTGACGTCTGTCACCAACAGAACCTGGAATAGCAAATGCTTGTAAACCAAGGCCGATAGCTTCAGCAGCTTCAGCAGCAGTTTTGATTCCTTTTTTTATAGCGATAGCTGCACCTAAAGTATATGCCCAAGATGCGTTATCGAAAGCGATAGGCTGGATGCCTTTAACAATAGCATCAACGTCGATGCCTTTTGATAGACATAAATCACGAGCTTCTTCTAAGTTTTTGAAACCATATTCAGGTAAAACTTTATTAAGAGTAGCTTCGCGTCTATCTTGTCCTTCAAATTTTACTGTCATAATTTTATTTCCTTATCTTTTCTATATCTTTTTTTCTTTTTGAATGGAAAATGGAAAATGGAAAATTTTTAAATATATTATTTAATTTGACAAAGTTTAGTTATAATAAATTTTATACAATTTTCAATTTTCAATTTTCAATTGTTATAATTATTCTTCTCTTGGATCGATATATTTTACAGCATCTGCAAATCTACCGTAAGTACCGATATTTTTTTCGTAAGCTTCTTTTGGATCAACGCCTTTTTTGATTGCATCCATAAGTTTTCCTAAGTGTACAAATTGATAACCAATAACTTCATCATTTTTATCTAAACCAAGTTTTAAGATATAACCTTCTGTTAATGAAAGATATCTAACACCTTTTTCTTTTGTTGAGTGAATTGTACCAGTCATAGAGCATAAGCCTTTACCTAAGTCTTCAAGACCTGCGCCAATTGGTAAACCGTTTTCAGAGAATGCAGATTGAGTTCTACCATAAACGATTTGTAAGAATAATTCTCTCATAGCTACGTTAATTGCGTCACAAACTAAGTCTGTGTTTAAAGCTTCTAAAATTGTTTTACCTGGAAGGATTTCACCAGCCATAGCAGCAGAGTGAGTCATACCAGAACAACCGATTGTTTCAACAAGAGCTTCTTGGATAACTCCTTCTTTTACGTTAAGAGTTAATTTACAAGTACCTTGTTGAGGTGCACAGCATCCACAACCGTGAGTAAGACCAGAAATGTCTTTAATTTCTTTACATTTTGTCCATTCACCTTCTTGAGGGATTGGAGCTGGAACGCCTTTAACACCACGGCGAACACAGCATTGGTTTTCGATTTCATGTGTAATTTCTATTTTGCCCATTTGGACCTCCTTATAATATACAAAATAAGCTAATCCTCTTAAGCTTAATTATATAACAAACATAAAAAAATAAGGAGTTTTTTATTTATAAAGTAGATGTTATATCTTCTACAAAATCTTGCATATCTACAACAAAGTTTTTACTAAAAACATTGTAAGCATTAGTTGCGTTTTTTCTTGCAAAATTCATGAAATCTGAATTTGTATTTGTGTTGAATTTTAAGAGTTTAGAAAAGTGATCTCCAAGGTCGATATCTTTAAATTCTATTGGTTGATTAATATATTCTTCTCGTGATAATTTGTTTTCGCCTATTATTTCCATTTGATCATGAACTGTCTCTGTAAAATTTACTCCTTCAATTGGTTCAATCAGTAAACCTGCAGGAGCGCCCATTGTTCCCACAAAATTGCTTGGTTGTTCGTTGTTAATAGAGTTTAGTTGTTTATCAAGGAGTTTAGAAAAAGTATCATCATTCAAATCAATATTTCCCAACGGATTTGTAATACCATTGAGGCCATTTGTTGATATTTGATTAATCAAATTTTCTACTAAACTCATATAGTTATCTTATATTATTTACCCTCTTGCTCTCATCCTCTTAAAAGAGTATTATAATATATGTTTAAAAGTTTGTTTATTAAAGTGGGAGTTTGAGAATGAAAGTTTGTTATAAAATTTTGTTGATTGTGATAGCTTTATTTTGTCTTAAAGTAAATGCTGCAGATTTTCAAAAAATCGAATATAAACAATTAAAAGATAAGACAAAAATAACATATCAGGATGGAGCTTGGCTAACAAAGGTTAAAACAAAAAATAATGATTATTTTATAAAAAGAAGTTCAGAAGGTGTTGAAAAATATTCGGAGTTTTTTGCACCAACAGGTGAGTATTTATTTTCAGCTACTACTGATTATGATTTTATAGAAAATGGCCGTTTAATTGGGTATTCAAATTCAAATTTTAAATTTTATGAATATGAACTTTTTGAAAACAAATTGTCAGCAAGAGAATTAGGTGCTGAAGAAGTGCAAAATCTGTTTCCTAAATTTACTATAATTAAAATTTCAGAATTTTCACCAACAACAAATTGTTTAAAAATAAAAAAAGGTAAAAAGAATTTGAATCTTATTGTTTTAAATGATACAGATAGATATTTTGATAATTATTGGTTCTCTACAGATAATGTTAATCTAAAATATTATCAACTAAGAGGCTTATTAAAGATAAAAAATAAAGGATTAGTTCAACTTTCACGATTTGGAGAAAATACAAAAATTTATCCTTGGTTTGTTCTACTTATTAGATAAGGCTTCTGCGCAAACATAAGCAGTTGACCAAGCGTTTTGGAGATTATATCCTCCACAAAAGCCATCAATATTTAAAATTTCTCCAATAGCGTAGAGATTTGGAATCTTTTTTATTTCCATTGTTTTAGGGTTTATTTCGTTTAAGTCAATACCACCAGCAGTTACAGTTTCTTCACCTTTATTTGTACCAGTAATATTAATATTAAAGTTATGAATTGTATTCAATATTAAATCTCGGATTTTTCCATTTATTTGATGAGCTTTTGTTGTTTCGCTGACAATATCTTTGAGAATAAAACTTATAATTTTTTGTGGCAAATATTTATTTAAAATATTTTTTATGTCTTTATGGGGGTAAATATTTAGATCTTTTTGTAAATCTAAAAGCTCTGGTGCTAAATCTATGTATAATTTATATGGTATATTATCAAAAGCTTTAAGTGAAGATAATGTATAAATTAATGGCCCTGAAACACCAAAATGTGTAAATAAGATATCATCAATTATATCATCACTTTTTACATTTTTAATAACTGTTCCAGAAAGCTCTTTAAAATTTTCTTTTGTATTAAGTCCAACTAATGAGGGTTTTTGTTCAATAATTTTTATTCCCATTTCCTGAGCAAGTTTTAAGCCGGAATGCCCGCCAATAGCTAAAATTACGTCTGTAAAGAAGTAGGCGGATTCCTTCCCTGGATGGGGAGGGGTAGGGTGGGGTGATGTCGTATTAACTTTAAATCCACCATCAATAGGCGTAATCTTAACTACTTCTTCTTTAACAAATTGTGCGTTTTTAATATTTGCCAAAATAGTTTCTCTTACATCTTTAGCACTATTCGATTCAGGAAAAATTCGTCCATTTTCCTGTGTATAACATTTGATACCCATTTTTTCAAAAACTTCTAATGTATCACAAGTTGAGAATTTTGAAAAAACAGAGTATAAAAACTTTTCTCCACGAGGGTAATTTTTAGCAAGTTCTCGAGGATCGTATTCAGCGTGAGCTAAGTTACAACGTCCTCCACCAGTTGGTAACAAAGTTCTCAAAGGCAAGCCTTTATCAAACATAGTTATACTAACTCCCTCTCTAGATGGTGAAGGTTGTGATGGGGTGAGGTTGTTTAGTAAAAAATAAGCACATAAAGAGCCCGAAGCTCCCGCCCCTATAATTGCAATATTTTTATATTCTTGTACCATATAAATATACCATTTCAGGCTCTTCTATTGCTTCATAAAGGCTTGATACAGTTTTACCGAAGAAGGGATGAACAAAATCATCAGCTATTTCAAGCATTGGAACAAGCATAAATACTCGCTTATGAAAATATTTATGAGGTATTGTCAAGCGCTTATTGTTAAAAATTAATTTATCATAAAAAATTATATCGATATCAATAGTTCTATCAGAATATCCTTGTCCATTACGTTTACGTCCTAATTGAGTTTCAATTCTTTGACATTCATCAAGTAATGATTCTGGGGATAGCGTAGTCGTAATTTGGATTACTGCGTTTACAAACCAGTTTTCAGATTCCATTCCCCAAGGCTCTGTTTCATAAAAAGATGAAGTTGTTACAATATTTATATCCTGATGTGCGCTTAGCAAGCTTGTCGCTTGTTGTATATAACCAACTCGATCTCCAATATTTGAACCTAATGATAAATAAACTATTGCCATAAGCCTATTGTACATATCAATAAGTGCTTATGTCAATATAATTAGTAAAAAATATTTCAATAATTTAGCCTTTTAACATGACCATTAATACAGAGATATCAGCAGGCTTAACTCCGCCAATTCTAGAAGCTTGAGCTAAATTTGTTGGTCTAATTTTTTCTAGTTTTTCTTTAGTTTCTGTAGAAATATGTTTAATTTGAGAATAATCGATATCGACAGGGATTTTATATTTTTCTAGTTTTTCTGTAGCTTCCACTTGTTGTTCTTGACGAGCAATATAGCCGTCATATTTAATTAGAACATCTACTTCACCAGAAATATCTTCGCTTAGGTTTAATTCTTTTGTTGCTGAATCAATTTCTCTAAACACATCATAAGTAATATTTGGACGTTTTAGGAGTTCTGCAAGACGAATCCCTCTATCAATATGTTCGCCATATTTTGCTAGAATTTCATTTACCTCTTCTGTAGCAGAAATCTTAACTTCTTTAAGTCTTTCGATTTCTTTTTTGATTGATTCTTGTTTATTTTTAAATAGTGCATATTGAGTTTCATCAATTAACCCAACCTGATGACCGATTTCTGTTAAACGAGCATCTGCATTATCTTGTCTTAAAAGTAATCTATATTCAGAACGGGATGTTAGCATTCTATAAGGCTCTTGAATATCTTTTGTAACTAAATCATCAATTAGAGTTCCAATATATGATGAGCTTCTTGGAAGCTCTAGCATATCTGATGAATTTAAGTAATTAACAGAATTTATACCTGCGATTAAGCCTTGTGCAGCAGCTTCTTCATAACCGCTTGTGCCATTAATTTGTCCAGCAAAGAATAAGCCGTTAATATCTTTTGACATTAAAGAATGTAGAGTCTGTACTGCTGGAACATAATCGTATTCTACAGCATAAGCAGGTTTAATAATATGAGCTTTTTCTAACCCTGGTAGTGAACGTAACATTTCTACTTGAACACAAGCCGGCAAACTTGTTGAAAACCCTTGGATATAGACTTCATAAGTATTTAGCCCTTCAGGTTCAATGAAGATGTGATGAGACGGATTTGATGCAAATCTAACAATTTTATCTTCGATAGAAGGGCAATAGCGAGGTCCAACACCTTGAATAAGTCCTTGATACATGGGTGATTTATCTAAGTTTTCTCTAATTACTCTATGTGTATCTTCGTTAGTTCTTGTTAAGTAACAAGGAACTTGTGGACGAATAGGACGATTTGGCTTAAATGAATAAAAACTTAATTTATCATCTCCTGGTTGAATCGTCATTTTTGAATAATCAATTGTGCGTTTATCAACACGAGCAGGAGTTCCAGTCTTTAATTTTTTTGTCTGGATACCGTTTTTGCGTAACCAATCAGAAAGCCCATAAGCTGCTGCTTCGCCTAATCTACCACCTGGATATGCTTGAAGCCCAATAAACATTCTTCCTTCAAGTGATGTTCCAGTAGTAAGGATTACAGCTCTGCAAGAATATTCGATACCAAATTCATCTATTGCACCACAGATTGCTCCGTCTTTGGTTTTTAGCTCTGTTATGCAACATTGTTTCAGCCAAATATTAGGAGTATTTTCAATAATGTTGCGCATATATCGTGTGTACTCTTTTTTATCTGATTGCGCTCTTAATGCACGAACCGCAGGACCTTTTGATGAGTTTAAGGTTTTCATTTGGATATAAGTTGCGTCAGCAACTTCACCCATTACTCCACCCAATGCGTCAATTTCTCTAACAAGTGTTGATTTAGCAGGACCACCAATAGCTGGGTTGCAAGGTTGAAGCGCAATGTTATCAAGATTAAGTGAGCATAATAAAACATTACAGCCTAAACGTGCAGCACTAAGAGCTGCTTCACAACCGGCATGGCCTGCGCCAACAACAATTATATCAAATTTGTTATTCAAATAATCCATAAAATTATTTTACAATGCTAAAATTTCATTATCAAATATAAACGGGGCGCTGCCAAATTTTGGCAGCGCCCCGTTTAAAAACTTTTTAAGCTTCCACAGCCTTAATCAAACGAGCCCAAACTTCATCAATTGAACCGTTTGCATCAATTTTATGTAAAACGCCTTTATCTTCATAAAATTTTATAAGCGGAGCTGTTTGCTCATAATAAGTGTCGAATCTTTTTCTTGCAATTTCTTCTGTGTCGTCATCACGAGTTTTTAATTCTACATTGCACTTGTCACAGATATTTTCTATTTTTGAAGGTTTAAATTTTTTGTTATAAATTTCACCACATTTTGGACAAGATTGACGATTTACAATCCTATCAATAAGAATTTGTGTATCAATATCAAAGTAAATGGCTTTAAATGATACTTCATTTTCACCATCAACTTTAGCATTGATTTCATCTAGTTTTATTGCTTGTTCTAAACTTCTTGGATAACCGTCCAATACATAGCCGTTTTTGCAATCTTCTTCTGCTAGTTTTTTACCAATAATAGTTGCAACAAGGTCTATTGGTACAAGTTGTCCTTTATCAATAAAAGATTTTGCAACAAGTCCTTCTTCTGTTTCTTTAGCGATTTCAGCTCTTAATAATGAGCCTGTATCAATATGAGGGAAACCTAAGAATTCTGATAGTTTATTTGTTTGTGTTCCCTTGCCACAAGCTGGTGGCCCAAGAAAAATAAGCTCTTTTTTCATTTTAACACTCCTTCTATAATTCAATTATAGAACTAAAATATTTTTTTACATCCTCAAAATTAAAAAGCTCCTTGGTTTTTTTAGTTAAGGAGCTTTTTGTTTATTATAAACCTTGTTGATTATATCTTTCTTCGTCGTAAGCAATTAGCTCCTCCATAGATTGCCAATTGTCATAAATTTCTTCTGGTCTGAAGTAGATATCAATTTCTCTATCAGCGCTTGCTAAGCTGTCAGAAGCATGGATAACATTATATTCCATTATTTGTGCGAAATCTGCACGAATAGTTCCAACGTCTGCGTTTAAAGGATTTGTAGCGCCAACCATGTGACGAACGCTTTCAACTGCATTATATCCTTGTACAACCATAGCAACGATAGGTGCGCTAGTAATATAATAAATTAATCTGTTATAGAATGATTTTCCAACGTGCTCTGCATAATGCTTAGCAGCTAATTCAGGAGTCACTTGAAGAAGCTTCATCCCAACAATTTTAAAACCTTTATCTTCAAATCTTGTTAAAATTTTACCGATAAGTCCTCTTTTTACGCCATCTGGTTTAATTGCGACAAACGTTCTTTCTTCTTGTTTCATAATCTCTCCTATATATAAAAGTAATAAGCGACAATCTACCTATCACTACTTATTAGACCATGAAGAAATTTAAAAGTCAAAACAAAAACGAATAAAGGCGGATTTGCGTTACGCAAATCCGCCTTTATTTCTAATATCGCCATTTTATTTCAATGTTTCAGCATAAAGCAATTTATCAAAGAAATACAATGTCAATTGTACGAGCTGATCCATATCAACTTTGCTTCCATCCCCTTTTCTATTGGATTTTTTATCCCAATTGAAGGCATCATCACTAATAGAAGCTCCAGAACCATACTGTGTACCATAAGGACAATCCGCTGTATTAGATTGCATCGCTTTAATAGCTTGTTTTTGTGCTTCTCTAAATACACTGGTTACAGTATCAGAAGGTACATTTGGATATTTTTTTACAAGTCTATCTAATAATACTGTCATTGTTTCTTGATATCTACTATCACTTTCGTTGTCTCTTAAGTGAATGCTACCATCTAAGAATTGTACTGGCTCACCTTTGTAGTTTATTCTATTAAATGGAGTTTGAGAGTCTCCATCGCAATTTGGTAAGTTTTTAGCTAATTCACGATCAGCATAACTTGCTCTTCCAGTATATAAATCTATTAAATTAGGATCTTCTTGAAGCTTAGTCATCATTTTGTTGAGATTATTTAATACTGCATTTACAAAGTCTTCAGCTTTATGAGTTGTAGAAGATGCGAATTGATTATATGTTGTAATCCAAGCTGTTTGAATAAGTTTTTGTAATACTTCTTCGCCACCTAAATCAGCAAGAATTGTTGGGAATTTACCTCCGCTTTCAAGTCTATTTATTTCTTGTTTTAAATATTTGAAAATATTATCATATACTTCTTTAGTAGAGCCTTCTTGGAATACGATATTACCATTAGAGTCAAGACCAAATTCGGTATTAATTTTATTATTTTTTCCGATAATATCATCTACTCTTTCTTCAGAGGCTTCTTTAATTGCCTTAATAACATGTGGGACTGATGTTTTAATTTTATCAGCTTGATCTTGTGGTATACCATTATAGTCATTTGGTTCTGTTACTTCTTGCGGAGAAGCTATAGGTGCAGGGAAACCACGTTTTGCGCCTTGAGCCATTAATTCTTTATCAAATTGATATAAAGTCAATTGAACTAAGTCTTTTAGGCGAACATCTGAAGAATTTAATTTAATATTTCCAAGCGGACTATCTCCGTTATTACTTTGCGCAGCTTTGATTGCATTCATTTGTGCTGTTCTGAATATTTTTTCAATAAAATCAGAATCAATATCTGAATATTTAGCAATTAAATTTTGAAGTAATGCTTCCATAGTTTCTTGATATATATTATCAGAACCTTCATTCGATAAATGAACAGTGCCATCATAATATACAGTTGCATTACCTTTAATATTAGTGACTGCATTAGGTATATATTTTAATCCAAAAGTAAGACTCTCATCACCATAGCTTGGCTTCATTGTGAATTTATTTAATGCCTCTGGATTTCTCATTATTTTATCAAGCATATCTTGTAATTGACTCAAAACTTTATTGACAAAGTCTGTTGTATTGTTTTTATCGGAACAATCAAAAGATGTATATGCAGACATCCAAGCAGCTTGAACTAATTGTTTTAAAACAGCTTCACCACCTATATCCTTTAAGATTGTTTCGCAGCCAGTGTGATAATCTTGAAATTCTATAATTCTCTCTTTTAAATATTCATAGATATTATCAAAAACTTTTTGAGCATCTTCATTTTGCAACTTCATATTACCATCTTTATCAATGCTAAAAGAAGTTCGTATATTTTTTGAATTTCCGACGATATTGTCATCTTTTTCATCAATTACTTCTTGTAATGCTGTTTTAATATTAAAAGCTGCTTGCGATACTGGGCTATTACTATAAATATCAAGGTTAGGTTTTTTATCTTTCATCCCTTCTTCAATTAGGGTTTTTATAATATTTTCAACTGTATAGGATCCATCTTCTGCTACTGTTATTTTGTACACCGGAAGATTGTTTCTGACAAACAATGTTATAATATTCCCTTCAACTTTATAGTTTGTATAAGGTGGGTTTATAACCATTTCATTTCTAGGTGTACCATCTGCATTTGGAGTTTTAGCAGCTTGTATAGTAAAATATTCATCAATAACGCCGTCTGGTATGCCCATATCACGAAGATTGTTTCTTGTAAATAGACAGAAAGCTTTCGCTAAATCAGCAGGGTGCATAATATCCTCGCCTGTAACAGGGTTCTTAATCCCTGGATTTAAGTTATAAGAGCCATCATCATTACCTTTGCTATTGAACCATTTTGCAATATCTTATTCCTTAAATCCAAGCTTAGATAATTCGTCTTGGCTAAATGTTATCTTAGCTGGGCTATTGTCTGGTACAATCCAAACTTTTTCTGTTTCTTGTGTTTCTGGAGTAAAGTATACAGAGTAATTCCCATTATTATACTTGTATGAGATTTCTATACCGCCATCTGGGCCTTTTGTTTCTGTGTATGGTATATTATGTTCATTTAAATATTTTTTTAGACCTTCAATATCACCATTGGAGACAAAATTTCCAACAGCATTAAAATCAAAAGAAGGTGTTGTTGATGCAGCGCCACTTACAACAGGGCTACTTGGTGGAGGTGGTCCATCTACAAAGCCTGGTGTTACTAATTTTAAATTCATAATTTGAGGTTTACCGATATTTACCATTTTAATCTCCTTTCTTTTTAGATTTTGGTAATTTTATCTTTATTTTTATCCTTTTTAAGCTTTTTTATTTTTTGGTATAACAGATTGCTCTATTTTCGTTTTGATATTTTAAATTCAAAACATAAGTAGATTCTGTTTCTGTAATATCAACAGGAGCAGTTTTTTTAATATAAAAACGAGTTCTATTATTATCTAAAGAATATTTTTCCTTTAAATAAGATTTGACATTTTCTCTGTTTTTTAAATTTCTAATTTCATCGAATTCTGCCAGTATTTCTTCTAATAACGCTGAATTCGCTTCTTCATTAACTGATACAGAAGAATAAAGATTGTAGGAATTAATATCCACGTTTGCCTGCCTTTCTTTGGATTTGTTCATGTAACACAATGTATATCATGTTACATTAGAATATAACGGCAGGTTTTTGAAAAACTTTAACAAATTTGAGTATATTGTTACATAAATTAACAATATATTCTTCAAATCCAATAATAATTTAATTTATATAATAAAGTTTAATAACTTCTCTTGAAAAGAACTTATCTTTGTAGTATTTTAAACATGTATTGAGGCATAAGCCTCTAGACTATTACAAAGAAGGAGAACTCAAATGAGTGAAAGAAAATTAGTTGGAACACAAGAAATGTTCGCAAAAGCTCTTGCTGGCGGATACGCTATCGGTGCTTACAATGTTAACAACATTGAAATTTTACAAGCTATTGCAGAAGCTGATGAAGAAACAAGATCACCAATCATTCTTCAAGTTTCAGCAGGTGCTAGAAAATACGCTAACCAAACTTACCTTATTAAGTTGGTTGAAGCTGCATTAGAAACAACTACAGTGCCTATCGCTTTACACTTAGATCACGGTGCTGATTTTGAAATTTGTAAAGCTTGTATTGATGGCGGTTTCTCTTCAGTTATGATTGACGGTTCTAGATTCTCATTCGAAGAAAACGTAGAAGTAACTAAGAAAGTTGTAGAATACGCTCACGAAAGAGGAGTTTCTGTAGAAGCTGAATTAGGTAAATTAGCTGGTATCGAAGATGACGTTAATGTTGATGCTAAAGACGCTAAATATACTAACGTTCAAGAAGCTGTTGAATTCGTAAAAAGAACTGGCTGTGACTCATTAGCTATTGCTATTGGTACTTCACACGGTGCATATAAATTTGCTGGTGAAGCTAAATTAGACTTCGATAGATTAAAAGAAATTAAAGATGCTCTTAAAGAAGCTGGATTTGGTGATTACCCAATCGTTCTTCACGGTTCATCTTCAGTTCCTGCTGAATTTGTTGCTAAATGTAACCAATTTGGTGGTAAATTACCAAACGCTCAAGGTGTTCCAGAAGAAATGTTAGCTTATGCTTCTAAACATGGTGTTGCTAAAATTAACATTGATACAGATTTAAGATTAGCAATGACTTCTACAATTAGAGAATTCTTCGTAGAACATCCTGAAAAATTTGACCCACGTGAATACATGGGACCAGGAAGAACTGCTGTTAAAGAAATGGTTATGCACAAAATGAGAGACGTTCTTGGTACAGCTGGTCATGCTGATGACTAAGGATAAAGTTTTTTAATAAAAACTTTAATAAAAAATGAGGCTTATTTGTAAGAATGAGCCTCTTTTTAATTTAATAAAATAATATATTTTATTGAAATCAAAGTTTAAATTGTCTTTCGCAACTTTTTTGTACCGGCAAAAAAGTTGCACAAAAAACCTCGTGAGCTGTATCTTCGTTCGCTATTCAATTGTAACGTTCGACTTGAGCGACTGAACTCGGACTTTCAGTCCTCAAACAGCAGTCGCTTTGTAGTTGTCTCACTAACATTGAATGCTCACTACGATAGGCTCACAATTCTAGCAAAGCTGAGCACTGTTTGAGGTGCAAATATGGAATAAAACCAAAAGGCGGATTTGGAATTATATATAATATTTGGAATATAACCTAGTAGCCGACTAATTGATTACGTGCGTAGCACCGAGTTTGCGAGGCTAAAAAGATTCGGCGCTAGCCGAAAAATAAAAACTCAGCCGAACGGGGACTCCCGTGAGGATGATAAAAACAATGCGTGTTTTCTTTATTTTCTTTGGTACTTTCTTTTGGTTTCTTTGATAGCATAAAGAAACAAAAGAAAGTACATTATTAATTCTAAATATAATCACATATTCAATAAAATATATTATTTTATTAAATAATCAAAAATGCATTTTTGCAATAAAAACGCCTTCTTAATATAAGAAGGCGTTTTTATTATTTTAAATCGATTACTTGTTGCCGTAGCGTTTGTTAAATCTTTCAACTCTACCTTCAGAGTCAAGGATTTTTTGTTGACCTGTGTAGAATGGGTGACAGTTTGAGCAAATTTCAACTGTAATGTTTTCTACAACAGAGCCAGTTTCGATTTCGTTACCGCATACGCATTTGATAACAGTTTTTTTGTAATCTGGATGTAATTCTTTTTTCATTATAGACCTTCTTTCCTTCAAGATTCCAAACTTGAAAAGTAATGTAATATTTCGACCTCTTATATAATAATATCCTAAAAATATATTTGCAAGTCAAATCTTTTTACTTGTTGCAAGAAAAAGTAAGCTATTATTGCTTTTTAGGTTATTATTGTAACGAATTGTAACAATATTCTAAAAAATCCTAAAGTTTTTAAAAAATATGCCGTTATACATGTCACAAAGGAAAAATGAAAAAAAGGAGTATTGGAAAATGACAAACGGTATTAACAACATTTCAGGGTACGGTAACAGCTATTCAATTAGTGGCTTTTCTAACAAAGGTGCACAACAATCAAAAGCTGAAGCTGAAACACAAGAACAAGTACAGAATCACGAAGAAACACAAGTAGATCCTTCAAAAGTAATGGATTTCTTATCAGCAAATAATTTCTTTATTGCACCAGTTGAATCAAAATCAACTCCAGTAGTTGATTCTGCAACAGCAGAAAGAATTACTGGTTATATGGAAAACTTCGAATTCATATATGGTGTTATTGTTGAAGAGTTTGGTGAGGAGCTAGCTCCTTATGTAATGGATGTAGCGATGGACTATTTAATGGGAATGGCTGCATAGGCTCTTATAAGTATTAATAAGGTATTTTCCAATAAATTTATATAACTTCTACACTATTTAATTTCAAGACTGATTTTATATCAGTCTTTTATTTTTTTAATAGATTATATTACGTGAACAAAATATAAAACTCGGATTGAATTTTCAATCCGAGTTAATTTGTTTGTAAATATAGTTGTCTAGATTATTTGAATTTTGCTCTTTTGAGCTTTGTTTAGTTCTAAGCTTCTTTTGAGCTTGGTTTGAAAGCTAAGGCAAGTAATGAACCTGCTAACGCAGTAACACCGATAGCTGCCCAATATATCCAATTTTTACCACCTTTTTTCATTGTGTTTGCAAAATCATCTTTTAAATTATTAATTGCATTTTCTTGAGCTTTTTTAATAGCATCAGCCTTGCTACCATTTTTTGTAATATATTCTTGAGTTAATTCTTCAACAGATTTTGTTGCTTGTTTAGGTAGAGCTTTACGTTTTTCTGCAATTTGAGTTGTTAATTCTGTAACTTTTGACTTATCAGCATTTACTGTAGCTGTAAGAGCGGTCTTGTCAGAAGCTGGGACAATTTTCTGTTCTACTTGTTTGTTAGTAGCTTTTCTGAAAGCTTTATAAGTATCCTTATCAGCTTCTGTTAATGTATCAACAAAGCTTTGGTATTTAAAACTGCCTGACTGTAAGGATGTTGTGTCTTTGACAGTTAAATCTACCATCTTTTTACCTTCTAGCTTCCTATAAGCCTTACGAGCACTCCACATTTCTTGAATATGCTTTTTACGTCTTTGTGCAATTTCTCTTTGTTGTTTTAAAATTTCTGTCTTTTTATCTTGTTGAGCTATCAGTTTTTCCATTCTTTCAGCATTACTACCTGCATATTTATTTCTAGTCGTTTCTGAAAGTCTGTTATACTGTGCTGTAGCTTCTTTTAATCTTGCTTCTAAAGACTCCAAATGTCCCATAACTCCACTACGAGAGCTCAACTCTATTTTAGCTTCTGCCAAAATATCTGCTTTTTGTTGTTTTGTTAAACCTTGTAGTTTATTAATAAATTTCTCTATTTCTTTTTCAGAATTACTTGTTGCTGTTTTTAGAATATCGCCTTTTGTAGATAATTTAGAAAGCTTTGTTGCTTCTAAATCAATTAGTTTATTTAAGCTAACTTCAGCATCCTTTAATGCCTGAATTTTATTCTGTATGCTTTTTCTAGCTGCATTAGCATCAATTTTCTTACCATTATTAGTCAAATATTTTGGATCGACTGGTTCTGTAAAACGATTTAATTCTTCAACATACTTTTTAGATTCAGGAATTTTTACTTCAAACTTGGCTTTTTTTTCTATGGCAGATTTATTATTCTTTAAATTTTTAATAGCTTCTTGCATCTCTAAAACTTTTTTTCTAGCCTTATTCTCTACTTCAATCTTAGCAATCTCATTATCCAAAGTTTCTAATCTAGATAATCTAACCGTAGATTCAGTTGTTTTTGAAGCATTTGCTAAAGCTTTTTCGCTTTCAGCAAGTTTTGCTTGTGCAGCTTCTAATTGTTTATTGAGTTCTTTAATCTCATCAGTATCAACAACTTCTGCGACTGTACCTTCTTGAATATACTTCGCTTTGTTAGCATCCCAATCGGTTCCAGCTTTTTCTATATTAGCTTTTTCTTGTTTAGCTTTTTCCCAAAAACTTTTTTCTTCTTCGGCTGCATCTTTTACGTAAGATTCAAATTTATCTTTATTATCCATTTCTTTTACAATATCATCTAAAGAACCGTATTTTGAGGGCTCTGTTACATAATTCTTTACAGCAGGGATCTTTTCATTTGCTACCCAACCCCCAGCTGCACCAACCAATCCACCGCCTAATACATAAGGCATTGATGAAGGTTGCTTTTTAATTGATAAATCTTCTGACATAACTTTTACTCCTATATTTACAACTTACTATTTATATATTTCAAATTCGTAAAATCTTACAATAATCTTACTAATCTTTTTCCTTATATACTTAAACACACGGGAAAAATAAAAATTGCCATGATTTTTTACACAATTTTTTTGTAAAAATCTAAAACTATTATATCATCTACATTTCAGCCGTAAAATTAATCTTTACAAAACGTAACAATTAAACAAGAAATGAGTTTAAAAAGCAAAAAATGTTGATTTAATAAAAAAAAGCTTGAGTCTGAACTCAAGCGGAAAAAGGGAAAAGGGATTATTAAAATTAAGGTTATTGTTATTTAGTCTGTTATTAGTTGAACTTTGCCATGTTTGACAATCCAGTCAGGTTTTTCTAGATTGCTTTGTAATTGTAAGCAAAGATGTTTTTCTTTTTTTCGTAGTAACTTCTGGTATGTTATTACGAAAGATAAATCTTATTTATCTATTCTTATGAGAAGATACCGAATGTACGTTCAATGTTATCGCTAATTACTTTTTTAACTTGATCATATTCTGTTGTTAATGCTGTCCTTTCTGTTTCGAGTTTTGATAACTCTAAGTCATACATTTTATCTTTTTTGTCGATTTGTTTTAATTTGTGCTCATATTCAGCCTCAGCCTTCGCTAATGCTCTATTATCGATTTCAGAGCTATTAGTATAAGCTAGACAAGAATCTGAGCTTGGGGATGTTGCAGTTAATTCAAGTTTTCCTGTTTTTTTGTTTTCATCAATAACTTCGATAGAGAATTGTCCACTTTGAATCATACTTTGTAGCCAATCTGTATCACTTGCAGCATCGCCATCCATTCCGTCATAGTCTTCTATGGATACACAGCCACCACAAAAATTAATTTGGTTATAAATACTTACATAATAATTAAACATTGGGCTGTCTAATTCTTCTGGTAAGGTTTCTTCATTACTTACTTTAGAATTTATATCACCAGCGTGGCGTTTATAAAGTTCTTTACGATAGTTATCTAAAGTTTCTTCATATTCTTTAATTTTTTCAGAATCGCCACTACTCATTAATTCATTTGAGTCATAAATGTTTTCGCCACCGCAAAGTTCTAATAACTTGTCATGTAATGATGTTAATTTCTGACTTTTTTCTGTATCGTCTAATCCTTGATAAGTTTCAAGTTCTGCATCTTCTATTGCACTTGAGAAATCTCCGTCACCAACACTATCTAAGTGTTGCATGTTTTGCCCATTAATCATAAATAAAGCAAATTGATATGGGTCATCCATGCCACTTGTTGTAAAGTTATAATAAGCTTCTTCAATCTCGTCTTCTACAATTAGACGTCCTTCTTTATTACGTATAGCAAAGTTCTCACCAGTTGCAGATAACACACGGTTTCTTGAACATAGATTATTGAAGTTTGCAGGGATGGTTGATTTTTCTCCAGTACTTGTATTGATTGTACTAATTGTTAATGTTTGAGCATCTAAGGCAGCGTTGTATTCCCTATAAGCACGATCTTCTTGAGTGGCTAATTGAAGCTTAGCGTTCTGGATAGACTGCGCTTGGTATTCAACGTCATGTATTCTAGCTGTAATGCAAAGCAAACGTGCCTGCGATGCCGCCATTCCCATTTTGGTTGCTCCTTAATTGTTTGTCCCTTTACTATGTATTACGGCACGTTTTCAAAAAACTTTAATGTTTTTAATAAAATTGTTACATTTCTTAATAAACAGGTAACTACTTATCATGTAGTTATGCTTATGATATTCTTTTCTTATGAGGAGAGTTTTTTTATTATTAATTGTTTCGCTATTTGTAGTGCTTTGTCTTAAAGCTTGTATAAGGCAGGATGTGCCTGAAGTTTATCTTGAAAATAACTATGGTTCTAGTATCAAGAATATAGATTATCCTAATGACAATAGGAATATAACTATTGACGGAGTGGATTATATACAGTCTCAAGCGCCGATTGGAAAATTTGGTGGAGAGCTTATTGTTTCAACAATTGGTGAAGGACCAAAAACATTTAATCCTTGCAATACTAAAGATGCTACTTCTTCTTCAATGGCTGGTTTAATGTATGATGGGCTTTTGACAACAAACCCAAGAACAGGTGAAGTTGTACCACAATTAGCAAAAGGGTTTAGCGTAAATGGTAATGAATATACAATATTTTTGAGAAAAGGACTTAAATGGTCAGATGGAACACCTATATCAGTTGATGACGTTCTTTATACATATTGGGAAGTTGTTTTTAAAGGGTTTGGAAATACGGCAACACGTGATGCAATGATGATTAATGGAAAATTGCCTAAGCTTTATCGAATTGATGATTATACGGTTAAATTTGTAACTCCAAAACCTTTTGCACCATTTTTAAGACAATTGACTTATCCAATTGTGCCAAAACATTATTATAAACCTTATTCTGATAAGGGGTTATCTGTATTTGATGCATTTTTAACCCCAAATACTCCAGCTAGTGAAATTGTATCTAGTGGTGCGTTTAAGCTTAAAGAATATGTACCAGCTCAGAGGGTTGTCTTTGTTAGAAATCCTAATTATTACAAGATTAATAAAAATAATGAAAGATTACCTTATTTAGATAAATTGGTCTATTTAATAGTTGGTGATACAAATAATGAGATATTAAAATTTGAAGCAAAAGAGACGGATATTTTATCAATAAGAGGCGCTAATGTTGCACGTTATAAAATGAAAGAGCCTGTTTCTGATTTTTATGTACATAATCTTGGGCCAGATACGGGTACTTTGTTTTTAGTTATAAATTTAAACAATCGAAAAAATAAAGATGGGAAATGGCAAGTTCCACGAATAAAGCAATCTTGGTTTAGGAATAAAGCTTTTAGAACTGCTGTTGATTATGCGATTGATAGGGATGGTATTGTTAAGAACATAGCACAAGGTGTTGCTGAACCATTATTTACAGCGGAAAGTTTAAATTCAATTTATCTTAATAAAAATATAAAAGGACATGAACGAGATTTAGAAAAAGCAAAAGAGGTGCTTGAATCATCTGGTTTTGTGATTAAGAATGGACAATTATTTGATTCTAACGGAAATAGGGTTGAGTTTGACATTTATACAAATGCAGGTTCTCTAGACAGAGAAGCTATAGGTGTTATGATAAAACAGGATTTAGAAGACTTAGATATGAAGGTTAACTTTAAGCCAATTGAGTTTAACAGCCTTGTAAATAAGCTTTCACAAACAAATGATTGGGATATGGCAATAATGGGATTAACAGGCTCTCCGCTAGAACCTCATGACGGTAAAAATGTTTGGATGTCAAATGGGCCACTACATTTATTTAACCAAAGAACTCCAAATCAAAAGTATGACGATAGGTTATATTGGGAAAAAGAACTTGATGAAATATTTGAACAAGGAGCTTTAAAGCTTAATTTTAATGAGCGTAAACCTTTTTATGATAGGTATCAAGAAATTATTTATCAAGAGAAGCCTATAATTTATTTATATTCGCCGATTAGAATAACTGCTATAAGAAAAAAATTTAAGAATGTTTTTCCAACACCTTTGAGTGGGCTAATTTATAATCTAGATGAAATTTATATAGAAGGAGAAAATTAGTGAGCTTTTTTCGTTTAGTATTAAAAAGAGTTTTACAGACGATTCCATTATTAATAATAGTTTCATTGTTAAGCTTTTTTATAATTAGGCTTTCACCTATTGATCCTCTAGCTGAGTTAAGGTTGAATCCTTCTATTTCGCAAGAAACTTTGGATAAAGAAATAAAACGATTAAATCTAGATAAGCCAATAGGTGTTCAATATTTATCTTGGGCTAAGTCTTTTGTAAAAGGAGATTTGGGATATACATCTGCAGGTGAAAAAGTTTCTGTTAAGCTTAAAGAAAGAATCCCAAACACATTGCTTTTGACTACAGTTGTTATTTTTATGACTTGGATGGTGGGCTTACCTTTAGGTATTATATCAGCTATTCGTAAAGAAACTTTTTTAGATAGATTTCTTACGGTTTTAGCGAGTATAGGAATGGCAATACCTTCTTTTTTCTTTGCGATATTAATGCTTATTTTTGCAGTGAAAACGGGGTGGTTTCCTGTTGGCGGATTAACAAGTTATAATTTTAATGAATTAAGCTTGTTAGGTAAAGTGTTTGATATTTCAAAACACTTGGTGCTTCCAACTATCGTATTGTTTACGATATCTTTATCTGGTTTGCAACGTCAAATGCGTGCAAATTTGCTTGAGGTATTAGATTCAGATTATATAAAATTTGCACGAGCTAGAGGACTTAGTGAAAATCAAGTTATATTTAAACATGCTCTAAGAAACGCAATAAATCCAATGATAACATTATTAGGGTTTGAATTTGCAGGTCTTTTAAGTGGTGCTGCTTTGACTGAATATGTATTTCAATATCCAGGATTAGGTAGGCTTATTTTGGAAGCAGTTATGAAATCGGATATAAATTTGGTTATGGCATCTTTAATGATGGGAACAATAATGCTGATACTAGGAAATCTAATAGCAGATATTTTGTTAATGGTTACAGATCCAAGAGTTAGGGGAGCAAAAGAATAAATATGGAGCTTTTGAACAAGATTTATAAAGATAAATTTACATTTGTAGCGCTACTAATTCTATGTTTTTTGTACGTTATAATTTTGTTTGCGGATTTTATAGCACCTTATTCAAATTATTATTCAAATAGAGATTTATCTTATGCACCGCCAAGTAAAGTTTATACGATAACTCAGGAAGGTAAGCTGAGTTTACCTTATACTTATAACTACGTAAGAGAATTTGAGCCAAGTCTAATGCAGACTATTTATAAACAAGACCGTTCTCAAAAACATTATTTAAAATTATTTGTGAGAGGTGAGGAGTATAAAATTTTAGGACTTATTCCTTGTAATATTCATTTATTTGGAGCAGAAAATGGCGGTCAAATCCACCTATTAGGTACTGATATAAATGGTAGGGATGTTTTTTCTCGATTGTTATTTGGTGGAAGAATTTCAATGACAGTTGGTTTTTTATCTCTTTTTATAGTTTTCCCAATAGGGCTTCTTTATGGAGGGATTTCAGGATATT
>JAFUMP010000040.1 GCA_017482685.1 bacterium | reverse complement strand
TTTACAAAGCCGACTTTATTTGTAGTTGGCATAGTAATGCCAACCTATAATTTTTTATTTACTCCTTCAAAATTTCCAAATTGGACTTTTTATGGACTTAGGGGTAAATGTAGAATTAGCCTAGGTTTCCTCCCTGGACGGGGAGGATAAAGGTGGGGTGATATGGAATTTTGAGTCCATTAAAAGTCCGTTTTCATCCAGTTTGGATTTTTAAATTTCCGACCATTTAAAGTCGGCAAGAACTAGTGTATTTTGACACTTGGTTTAAGAAGAAAGAACAGTGGGTTTGATAATTTTTGTTGGGTTACACCCAACCTACAAACTAAGAATAAGAAAGCTTAAGTATCAACAATAGGTTACCCCTGTTAATTATATATTTGATTAAAATCTATTATTAACCATGAACAATCCCTTAGTGATTATGAAAAACACCGATACCTAGATAATCATCAATAAACTCCGATATTGGTACATCTTTATAATCAGCAGTTGCATTCGGATTCGCAAATCTTATAGTGCCGTTTTTGTAATCATATACAGAGCACCAATGGTTATCGCCAGTACCTAAGGCATAATTACCTCCTCCACCAGTAACAAAAGTTCGTCCATTACCTATTGTCGCAAGCTCTCTTTCGACTTGTTGCTTGCTAATAAATAAAGGTGTATCACTCATGTATTCAATTTGCGTTTTATTAATATTTGGAACAAAGAATGTTTCTGTTCGTTCCGTGTAACTTGGTGGAGAATAGCCAGTTCTTCCACCTGCCAATTGACCTTTTCGTTCCAACATCTTTAAACCATAGGAGGTATCTGAAAGAATTCCATCATCTAAAGATTTAAGGTCATTCAAGTCAAAAGTCATTCTACTTGTTGTATCACCCAATGCGTGTACTGTTACTTTATTTCCGTTCTGTTCATATAGTTGTAACAACTTTACTCGATTAGAAGGTACTTGTACCATGTTATTAATAACAGCTATTGCTCCACAGTTTTGCGAAGCTCCTTGTGCCATTGCATATCTATCAACTGGTGGAAATAATAATTCATAGGTCTTTTTATCCATTTTAAGGGGTATGTAGCCACTTACATCTCTAACATACATCTTATCCCCAACAGAGAATACATCTCCGAGTTTAGTTTTAGCTAGAATTTCTGTAGGTTCTAATCTTGAAAATTGTTCGTAATAGTTTTTGCCACTCAATATTGCTTCCATATCCTGTTTAACTAAAGGATTGGTTTTACCATTTGGCATTACAAAACTAGGAAAATATTTAATTTTCCCTTCTTTATTTAATCTTATTAAAGTCAGTATTTCATCATATCTTTGTGGGTCATTAAACCTAGCTTCTAATAATGCTCTTGTACTATATGCAGATTTATGCCCCAGTTTACGTGTAAATCCAGTTAAGCCATTTACATTTTCTAAGGCTAATATTTCACTAACAGCTTGTTCAATATCATTTGGCTTAACTCCTTTAAGGTTTTCACTAAAGAATGCCATTTCTTTACTGTCGAGTTTAACTAAAGGAACCTTACTTGCTATTACTCTACTTGGAGTAATAACAGGATTTACTTTTCCTGCTTGTATTGTTGTTGATTCTCTTACAAAAGTATCAACATTTGGATTAGATTGAAACTGGCTATTATACTTAGCTTTTCGTGCTAAGCGTTGAGCTTGTTTAGCAGCGTCATCAGCACCATTAACTAATGTTGTAATAGCTTCTGTTACAACATTAGTGCTAGACATTTTATATCGAGCTAGTCGTTCAGCTTTAGTTAAGGCACTTATAATGACATTCGCCATGTAAAATAACTCCTAATTTCCCATATATTTATATAAAGTTATTTTCATATATAAAATTGATACAATGTTAAGAATTGTTACTTAGAATGGCAAATTAATTATTTTGGAGTTTTATTATAGTAAATAGAAAGGGGTTAAAATGAAAGTATTACCTATTTGTAGAAATAATATTCTTAAGAAAATAGCCGAGAGGCATAGTAAAAATATAGCATGTGTTAAATTAAATGAGATTACAAATGCAGATATAAAAGACACATTAATCAAAGCTGCAGATACAATTGGTAGAGCTGCTAGAAATGTCTCAAGAGAAGTTGAATTTACTATGGATAAAAGTAAACAAACGAATAATGTTATTATGAATATATACGATAGAACTTTTCATTTTTTTAAAGGCGGTAGTACAACTTGGTCAAAAGAATTAGCTAGTACTCATACTATTCCTGACAATCTAGATTCTAAATCTCTTGTAGAACATATTAAGACATTAGTTAAAGCAAATGCTCAAAAAGCAGAAGAAGTTGATTCTTTTAGAATGCATAGACCTCTGTAGTAAGACATTTTGATAGTAAATAGGTCGGCTTTACCAAGCCGACGTTTTTTATAATTGGCATAGTATTGCCAACCTATGACTTTTTATTTATCCCTATCAAAATTCCCAAACAGGACTTTTTATGGACTTAGCTCAAATCCCCTCCACTTGCAAGGGAAAAAGCCGTCATTGCGGGCTTGACCCGCAATCGCAAGGACTAGCTTATGCGACCCCGTATCAAGTACGGGGTGACATTTTAGAAATTTGAGTCCAATAAAAGTCCGTTTTCGTCCAGTTTGGATTTTGATTTTCAGCACACTTCCAACCGCTACGATTTAGTGTTGTTGGGCAAGTATGCCCAACTTACAAAGTTTTACTTCCAAGCAAAACGGACAATAAAATACAACTAGATTGCTTCGAGCTTTCGCCCTCGCAATGACGAAAAATACTTCCGAGCAAAACGGACAAAAAAATACAAAAATTTCTCATTTTGCAGTCAAAAATTCTCAACCAGCAAGACAATGAGTAGACACAATATGGACACAGTACTTAATAAGAAAAGCCCGAGACCTCTATGGTTTGGGCTTTTTAAATGGAGGAGGAGGTGGGATTCGAACCCACGGTACGCTCGCACGTACGACGGTTTTCAAGACCGCTCCAATCAACCGCTCTGGCACTCCTCCAAAGTTATTCAATTGGTAACAAAATTTATATTATACTAAACAAAATTAAATGTAAAGAGTTTTTTTAAATTTTGTATTCAATTACAAAATTAATCGCTTCTTCTTTGGTGTTAATTTCTCCATTTATTTGAGCTTCTTTAAGAGCTGTTATTATTTCACCTAATATTGGCGACTGTTTTAACCCCTTAATTTTCATTATCTCAATACCGTCTAAAAGTTTTGGCAAAGGCTTTAACGTATCACGTTTTTCAAAATAAAAATTGAGTAATTTATCTAAGCCACTAAGATTTGCCATAATTATTTCTTCTGTAATAGCTTCGCCACGAGCGGATAATCTATCTGCTTTAGCTAATATTATATTATCTATTACATTTCTCCCCATTTTACGAAGATAGCGCATCATGACTTTATCATTCAAATCTGGTGCATCAATTACGTTTGAAGGATAAATATGAGTTTTAATCATTGTTGAAATATATTCAATTTGTTTCTTTGAAAACTTCATATTGCGCAAGTATGGAACACATATTTTTGCTCCAACATCATCATGCTTAATAAATCTATGCCTACCAGATTCTTCTATTGTCCAAGTAGAAAATTTTCCAATATCGTGCAAAAATCCTGCAAGTTTCACATGATTTATTCTCGGAAATCCTCCAAAATCAATCGTATCCAGATGTTCTTGTTCAGCTTCAGTTGCGTTTAAATACAATTCTTCTATATTTCTAACTGTCTCAACTACGTGATGAAATAAATCCAAATGATGATGAGTGTTTGGTGTAACTTTTTTCATTTCTTTAACTTGAGGAAAAAGCTCTTCTAAAATACCAAATTCATCCATCTCTAATAAAACTTTACTACATTTACTCCCGCCAAATAATTTCATTAATTCGTAATTAATTCTCTCTTTTGCAGGGATAAATAAAAGGTCTTTATGTTTTTTAATACAAGCTTTAGTTTTTTTTGATAGCTCAAACCCTGTTGTTGAAGCAAATCTGAAAGCTCTTAAAATTCTTAATGGATCGTCTGAAAAATTAGATTCTTTAATATGTTGAATAACCTCATTTTTTATATCTGCTTGGCCATTATATGGGTCAATAATTTCGTTATTTGTAAGGTTAATTGCGATTGCATTCATCGTAAAATCACGTCTACTTAAATCTTCAAGTATATCAGCTCCTTGGATTTCAGAGATATCTAAATAATTTACTTTATCCTCTAAAACCAGTCTATATATTTTATACTCAGGATCTAATTCAATAAATGTAGCATTAAATTTTTCGGCCATTTTTTTTGCAAAAAATTCAGCATTTTTTATTGCAATATCTCTATCCACAAAAGGTTTACCCATTAATGCATCACGAACAGATCCGCCTACTAGGTAGCCTTCATTTAATTGAGATAAAATAAAATCATCCTTTAAATTCATAGATAATGTCTCCTAAGGTTACTATAACAGCAGTCTCTGCTTTTAAAATTAAATCACCTAATGAAATCAAAGGTAAATTTTTAGTTTTAAAATACTTAAATTCTTTCTGAGAAAATCCGCCTTCTGGGCCAATTATTACTAAAACTTTTTCATCTTTTTTAATTGGATTTTGTTTTAAATATTGCTTAAAAGTAATTTCTGTTGAGCGTTCTGCTAAAACAAGAATTTTATCAAAATCTTTTTCTAAAACTTTTTCTATAGATGTTGGCTCAAAACAAGTTGGAACTTTTGCTCGTTCACATTGCTTTGAAGCTTCATACATGATTTTTTGCCATTTTTCGTGTTTTTTTTCTAAAACAGATTTATTTAAAGCGCAATTATCGGTAATAATCGGAAAAACTCCTCTCACACCAAGTTCAGTAGCCTTTTCCATAATCGTTAATTGAGCATCACTTCTCAAAGGGCTTTGTGCAAGATATAAATCAAATTCTAAATCTCTTTTTGAAGGATAGAACTTTTTAATCTCACAAATAATTTCACTTGAGTTTATTTCAGTAATCACGGCTTCATATTGGATTTGGTTTTCATCAATTAATAATAAGTTTTCACCAGTTCTAGCACGTAAGGAACGCGCAATATGACGATAGTTTTCAGTATCGCTAATAATAATTTTATTATCAAGTTTATTTTTTGATTCAATAAAAAAGTGTGGCATAATCCTCTATTCTGTCATTTTTTTAAATCTTTGCAATAAATTAACAAATACAATTATACAAAGAATTATAATTGAAACAATAAGTGCATACCAGAATCCCATAAGATTTAATTTAAAATGTAAAGCAAGCAGGCAACCTAACGGTAATGCAATTACCCAAAAGGCAATAAAATTTGCTAACATTATAACTTCTGTGTGTTTAAGCCCTCGGAATATCCCAGCTAAAGCAGCTTGAATTCCATCAAAGACTTGGAAAAAGCAAAGGGTATAAATTATCGGTACGCAAATTTTAATTAATTCTAAATCCGTTGTAAATAAATTTGTAATAATTCCAGGAGCAATTGCAATTATTATAGCTGAAGCAGCCATAAATCCTGCGGATAAAATAAGAGCTGTATATGCATAATTTTTTAAATCCTTATATAATTTAGCACCGTTAGCGAAACCTACTTTTACACCAGCTGCATTTCCAATAGCAAGTGGAACCATAAATGATATTGAAGTTATTGTACAAATAATATTTTGAGCTGCAGCATAGAGCCCTGAGACTCTCCCCATAATAACCGTTATACTATTAAATGCTACAAACTCTATCATAATTGCAAGAGAAGATGGTAGGCCAACTTTTAGCATTTCTTTATAATATTCTTTATCTTTATGATATTTAATATCTATTTTTTTATAGCAATAAAAGAATAGAACAAGTCCCATAAAATATCGAACAATTAAACTTGCAATAGCTAAGCCTTTCACGCCCATTTCTGGAATTAGACCATAACCAAACGCAAAAATTATATTCAAAAACAGATTCAAAAAAATACAAAATATAGTTAATAAATTAGGAAACATTACTATTTCGAAAGCTTGTAAAAATTCTTTTGACATATAGTGCAAATATGCTCCAAAAGTAGAAAAAGCTGTTACAAAAAAATAATCTTTTATAAGCGGTACAAGATGAGCTTCAAATCCTAGCTTATCAATGAAAGGCATTGTTACTAAAATTGCAAAACTTATTATTACAGAAATAGCCAAAGCAAACTTTAATGATGGGTAAAAATATTTTTCAGGTTGCTTATTCGCACCTCTATAATTTGAAAGTATAGGCGAAATGCTTCCTAATACTCCTATACCCATAATCGTAATACAATTTATAATTGCAGTGGCAAGACTAACTGCTGCAAGAGTATCTGTTGAATGTCTACCAGCAACAATGACATCTCCAACACCAATCATAATAAAGCCTACATTGCCAAGGATTATGGGGAAAGCTATTTGTAATAATTCTTTTATATAATTCTTATACAGATTAAGCATGATATTTATTTTACACCAAAAGCTAAGAATTCTCTCGATTATCTAGCTAATTTTAAGTAAATATTTTTTATGTTGTCATATTTTTTTGATAAACTTATAATATAAATATAGATTTGGGATTTATTAACTAATGAAGAGAATTTTAATTTTTTTAGGGCTTATAATACTCTTATTTATAACAGGTATAGCTTCTGCTCAAGACGCTTATACAGAAATTGTCCCATATCAAAATGAAGTTTTATTTAATCAATCAATGTTTAAAATAGATGTTGTAGATCCTGTAGCTTCAACTAATTGGAAAGGTATTAATTATCCAGGATTAAGAGGTGGAAATCAGCTTGTAATATATACTCCATCTTTCGGTGAAAAAACTGGCACAAATGAATTTGGTACAGAAGCTATTGTTGTAGGTAATACGGTAACATCTTTAAGTGGTGCAGATTCTATTATTCCCGCGAACGGGTTTGTTATAAGCGGGCATGGACTTGCTAAAAAATGGATTAATGAAAATATAATGGTCGGATCTAAGATTTATTTAGACTTAGATAATAAAGTTATTACTTCTTACATAACATCAGGGACATTCTTATTTAGCGCAATGGAACGCATTAAAGAAGTTCAAGAAATGATGTGCTATTATGCTCAACAGTATTCTACTTATAATCAAAAACGAACAGAACAAAACTTAAATAAAGCTCAAGATTATATTTTAAAAGCTCAAAAAAATAGTGAAGATTCACAAAAATACTCTTCAAGAGCTATTGAATACGCAAATTTAGCAATGTCAACTGTCATACCTTATGATTCAAAGGAGCTTAAGGGTGTTTGGATAAGACCAACTTATTTTAATAAAAAAGACATTGAAGCTGTATTAGATTCATTGGAAAATGCTGGGATTAATAATGTGTTTTTAGAAACTTATTATCATGGCAAAACAATTTTTCCTTCAAAGACGATGGAAAAGTATGGTTTTATAAAACAATATGAAGATTATGTTGGTTTTGATCCGTTAAAAATTTGGATAAATGAGGCTCATAAAAGAAATATTAAAGTTCACGTTTGGTTTCAGACTTTTTATGTTGGCAATAAACCTCCAGAAACTCATCCTGAATATATTTTAGCACAACGCCCTCAGTGGGCTAATTATCAAAAGAAGAATGCTTTTTCTTCAACAATACCGTTTTCTGTATCAGAGCACAATGGGTATTTTATAGATCCAGCTAATCCGGAAGTTCAAGCATTTTTATATGAATTATTGTGTGAAATTGTCCATAGATATGAACCAGATGGAATAAACTTAGATTATATAAGATATCCGCAATCGTTAGCACCGAATTATAGTAATTATGATAGTTCTAATTGGGGATATACACCTGTTGCAAGAGCAGAATTTAGAAGTATGTATGGAGTTGATCCAATAGATTTAAGGACAAGTGATCCTCTATGGGAATATTGGCGTTATTATAGATGCGGGAAAATATCTAATTTTGTACGTAAAGTAAGTAGTTTATGTCGAGCAAACAAAGTTGAGCTTACTGCTGTTATATTTCCAAACAAAACTAATGCTATTAATACTAAAATTCAAGATTGGAAAAATTGGTCTATAAATAATTTTGTAGACGGATTTACACCATTGTTTTTAACATGTGATGATAAAACAGCCTCTAGTCTAATGGAAGATGTTTTAAGAAACAAATCTGCCAGTACAAAGCTTTACGCAGGATTGTTTGTTGCTTTTATGAATGGTTCAGCATCTGACTTAATCAAACAAATTCATGCTTCTAGAAAATACTCATTAAACGGAATAATATTATTTGATTATGCTCATTTAAAAGATGATTATGTTCAGGCTCTAACTGAGAGTGTTTTTAAAGGTCGTTGTAAAGATATTATAATATCTGAAGCTCTTCCTCCACCAAAAGTGCCACAAATGAATACAACTACAAATAAAAAATCAAAGGAAAAGAAAAAACGTGGAAGAAAATAATGAAAGAAAATCTCGCCCATTTTTAGGAATTTGGTTTGATTGTTGTGGCGTATATGGAAGAATATATAAAAACAAAGACGGTACCGCTTATGTTGGTCGTTGTCCTAGGTGTTTGCGTTCTGTTCGAGCTAGAGTTGGCGCAGAAGGGACAAATCAAAGATTTTTTCGTGGAAGTTAATTTATAAAAATAGCTCTTGTTTAATATCAAGAGCTATTTTTGTTTGAAAATATAGAATTTTATAAACTACATCTTCCGTATTCATCACATTCTCTTTCTTCAATTCTTTCACAGTGATGAACAGTAAGTGCTGTTATAATTGCGCTGACACCAACTAAAGAGTAGATAATTCTTGACATAATCGTCATGTCGCCAAAAATTGCAGCAACTAAGTCAAATCCAAATAGACCAATTAGCCCCCAGTTTAGCGCACCAATTAATACTAGCACGTAAGCAGTATTTCTAAGAAAATTCATGAGGTTTCTCCTTTCTATTACCACTTTTATTATTACCTAGTTGGGAATTAATAAATTGGTAAACTTGGCTAGATAAAAATGTTAATATTTTGGTTAATATTATTCTTCTTGTTTTAAAAGGATTACTGCTGAATTTAATTCTTCAAGTAAATATTGTAATTGTTGGTTTATGTTTTCAGGATTATATATTGACCCTGTTGACTGATACGCTAAATATCTTTGATAAGTTACAGCTTCTCTTCGCAATTGTGCAACAGTTTTTACAAACTGATTAATTTCCATTAGTTTTTTGAAAGATTCATAAAAACTTTCTGGTTGACCATCATATTTTGTTTTTAAATGATCAAGATTCATTGTTAAAATATTAGCTCTTGTTACAAATAATTGCACAGTATGCTCTTCTTCTATTGAATCTGCTAATCTTTCAATAAGAGGTATTATTTCATTTGCATCAATAACATATTTAGAAGTTTTATCTTTTTTAGAAATAATGTTAATAAAAGCTGGATTATCTTTTGGGACTGGTTTTAGCTCCGAAGGATCGTTAAATCCTTTTTGAGATTCAAATATTGGTGTTGCAACTTTTTTTTGTTTAGGCTGTACATTTTTATTAAGCTCAGGTAATTTTCCTGCATAGCCTTTTCCCACAAGCTCAGCTTCTAAAGCTTTGTCTTTTTTATCCCAAAGCCATGCCTGCGCTGGCAACATATAGCTTAATATTAATAAAAGTAATAAAAACTTTCTCATACAACTATTATAATCATATATGTTAAAAAATCAAAATTCTAATTCTCAAACAAAATGCTTTGAATTGGATATTTGATATTTAAAAAGGTGCGTCATTTGACGCACCAATTATACTTCTTCAAACAAATCTTTGCCTACTGAACATAAAGGACATACCCAATCAGAAGGTAAATCAGCAAAAGAAGTTCCTGCTGCTACTCCATTATCTGGATCTCCAACTGCTGGATCATATTCATAATGACAAACTGTACATACATATTTTTGCATAATTTTTCTCCTTGTTTTATTTTCTACACGTTAATCTTATTACAAAGATAATGAGTTTTCTATTGTAATTACAACATTATTCAACTCGACTAATTGTTCTTCTTTCATTGCTGATTTTATACAAAAATTTTCAGCAATAAATTCGGAACCCTTTAATTTTTCTAGCTCAGTTCTCATTATACCACCACACGTAGCAGCCCAAGACCCATTTTCAATTAAAACATATTTACGATTTTGTAAATTATGTGAAACTAAGGAATGAATAAATCTATTCATTGATTCAAAAATTGAAGCATTATATGTAGTAGTAGCTAAAATTATATGTGATTTCTTAAATGCTTCTGCTAAAACTTTTGAATGCTCTGCGAAAGATACGTCAAACATTTTTATATCTTTTACGCCTTTTTGGGCAAGTTTTGCAGCTAAAATTTCAACTACAGCCTCTGTGCCTCCATAAACAGAAGAATAGGCAATCAATACACCGTTTTCTTCTGGTGTATAAGTTGATCATTTATCATATTTTTCAATAAATAATTTTATATTTTGTTTAATAATCAATCCATGTAACGGACAAATCATTTTTATATCAAGGTTAGAAGCTTTTTTTAAAAGCATTTGAACTTGTAATCCATACTTACCAACAATATTAGTATAGTAGCGCCTTGCTTCGTCTAAGTAATCACGTTCCCAATTTACATCTGTATCAAATAAGTTTCCGTTTATAGCTCCAAAAGCACCAAATGCATCTGCGCTAAACAAGGTTCCTGTTGTCTTATCAAAAGTTACCATAACCTCAGGCCAATGTACCATTGGCGCCATAATAAACTGAAGCTCGTGTTTCCCAGTATTTAAGACGTCTCCTTCTTTTACAATTTGTGCACAAGAATCAATATCAAAATCGAAAAACTGTTTAATCATTGCTAAAGCTTTTGCTGTACAAACAATATTTATCTCAGGATATCTACGTTTTACTTCTGAAACCAATGCTGCATGATCTGGTTCCATGTGGTGTATTACTAAATAATCAAGCTTTTTACCATCTAAAGCATATTCTAAATTCTTAAAAAATTGACAAGCACAGACTTTATCTACAGTATCAAAAAGCACGGTCTTTTCATCTTTTAACAAATACGAGTTATAAGAAACACCGTCAGCTACTGGATACGCACTTTCAAAAAGTTGTAGCCTTCTATCAGAACAACCTAAATACAATAAATCATCTAAAATATTTCTCACATTATACATTATATAAATTCCTTTTAATTTTCTACATAGCCTATGTATGGAATATTTCTAAAATACCCATCATAATCCAATCCATATCCTACCAAAAATTTATCATCTACATCAAGGCAATAAAAATCGGGTTCTATTTCTACCTCACGTTTACATTTTTTATCTAATAAAGAACAAAAAGCAATTGTTTTTGGCTTAAAACTATGATTAATAAAATCTAATAAAAATTTTGCAGTATGTCCTGTATCTACAATGTCTTCAATTATTAAAACATTTTTATCACTTAAATCAGGTAATGCGATGTCTACAGCATTTACTTTACCTGTTGAAGTAAACCCTGAACCATAGCTTGAAAGCCTTATAAACTCCATTTTTACAGGCATTTTTAAGTGTTTTGCTATATCTACCATAAACATTATAGAGCCTTTTAAAACACAAATTAAATATAAATCCTCATCTTTATATTTCTCATTTAAAACCAAACCTAATTCTTTAATTTTTTCTTGAATTAAATCCGCTGTAAATAAAACTTTCAAATCTGTTTCTTTAATTACTTTCATTTGATATAACCTCTATAACATGTGTTGGTTTATTTATAACCCCAATTTTATTACTTAACCCAACGCCAACAACCCATAAAACTTCTTTTTCATTAGTCAATAGTAATATTTCGTCACGATTATGTCTAGATACGCCTTTGGAATTTAAATATTTTTTTAACTTCATTGTGCCAGACATTCCAAAAGGGTTAATCACATCCCCATCCTCTCTTGTTCTAAGGAATAATGGCAATTCTATATTTGTTAAATCTACATAAGCAAAATTTGCAGTAGAGCTTGGAAAAACGAAAATTTCTTCTTCAACAAATGGCTTTAAAATAATTTTTGTATTGTTAAATAAAAATTCTCCTTCTTTTTTTATAGAAACTCTAATTTGGTTTGAGGCCTCTGGTAAGACTTCTTTTTTACGAGGAATAGTTTCAATGACTTTGTTGTCAACATACAACCAAAGTGTTGTAGTTAAAGATATTGTTGAGCCATTTCGTTTTTCTAAATTAGTATCAATAAATTCAAAAATTTCTCTTATACGTTTAAAATCATAGTCTAAATCTAAGCTTTGAATGAATTCATGCAAGAATCTCATTTTAACAGGCTTTGAAAGTTTTTTATATTCTTGGGAATTAATTCCACCTTCTTCAAAAACTCTATCTCTCAATGTTGATAAATATTCATTTATGATAGCGTCTTCATTTTTTGCAACATCAGCCAAAGTATTTAAAGAATCTTTCACGGCAGGATTAATTTTTTCTAGTGCTGGAATAACATTTAATCTTATATAATTTCTTCTATATTTAGTATCCATATTTGAAGAATCATTATTTGGTGTTAAATTATTTTTTTCACAATACTCCACGATTTCGGAACGAGTAGTTTTTAATAATGGTCTATAAAAGCAATTGCGTTTTTGCGAAATCCCTTTTAGGCCATACAATCCTGTTCCTTTTATAATTCTGTATAATACGGTCTCAGCGTTATCATCTTTATTATGAGCAGTAAATACCGCATCTGCATCAAACTCCTCAATTGCCTCTTCAAAAAATTCATATCTAGCAATCCTTGCAGAATTTTCATTTTTTTTCAAATCTTTTGGTGCAATCTTTGTATAAAACTCAAACCCTTTACTTGAAGCAAATAATCTACAAACTTCTTGCTCTCTAAAAGATTCTTCACCACGCCAATTATGGTTAAAATGAGCTGCTATTATTGATAAATCCCAAAAACCTTCTTGCTCTTTAATTTTTGACAAAGCATCAAGTAAGCACATTGAATCAAATCCACCAGAAAAACCAACTATTATAGTTTTATCTTGCAATTCATATTCCAATAAAAAAGCTTTTAGTCTTTCTAACATCCTAATCCTTGTATACCGTGTTTAATTTCGACTGAATCTACTCCCAAGCTATCTAATGCTTTCATTGCTAAAGAATTAGGCTCATCTATAATAGCTAATAATAAATCAACAGCTTCTATTTTTTGTTTATTCTTTTTCTTTGCAGAGACCCAGGCTTTTTCAAGTACTCTTTTAGCACGTCTAGTAAATACAATTTCTTTATCAAAATATTCATTACCATAGCCAACAAGGTTTTCTACAACTGCACGGGCATCTTTCATTGTAATTTCTAAATCACTAAGAACTTCTGAAGCTACGCTAGCACCTTCACCAATAATTCCTAGTAAAAACATTTCTGTGCCGACAACATTGCGACCTAGTCTACGTGCCTCTTCTTTTGCTAGTTTCATTATAAGTAATGTCTCGGGCATTTGCTTTTCTATTGGCTTAACAATTTCTTCAGAAAGTTTTTCTTCATTGATACCAATAGATTTAATTATTTCATAAGCTAAGCCTTTTTTTGCCTTAAGAATACTCAAAACTATATGTTCTGGAGTAATTACTGAAGAACCTAATTCTTTAGCTGTTTGAAGCGCTAAATTCATCATTAAAAAAGCATTTGGAGTAAAAATAATTTTTTTATCTTCATATTCAGATTGTCTTGAACTTATGCTCGCAAGTTTTTGTTCAAATGATTCAGAGTTAATTCCATATTTATTAATAGTATCAAGCAGGTTTGAGCTTGCAGATTCAAGGATTGATGCCATAATCTGCTCTGTTCCTAATATTTCATAACCTTTAGTTGAAAGCTTTGATACAGCTCTGTCAAAAACATCGGCTAAAGCTTCCCCTTCATATATAGACTCAAACGCCGTTTTTTCATCCTCATCAATTTCTTCAGGGTGCTCTAAACGCTTAATCTTTTTTTGAACTAATTTTGTCAAAATCTCTCTAGCATTATTAATTCCAAAATTAAACTTATCTAGAATTGATTGAATATTTGAATTTTTATCAGTAATTACAGACAAAAACAAGTGCTCAAAAAGAATATTCTGATTTCCAGATTTTGAAGCTAAATCCAAAGTACGTTTTAAAACATCCTTAACATTATGACTAAATGGTATATTTTCAGAGACTCTCAACGCAGGTGTTACATAATGCAAAACTTCTTCTTGAACAGATTCAAATGTTACATTATACATTCTAAACAATTTTAGCGAAACTCCCTTTGCTTCTCCAACCAAAGCCAGAAGTAAGTGCTCAGGACAAACTTCTGTGCTTTTTAATTCTTTTGCTAATCTTTGAGATTCGCTAACAACATTAATTGCTTTTTCTGTAAATCTTTCAAACATAAAAACACCTTAATAGAGTTTTAAACGCACAAACTATTACAACTACTCTTCTACTTCATCAGCTAGAGATTCAATATAATCACAGACTCTGTTAAATTCATCTTCGTCCTCTATGCTAACAAAAGTTCCTTCTTCACCTTCTTCTACATATTCTAAAACTATTAATTCAGGATCTTCTGTAGCATCTTCATCTACAGGTAATAACATTGCATAAGTTTTACCTTCAAATTCAACAATATCATAAATCTCGCAATTAGTTACATTGCCTTCTTCATCACTTAATTCTACTAAATTCATTTCTTCTTCTGACATTTTTTGTTACTCCTTTTTTATTTTTTTCTGGATAAGTATTGTTCTAATATAACACAAGCGCTTTCCATATCCACTAAACCTTTATTTTTACGAAAATCTATCTTCCTTGCTCGAAGTCTTTGTTCAGCTTCTTCAGAAGTTAGACGCTCGTCTTCATATATTATATCAAAACCAAGAATTTTTTGTGCAAAATCTATGCAATTTTGTGCTTGAAATCCTTGAGTGCCATCCATATTAATTGGAACTCCTACTATAATCTTTTCAACACGATTTTCTTTTGCGAGATTAACAATTGTTTCTATAGCTTTTTGTTCAGGCTCACGTGTAATTGTTGAATGCGCTGTTGCTATTACTTGTAAATAATCTGACAAAGCTATTCCAATACGTTTTGTTCCAACATCTAGAGCCATTACTTTATGCATTGTCAACCCACTTTGCTTCTATGCTTGAAATTATCATATCAAGCTGTAATAGCTCAAAGTCAGAAGTATTTGGCTGCATTCTTTGCTCAAATTTATTAGAAACTTTTCTTTGATTCTTTAAGAGATATCTTTTCCCTACATAGTATTCATAAATACTTTTTCTTAAAATATTGGATAAAAATGCATAATTTGAGCCTAAAGAGTAAAACATTTGAGCAAGTTCTTCATCACCTTTTAATAAACGTAAATATGCGGACATGTTAAAAACTTTTTGCTGTAAATCAATTTCCTCCTGTGTAAATACAATATCAAAATTTTCTGCTAAAAACTTATCTAAATCTACATCAAATTTATGTTCTTTGAATTCATTAGATAATTTTTCAATGAAAGTTTTAAATCCTGGAGAAGTTATTTCATCATAAAACCAATTTTGAACATAACTGTTCAAGCATAATTTATCAATGTCTTTTTGGTTTAATTCTTTTTTATCCAAATCAATGACAGGATGAATAGATTCAATATCCAAAATAATACTTTCCCAACAAATATATTCATAAGGTAAAGGATCTTTGTTTTCATAAGATTTTTCAACAGAGCGTTCTAATAAAAATTTAACGATCTCTGGAGAAATTTCATATTTTTCCTGATAATTATAAAACTTATCAACTATTTTATAAAAATCTCTTTCCGTCATTGAATTAAATCCAAATGCATCCAAAACTCCATATTGAGGGCTTATTACAATTGCTAAAAACTGCAAAGTTTTATTTGGTCTTATTCTTGAAAAAATAATTGCTAAATTTCCATGCCCGTCAGGGAAGGAAATATAAGATTTATAAGGCTTTGATTCTTTTAAAATCATTTTATAAAACTCTATGGTGTTATCAACCCTAACACCTGAAAGCTTTAATTCAGAGATTGCTTTATTAACTTTTGCTTGCACAGATTGCTCTACATGCTTTTTGACATTTTCTAATGCGTGAAACGCCAATTGAGATTTTGTTCTGCCTAAAATTTCAAGAGCGATATCACCAACTTCTGTTCCCATATAGAATAAATAAACTGGGATTAAAATATTTGCTAAAGCGTCATTGGCATAGTCCTCTTCTAAAGACTTTATCAAAGTTATTTTATCATTATCAGTAAGTGCATTTAAAAAATCCATAAAATCGATTTGAGCTTCTGGATTCATAATAGCTGTTTCTAAAAGTTCTTTTGTTTCTTTATTAATAAGCTCATTAAATTTCTCAAAATATCCACTTATAACTTCATAATCAATTTTATTTCCTAAATCTTTAAGCATATTAAATGCAACAAGTTTTACATTATCAGTATAATCCGGACTTTTTATTATATTCCACAACTCATCATTTAGCGTGCTTTTTTCAATAAGCTCTGTTAGCAACCAACAAATAATTAATGACTTGTGTTCATCACAACTTACCAGTTCTCTTACTAAAACATCAAAAACAGTTTTTTTATCTTCTATTTTTTTTAAATCAGTAAGTAATGAAGGATCTGGCATAGTTGAACTTGCCAAAGCTCTTAATGTTGCAAGTATTTCAGCTTTAATCTGTATTTTATTCATATAAACCTTCCATAAAAACGGGCTTACCCTAGCATATCTCTTCTCTTATAATAATTGTACTCTAAGTACAAATGCACTGCAAGCGTTTGTAAATTTAGTGTAACGCTTCAAGTGCAGCTAATTTCATTACGTTGAAATCGGGAATTTTCCCCGTCCAGATTTCAATCGCACGTTGAGCTTGGTAAATCAACATATCTAGGCCTGATATTGTCATTAGGCCACGCTCTTCAGATTTTCTAATAAGAACAGTCTTTATTGGATTATAGACAATGTCATAAACTAAAGTATTTCCATTAAGTTTTGCTAAATCTTTTACCTCTAACGGCATTTCGTCTGCCATAAAACCTTTCATGCCGATAGGAGTTGCGTTTACAATAATGGCGCTCTCTTCTAAAGAACGAATATTTTGAATCTGATATACATTAAAATCTACATTCGGAAACTTTGCTCTAACATAATCAAGAGTCTGTCTAGAATTTATGATATTTCTAGTATAAAAATCAATATATTTTATCCCTAATTCAGCAAGTCCAACCACTGCAGCTCTTGAAGCACCGCCAGTACCTAAAATACTAGCTCGTTTTCCTGTTAATATTACATTTTGAGGTATTGCTTTTTTAAAGCCATAAATATCGGTGTTATAGCCAATAAAAGACTTGTCATCTAAAATTTTGACAGTATTGACGCAGCCAGCAATATTTGCATAATCATCGATATCATCCAAAAATAATGACATTGGAACTTTTAAAGGTATTGTTACATTAAATCCATTATATCCATTAGTTTTCAAAAATTTTATGCGTGGTATTAATTCCTCAGGTGAAGTTTCTAGAACATCATACGAGCCTTCTATTCCCAAGCTTTCAAACCCAGCTTTTTGGATTACTGCAGATATAGAATGTCCTAAGGGATAACCAATAATACCCAATTTATACATAAAAGATCCTCCTTCAGATTATTATACTAAAAAAATGTTAATATTTAACTTTAATTAAAAAAACTTCACAAACTATTTGCATTTAAAATATTTTTATTTTAACATATTTATCATACGCCGATTTATTAAAGAATGTGACTTTTCACATTCTCTCTTAAAAAGGTTTTAAATAGCCAAAGTTGCTAATTGTAAAACTAAAAACAAAAGGTAATATAAAGGAATACAGAAATGGGTATCAAAGGTAAAAATGACAGAATGGTAGTTCTTGCTTGTGAAGATTGTAAAGAAAGAAACTACACAACAGTTAAAAACAAGAAGAATATCAAAGACAGATTAGAATTATCTAAATACTGTCCTACTTGTAAGAAACATACAACTCACAAGGAAACTAAGTAACAGTGAATAAGTGACCAGATGACCAAGTGAATAAGAAAAATCTTAATCACTGCAATCTTGATCACTTCATCACTGATGTGCGTCCTTAGTTCAGTTGGTAGAACGTCGGTCTCCAAAACCGGATGTCGAGGGTTCGAGTCCTTCAGGGCGCGATTTATATAAAAGGTAATTAAACTAATGAACGATAAATTTCAAACTACAAAAGAAGCTATAACTACATATTTTAGAGGCGTAAGAACTGAGTGGGGCAAGATAACTTGGCCAGAAAAACATCAGGTTGTAGTAGA
Organism: bacterium; assembly: GCA_017482685.1. Lineage (GTDB taxonomy): Bacteria > Cyanobacteriota > Vampirovibrionia > Gastranaerophilales > Gastranaerophilaceae > CAG-196. The sequence goes on along the minus strand of JAFUMP010000040.1, from coordinate 20,273 downwards.
GACATTTTTTGTAGTTGCAATTGTATTTATATTTACTGTTTTTATTTATTTTGTTGATATAATATTCAATGCATTATTGTCAAAAATTTAATTACTGCGTAAATATTTTAAACCATAAAGGGTAAGAATAATGAGTGAAAAAGACGAAAATCTTGTAAACGAAGAATTAATGGAAGAAATGGAAGTTGAGACTTCAAAATCTTCTGATAAAAAGAATCAGAAACGCTGGTACATTGTTCATACATATTCTGGATATGAAAATAAAGTAAAGAGCAATCTTGAAAAACGTATTGAATATATGAACATGGCTGATAAAATCTTTAGAGTTGAAGTACCTCAAAAGACAGTTACCCAAATTAAAGCTGGTAGAAAACAAGAAAAAGAAGAAAAAATCTTCCCTGGCTATGTTTTAGTAGAAATGATTATGGATGAAGACAGCTGGTATGTAGTTAGACACACAGCAGGTGTAACTAAGTTTGTAGGTTCTGCTAAAAAACCGATTCCAGCAAAAGAAAGTGAAATTAAAAAGATTATTCATAGATCTACAGCTCAAGTTCAAAAAGTTGAAATGGATATCAAAGTTGGTGAAAAAGTTAGAATCACATCTGGTCCATTTGCAGAATTTGTTGGTGATATTACAGAAGTTTATCCTGATAAAGCTAAGCTTAGAGCAATGGTTTCAATATTTGGACGTGAAACTCCAGTTGAATTAGAATACAAACAAATTCAAAAGTTATAATACACAACAATTGGAAATGAAAATGTAAAAGGATAAAATTTTCCATTTTCCATTTTCAACTTTCCATTAAGTAACGTGGAAGGGGTCGCCCCCCGTTAGCACCACGAAAGGAGAAAACAATGGCAAAAAAAGTAGTAGGAAAAATCAAGCTTCAAATCGAAGCTGGTAAAGCAAATCCATCACCTCCAGTTGGTCCTGCTTTAGGTCAACATGGTGTAAACATTATGGATTTCTGTAAGCAATTCAATGCTAGAACAGAATCTCAAGCTGGTTACATTATTCCAGTTGTTATTGATGTTTATGAAGACAGAAGCTTCACTTTTGTGACAAAATCACCTCCAGCTCCTGTTCTTATCAAAAAGGCATTAAATCTTTCTAAAGGTTCAGCAGTGCCTAATAAAACAAAAGTTGCAGAAATTACTCGTGAGCAATTAGAAGAAATCGCTAAAATTAAAATGAACGATTTAAATGCTACAACTATGGAAGCAGCTGTTGAAATGATTAAAGGCTCTTGTAGAGCTATGGGTGTTACAGTTAAAGATAACTAATTAAAGATGGAAGGATTTCATAAATTGAAAATTGAAAATTAGATAATAAAAATTTTCAATCTTACATTTTACATTTTCAATTATAAAAAGTCCGCTAATACCATGAAAGGAAAGAAATAAAATGTCTAAAATAACTAAAAAACAAAAGAAACTTCAAGAACTTCTTGCAGATTTTCAACAACCTGTAAGTGGTCGTGAAGCATTAACAAAATTACAAGAAATATCTAAAGAAGTTGCTAAATTCAATGAAACAGTTGAATGTCACATGAGATTAGGTATCGAAGTTAAACACGCTGATCAACAAATTAGATCAACAGTTGTGCTTCCAGCTGGTTTAGGTAAAGATGTTCGTGTTTGCGTTATCGCAAAAGGACCAAAAGTGAATGAAGCTAAAGAAGCTGGCGCTGAGTTCTATGGAACAGAAGACATTATCGATAAAATCGCTGGTGGCTGGTTCGAATTCGATACATTAATCGCAACTCCAGATTGTATGGGTATGTTAGGTAAACTTGGTAAAGTTTTAGGTCCTAAAGGCTTAATGCCAAACCCTAAAACAGGTACAGTTACACTTGACGTAGCTAAAGCTGTTAAAGATGCAAAAGCTGGTAAAGTTGAATTCAGAGCTGACAAACAAGGTATGATTCACTGTCCTATCGGTAAAGTTCAGTTCAGTAACGAAGATTTAGTTAAAAACTACGGGACTTTAGTTGATGCAGTTCTTAGAGCAAAACCTGCAGCTGCAAAAGGTACTTATGTTAAGTCAATTTATTTGACAACAACAATGGGACCAAGCATCAAGATTAACTCTAAAGACTTACAAGCTGAAGTTAAAGAAATTGTTGGTTGATATTTATAGTCGGTTTTCATAACCGACTTTTTTTTACATAAAAGCCAGAAAATGTTTAAACATTTTCTGGCTTTTATGTTAGAATTATATTGTTAGTTTGAATTAAGGAGGTTATTATGAAAATTAGAGCAAGTCATATTTTAGTTGCTTCTAAAGAAGAAGCTGAAAATCTTTTATTAGATATTAAAAATGGTGTTGCATTTGAAGATTTAGCTAAAGATTATTCAAAATGTCCTTCAGGACGTGATGGTGGAGATTTACGTTGGTTTGGTAAAGGCATGATGGTTAAACCATTTGAAGACGCAGCATTTGCTTTAAAAGAAGGCGAAATTTCAGAACCTGTAGAAACTCAATTTGGTTGGCATTTAATTAAATGTACTGGAATTGATGAATAGGGGTAAATAGGGGTAAATATATTAGCCCTGTGGCTACTGTTACAAGCTTAGTATAATGATGAACTAGAGTTTACCTCAATCCTCTCCTCGAGGAGAGGGAGGTGCATTTTATGAGAGAGCTATTAAAAGAACTAAAAATCGATTATTTACTTGTAAATTCCACCAATGAATTTTTGGTGGAGTATTCTGAGTTGTCTGAAAATGCTCGTTATACATTAACAGGATTTTCAGGCTCTACTGGTGACGCATTAGTAACCCCAGATAAAATCTATCTTTTTGTGGATGGTCGTTATCATACACAGGCAGAAAAGGAAGCTAAAAAAGGTGTTGAAGTTGTTAAGCTTCAGCTTGGACAAAAACAAGATGAAGAAATAAAGAAGCTAATAAATCCAAGAAAAACATTAGGGATTGTTGCTAAAAAGATTTCTCAGGCCCGTTTGGAAAGCTTTAATGGCTACAAAATAAAACTTTTAGACTATGATCCGATAAACAATCATACAGAGTCACATCTGGCTCCTATAGTAGAAGCATTTTCCCCAAAAGAATATAAACCTGAAAAAACAACATTTATTTCGAATTTAGAAGAGGTGGCATATCTTACTGGATATAGAGATTTTAGCAAAGATTATTCTTCCAAAATTTGGGCAAAAATGGTTATAAATGGAGATTTAATTTTATTTACAGATAATAAAGCCTGCGAAGAGTACCTAAGTAATTTTACAGGTGAGCTAATTGTTGATAAAAATTCAATAAATGCTTATGATTATTCTTTAATAAAGAATCCAATACATAAGCCATCAGAAATAAAAGCGTTAAAATCTATTAAATCAGAAGAGGAAATTGAGGCTTATAAACAAGCTTTTGATGCAACAGATAAAGCTTTAATGGCGGTAAGAGATTATATTGAGAGCGAGGATAATATTTCAGAAGCTGATATTGAGTGTCGTTTGCGCTATGAATTCAAAAAACAGGGCGCAAAAAATCTTAGCTTTAAGCCAATTATCGCTATTAATGAAAATTCAGCATTAGCTCATTATTCAAAGAATTCAAAAGATGTAAAACTTCAAGATGGCGATTTAGTTTTAATAGATTGTGGAGCTTATTTTGAAAGCGGATTAGCTACTGATATAACAAGGGTTTTTGCAAAAGGTGAGCCTTTAAATTTGCATAAAAAAGTTTATACAATGGTCTTAAAAGCGTTTCTTAATTGTTTTAACTCGAATTTATCAGTAGGCTATGATATTGATAAAATTGCACACCAAATTCTTGATGAGAGTGTAGAAGGTTTTAACTTTTCTCATGGACTTGGACATGGGATTGGAATTAATGTCCACGAAGCACCTCCAGCATTAAATCAATCAGAAGTAGCAAAAACAAAAATTAAAGATGGCATGTGCTTTACAATCGAACCAGGACTTTACAATTCAGAGTTTTTTGGAGTAAGATTAGAAAACTCGTGTTATATGAAGGATGGAAAGATTCATTCTTTTGTAAAAATGGGATATGAAGATAAGCTAATAAAATATGAAATGCTTACTGAACAAGAAAAAGAATGGTTAAAGGAATTTAAGATTTTATGAAAATAACATCAGTCAACAATGATTTAGTTAAAGAAACTGCAAAACTTCTTAAAGGTAAATATAGGGATGAGCTGGGGTTATTCCTAATAGAGGGAGAAAAAGGTGTTAGAGAAGCTATCGAGGCTGGAATTTATATTGAACGTGTTTTTGCACAAGAAGGCCAAAAAAGTTTTAATGATGTGGAGTTGATTGAAACAACTGAGGCTGTACTCTCAAAAATCTCTGATGCAAAAAGCGCCCCAAAGATTGTTGCTGTAGCTCAAAAGCCACAATGCGAATTAGAGGCGTTTAAATACTACAAGAAAGTTATTTTGCTTGAAGGTATAAAAGATGCAGGTAATTTAGGTACTATTCTAAGAACTGCTTCAGCATTTGGTATTGACGGGGTAGTTTTATATGGTGATACGGTTGACTTATACAATCCAAAATGTGTTCGTTCAACTGTTGGTTGCTTATGGAAAACTCCTGTTGTTCAGATAAAGAAATTTCAAACATTACAAGAAATATTTCCTTCTTTTGAGAGGGTTGCAACTTTGCCAAAGGGAGCAGATATAGTACCTCTTAATGACTATACTCCTGCACAAAGAGTTCTTATGATGTTTGGATCAGAAGCCGAAGGTTTATCTAATGAACTAAAAAATTTTGCGACCAAAAATATAACAATTGAAATGGCTGGTAATGTGGAATCGCTCAATTTAAGTGTCTCTGTAGCAGTAGTGATGTATAAAATAAGAAATTAAATTACTAGCTCTGAGAAGATGGTCATAACAATAATATTGAAGCCCCCGCATACGCGGGGGCTTCAATTACTTATATCACATTAAGTTTTTATTATAATAAGTTTAATGCAATTTGTGGTTGTTGGTTAGCTGTAGCTAAAAGAGTTGCAGCTGATTGTTGAAGTATTTGATATTTAACATAGCTTGAAGATTCTTCTGCTACGTCAGCATCCTTAATTGAAGAGTTAGCTGAAACTATATTCTCCTTTTGTACACCAATAGCATCAACAGCTGATTCAACACGGTTCATGTATGCACCGATTAACGCACTTCTTGCTGAAATATTTTCAATTGCATCATCTATGAATGATAAGAATTCTCTTGCTGTAGCATCATCAGTATATACAGCATCACAAATAGCAGTTATACAAGATGAACTTTGTACAGCACTACCATTGTGATCATCATCGTATTTATTATTAACAATTGCATTATTATATTTATATTTTGTAACACCATCAGTGGTTGTTGTTTCATTGCCAGAGACCCTTGCTTGCAATGCTAATGTTGATTTACCATCAGTAGCTGAACGATCATACCAAGTATTACCAGTTGCACCACCTAAAAATAATGCTGTTACTTTTGCAGATTTAAAGATTGAAGCATCTAAGTTGATTATATTTGCATTACCTGAATTATTACCAACTTGCAAGTTAACACCAGCACCTTGTGCTGCAACACTTGTACCATCTAATAATTGAATTCCATTGAAATCAATTACATCACAAAGTCTGTTAATTTCTAACATTCTTTGTTGAACTTCTGTTCTAATAGCTTCTAAAGAAGCTGTACCGTAAGTTCCGTTTGCAGCTTGTTCGGTCAAGTCTCTAATACGTTGAACATAACTTCCTACGATATCAAGAACTCCTTCAGCAGTATCAAGTAATGATAATCCCATTGTTGAGTTTGCCTCTGCAACGTCATAACCTGAAATTTGTGCTTTCATAAGGTTTGATACAGCAGCGCCTGCTGCGTCATCTTTACCTGAGTTGATACGATAGCCAGTTGTTAATCTTTCCATCGCAGTGTTCATACCTGTTGTCGCTCTTGACAAGTTTCTTTGCGCTGTCAAAGACGCAAGGTTTGTGTTGATTGTAATTGAAGCCATTTTGTAATCTCCTTTTCTTTACTTTTCTTCCTTGATTTATTCAATTTTAAGTAATTGATTCAAACTCAACTAAGCCTTGCTGTTAAAACTGCAAGCCTAGTTAAATAGGGGTTTCACATAATTTTTACCTTATGCTCACACTAACATATTAAATGGATATGTAAAAAATGAACATTCTAATTAAGTTCGGAATTTCTCCAACTAAAGTATAAAATTTTACTTGCGTTAACAGATTATAAATGCTAGGATTACATAAGTTAACGGAGTGCAAAATGATAGTAGAACTTACACAAGAGCAAAAAGTTACCCAAATTTTATCATCAAATGAAATTCTTAAATATGAAAATGGAAATTTTTATATATCTAATGGAGTAACTCTTGGTGAATACTTAAGAGATTTACCTGCTGATGAAATTGTAGAAGAGGCTACTGTTAATAAAAATGCTAAGTATACTTTTATAAAAAATATTAAATAGAAAACTCCCTTTTAAAAGGGAGTTTTTTATTTACTGTGATGCAGACCAATCTTTGATTCCATATCCAGTGTGCCAATCATATTGAGCTAATTCAAACTTGCCATCATTTGTTTTAACTAAAATGTAATCGTGTGTTGATTGGTTGCTTGTATAAACATATTCGCCATCGCTAGTTTTCTCTTTAAATGTGTATGTAATGTCTTTTGCGTCATGAATAACAATTGTTTTAGGAACATTTGAATCATCTTGTTTAGTTATATCTGGCAATGCTTTTCCGCTAGCAGTCTTTGTATCTCTAGTATTTCCGCTCAAGTCAGTAGCCCTAAGGAAATTGTCACCATTAACTTCGTCTGTACCATTGTAGTTTGTGCGTCCTTGATAATCTTTTTCGGGTACGTCTTCTTCTTCAACTTCTTCAACCATTTCGACAGGTTTTGAACTTACAGTTTTTAAAGTTTTTATTATTTCATTAATTTGTGTCACATTTTCAGTGTCTTGAATATCGTCTTGTTTAAGATACCCTTCCAGTTCATTAATCAACGCTTCAAAATCTTTTGTTTTGTCTGCAGTTTTCGCTTCTTCAATTAGTTTATTTGCACGAGTATGGAATTCATTTATTTTTGAATAATCTTTATCTGTAACTTTTACTTCTTTAGTTTTTTCTCCACATTTGCAATCACAGGTAGAACGTCGTGAGCGACTAGAAGAATATTCTGAATAATCGCGGTTGCTGTTTCCAGTTCCATATCCGCCAGGCATGCCATAATTAAAGCCACCAAAGCCGCCGCCATTAAACCAGCCACTCAATAAGTTCATAAGGCTAAGACCTATCCCAAAGCCTAAGCCTCCCATAAAGCCACCTCCTCCGCAGTCGCCATTACAATTGTATGTGTAGTTAAATACACTGCCAATTATATCACCGCCACCATGACAGTGATTATCGTGAAACATATTGTAGTGTACAAAACCTGAATGACATCTTAAGCTCATAGCTCTTACCTCATATTACTTACATCTTATGTATATATAAAGTATTTAAAATTTGTAAGATTTCATATTTAAACAATTTGTTACAAAACTTTACATTTATGTTTTAAGATTATAAAATAAAATAAACTATTCGGATGATTTACAATATAAAAAATTAAAGATATCTTTTTTAGAGTCGACTAATCACATGTAGATACAAAATTAATATTTTGCTCGGAGATATTATGACGGAAAATACTATTACCCCAATGTTAAACATTAATGATGCTTGCGCAGATAAGATTTTAGAAGAAGCACGAAGTGCTCATGAAAGGTATCTAATCAAACAACAAGAAGCTGATTTAGAAAGAGCTATTGAATGTTATGTGGATACAATAAAAAATAATCCGACTATTTCTGAGTCGTATTACAGACTTGCTAGTTTGTTGCTAATAAAAGGACAAATTTCAGTTGAAGGTGCTTTGGAACAGTGTAAAACAGCAGTTAGTCTAGAACCGAGCAATCCTAATGCACATATTTATACTGGTTATTTCCAATGTTTAAATGGTAATTTTAAAGAAGCAGAGCAAGAATTTTCGCTTGCAATATCTGGTTCAGGTTTGAATTCTGCTCGTCCTAGATTATTTTTGTCAAAAGTTTTGTTAAATAGAATCCAAAACAATTCATCGTCAGTAAAAGATGTTATGAAGTTTTTGTATTATTTCCTTTCAGGAAGCATGATGATTATGTGGGATTGTCCATCTTTAAAAATGTTTTACAAATTTTTAGCAAATGATTTTTCTGTATTTTCGTACAAAACTCTAGGTGAAACATTTGAAAAAATGAAACTATTCCCAACAGCACTTGATGCGTATTCTAAAGGTTTAGAAAAAACTGCACAAGGAAATCTTTTTTATCAAAAAATGGGAGATTTATCATTAGAATGTAATGATATAAAATCCTCATTAGAATGCTATAAAAAAGCTTATGAAATGAATCCAAGCGATAGAGAAGTTTTAATAAAACTTGCTACAATTAATCAAACTTATTTCCCAGAAAAAATTGATTTAACAATTGATTATTATACATTATTACTAGAATTTGGAATAGATTTAGATAAAATTTATTATGAATTAGGTCATTTATACTTAAAAAAGAATGATAAAATACACGCAGTCTCTGCTTTTAAATTGGCAGAAGAATTGAATCCTGAAAATCCATACTATAACAATTCACTAGCGTATGCTTATGTAAAAGCTGAGCTTTATGATGATGCTATTGAATACTATCAAAAAGCTATTAAATTGAATCCTGATTCTGAATGGACTTCTATTGTATGTCATGCTCTTGGTGCAATTTATGCTGAAATCAAGGAAAACTTCCAAGCAGCTGAAGCTACATTCAATGCTGGCATGGTATTAGATCCTAAAAACATTGATATACAACTATCTTTAGGCGATTTGTTCATGGCACAAAACGATTTAGACAAAGCGATTAAAACATACTGTGATGCAATATCAACAGATCCGTTAAATTTTATGAGCTATGCAAAAACAGGCTTAGCTCTTTGGGAAAAAGATTATCTTGAAGAATCTGTAGTAGCTTTTCATAAATCTATTGAGCTTAATCCTGATTTCGAAATCGCACAAAACAATCTTGGCGTTGTTTATTTAGACGGATATGGAGATCCAAAAACATCTCTAGAATATTTTAAAAATGCAATAAATATTAATCCTAATTATACATTAGCATATTTTAATCTTGCGAGAGCTTATCAAGCTATTGGAGATAAGGCTCATGCTGCAGAATACTATCAAATGACAATGGATTTGAATAAAATAACAGAAGAATTATCAGAAAAAGATATTCGAAAACGTCTGTTTGATTTATTTGAATAAAAAATAATGTAAAATTAAAAAAAGTCCTTTTTCATTAAAGGGCTTTTTTACATGCTAGCAAAATTTTTTTTTACAGGTTTTGCAATAAAAAAAGGAGAAATAAATGAACACAATTAATCAAATTCATTCTTATACTAATCTAAGAAACTATCAAAATAAAAAGAATTCTAATCCTAATTTTCAAGGCAAAATAGGTGAAAAGGTTGTGAAAGAGATCACTACAAACAAAACCGTAACTGTTGCTAGTATTTTAGCAATGGTTGGAGGTTTTATCGGGCTAAGCAAAGATAAAGTAAGTGATGTTTTGGAAGAGCTTACGGCTAAAATAAAAAGTTTGATGGATGAAAAAGTAGAACTAGAATCTCAAAATCTTGAGCTAAAGAAAAATTTAATTAATACAAAAAGCGAAAAGGATATAGCGAAAGAAGAGCTAGAAAAGACTCTCAGCCGACTCCAATTTGTTCTTCAACGAAATGCTGCAGTAGTAGCCCCAAAAGATGCTAAAATTGCTGAACTTCAAAAATATGAAGGCATGGCGAAAGTAAAATCTGTTGATGAATTGGATATTGTATCTCCAGAGCAATTTGTCGAATTATTAAACGAAGCAAAAGAAAATCAAGCTGTCGCAGAACAAAGTTTATTAAATTACTTATTTAACGGTAATGGTCAAGAAGAATTTCTTGCGCAAATGGAAAGAAGTAACAAAATTTTAAAAGCGAAGAAGGCTGGTATTACAAAGATTCCTGAAATGTTAGAAGAATATAGTAAATTGAATTTTGCTATTGGTGATGATTCTTCTGTTTATGTTGCTCAAAATATGATGAAAAATGCATTAATAAACGATTTAAAAGGAACCTACGTTAATTATCCACCTATAAAAAAACAAATTATAGAAAATGCAAATGCCATAATAAATCCAATGAAGACTGAAAGAAAATATCCAGACTTATCAAATGAAGAAGTTTTAAATACTGTCTCAAAATTCCATGAAAAATTAGCTTCTCAAAAAGAAAAATTAATGAAAGAAAAAGGTTTAAGATTTGAACAAAGAAATGTTAATAGTAAAAATAAATCTTATTATACTTTTGTAAATGATAAAAATCATAAATTCGATATATATCTAGGAGATTTAGCATCAGGCCTTTGGGGTTATGGTAGATGGACCTATCCTGATGGTTCTGTTGATAACTGGACAAATAAAGGGTATTGGGAATAATTATATATAAGAAAAAACCTGATTTTAAAAATCAGGCTTTTTTATGATTTAATACTACTATTGTTCTAAGACTTCAACTCCATCATCCGAAACAAACTGGATTCCAAATTTTGCACGGAAAATATATCTTACAGTATTGCTTTGGATTTCTGCCATCATTTTATTAAACAAATCATACGCTTCTTTTTTGTATTCAATTAACGGATCTTTTTGTCCATAAGCACGAAGTCCAATACCCTCTTTAAGCATATCAATATTGTGTAAGTGGTCAATCCACTGATTGTCTACTACTCTTAATAGCACATCTCTTTCTAAGCTTCTCATAATATTATTATCAGAGAATAGCTCTTGAGTTTTAACTTCTGGGTCATACTGTTGCATAATAGAATTATAAAAACCAATTATTTCTTCTTCATGTTCTTTATAAGCTTTAATTGCAGCATCACGTAATGATTCATAAATCCTATTGAATCTATAATTTTTAATATCGTCGACTCCAATATAAGCAAGCTGTGGAATATTAGCGTGTAATTCTTTAACAAGAGTTTCTAAATCCGCAGGAATATACTCTTCAGGATTCATTTCTGGTGTTATATAGCTTTTAAGAAGTCTATCGATTTCTTTATCTATCATGAATTTAATATCTTCGTTCAAGTTTTTGCCTTCAAGAACTTTTTTACGCTGAGCATAGAATTTTTCTCTTTGAATATTCATAACATCATCATACTGAAGCACGCTCTTACGAATATCAAAGTGATAAGTTTCAACTTTCTTTTGTGCTGATTGAATCTGACGAGTAATAAGGCTTGATTCAATTGCCATATCTTCCTCTACATTAAGCATCGTCATTAATGCTGTAATCTTATCTCCACCAAATATTCTCATAAGGTTGTCTTCTAAAGATAAGAAAAACCTTGTAGACCCAGGGTCACCTTGACGTGCTGCACGACCTCTAAGCTGGTTATCAATACGACGAGATTCGTGTCTTTCTGTACCAATTACGTGAAGTCCGCCAAGTTCTACAACTTTTGCATGCTCTTCTTCTGTGATTTTTCTAGCTCTTTCAAGAGCTTTTTCTTTTAATTCTTCATAATTAGGAGTTTCTGGAGTAACTCTATTATTTTCAAGTTCTTCTTTAGCTAAGTATTCTGCATTACCACCTAAAAGAATATCAGTACCACGACCTGCCATGTTTGTAGCAATCGTAACGGCACCCACACGACCCGCTTGAGCGATAATATAAGCTTCTCTTTCGTGTTGCTTAGCATTCAAGACATTGTGTTTGATACCTTTTTGTTTAAGTAAAGCTGATATGTATTCTGATTTTTCGATACTTACTGTACCTACTAAAACAGGTCTTCCGATTTTATTTTGTTCAATGATATCTTCAACTACTGCATTATATTTTCCACGTTCAGTTTTATAGATAACATCTGAATGATTAATTCTAATATCTGGCATGTTAGTAGGAATCGCAGTTACTTCAAGATTATAAATCTTTCCAAACTCAGCTTCCTCTGTCATTGCTGTACCTGTCATGCCTGAAAGTTTTGGATATAATCTAAATAAGTTTTGGAAAGTTATACTTGCAAGAGTTTGAGTTTCGTCTTGGATTTCAACATCTTCTTTAGCTTCGATAGCTTGGTGAAGTCCATCTGACCAACGTCTCCCAGGCATTAAACGACCTGTAAACTCGTCAACAATAATTATTTCTCCATCTTTAACTACATAATCTGTATCACGAATAAACAATTCTTTTGCTTTTAAAGCGTTTAACAAATCATGTGCATATTGAACATTAATATCAAATAAGTCTTTACATCCAATGATTTCTTGAGCTTTATCAATACCATCTTCTGTTAAAATTACGTTTTTATTTTTTTCATCAACTTCATAATCTTTTTGCTTTTCCAATTGTGGCGCAACTTGTGCCATTTTTGTATAAGTATCGGCTGATTTTTCAACTCTACCACTTATAATTAGCGGAGTACGAGCTTCGTCAATAAGAATTGAGTCAACTTCGTCAATAATAGCATAATTGAAAGGTCTTTGAACAAGAGCCTCTTTAGAAGTAGCCATATTATCTCTTAAATAATCAAAACCAAATTCATTATTTGTACCATAAGTGATATCACAAGCATAAGCAGCACGTTTACGGTTAAATTCTTCGGCGTCATGCTGGTTTGAAAGAATAACACCGACAGTTAGACCTAAAAATTTATATATTTTCCCCATCCATTCGCTGTCACGTTTTGCAAGGTAATCGTTCACAGTTACAACGTGAACACCTTTACCTGTAAGTGCATTCAGATATGCTGAAAGTGTTGCTACAAGAGTTTTACCTTCACCAGTTCTCATTTCTGCTATATGGCCATTATGTAAAAAATACGCACCAATTAACTGAACATCAAAATGGCGCATGTTTAAAACACGTTTACCTGCTTCTCGAACTGTTGCAAAAGCTTCTGGTAGAATTTTATCTAAAGCTTCTTTTTCTAAGATTTTATCAGCTTTTGGGTTATCAGAAGTTGGTCTTTTTGCTAAAATCGCTTTGAATTCATCTGTCTTTGCTCTAAGCTCATCATCTGTTAACTTTTCAAACTCTGGTTCTAATGAATTTATATGGTCAATAATACCTAATATTTTTTTAACTTTCTTTTCGTTAGGATCACCCAACATTTTTAATAAAAAACTAATCATTACACATCCTCTCCAATTAAGAATATGATACCATAAAAACAGAATAAAAACTGCTTTTATGGAAATAATTAGCTAACTAGGTTAGTATAAAGCTAGAATTTAACAAAATCACTTTATATTCATTTTTAAGTTATATTCATACTCGCTTATATGTGTAAATTTTTGAAGAAGTTTTCTGAAGCTATCTTTTGTTGCAAGTAAAACGGGATTTTTCCCAAGTTCTTCAGCATATAAAGAAAATCTTTTTGTGCCATCTACTATTTCTTTTTTAAAAACAATTGTTGTCTCGTCATTACCATATTTACCAAATTTTTCGACAGCTCTAGCAAATTGACCATAATTTACAGATCTTTTTTCTGTTGCACCTAACATATAATTTTCAGCAGCATCCCAAAAACTATGAGAAATTTTAGCTTGAAAGTTTGGTTGATTATTGTTGATCGGTGATATATTCATACATATACTCCTTTATATAAAGATTTTAGCATGGAATATTTTTCTGTCAAACTACATTATTATAAAAAACATTACCCTGCAAATCCTGATTTTTTAAGCAAATCTGGCAAAGTTTCTTCTAATTCTCCACCAAAAATGCTTTCAAACATTTTATTTGGTGCTTCCAATTGTATACCTAAATATGGAACTTCTTTAGTAGGAGATGGTGATAACGAAATTTTTACCTTATCATCATGCTTTTCAAATAAAATATTATTTTTAGAATCTAATTTCAAATTAATATCATATCTGCCATTAGCATTTTTATTAGGTAAATTTAAAATAGCTGCCAATCTAAATAAAACATTTTCGCATGAAGATTCTATGTTTGCAGTGAGATTACTGCCTTTCTTTTCAAATCTTAAAAAACCGTGTGCAAAAAGACCTTTTTCGTCCTCTGTCACAGATACTATAGAACTGTTAATGTGATCATTATCATGTTTTTGTGAAGATAAAACCACTGTTTTTTTAGCTTCATTAGATGCAGAACGAGGGAAATATTTTTTGTAAATTTCTTTTATTACTTCGATAAAACCTTTTGGCAATTCTTCTTTATTTCTCAATGTTATATCAACTGTATCCATTATATTTATCCCTTTTAACTCTAGAGATGTCATATAATTTTTACCATCTGTTAATTTAGAATTTTTACAAAATGTTTTATATGTTAAAAAATTTTCTTTCCCCATTTTTTTAGCTATTGGTAATATTTTTTGCACAGACATAATACATTCCTTTAAAGCTATTTTGACTAAAATTATAACATAAAAAGACCTTTGTTATGATGTAACAAAGGTCTTTTTAGATTTTTAATAATAATTTAAACTTGTAATTTTACTACTAGCCCAAACTATTTACCCCCTTCAACAACTGCTTGAGCTGCAGCAAGTTTTGCTTGAGGAATACGGAATGGAGAACAAGACACATAGTTCAAACCAATCTTGTGGCAGAACTTAACAGAATCTGGATCGCCACCGTGCTCACCACAAACACCACCAACTAAAGCAGGGTTTACTTTGTGACCTAAAGTCATAGACATTTCTAACAATTGACCAACACCTTTTGTATCAAGTGTTTCAAATGGATTAGAAGGAAGAATTTTTTGATCAACATATTTGTTCAAGAATTTACCTTCTGCATCATCTCTTGAGTAGCCAAATGTCATTTGAGTCAAGTCGTTAGTACCGAATGAGAAGAATTCTGCGTATTCAGCAATTTCATCAGCTGTTAATGCTGCACGAGGAATTTCAATCATAGTACCAAACTTGTATTCAACTTCAACACCTTTTTCAGTCATAACGTCTTTAGCTACACGAACTAAAATTTCTTTAGCAACTTTTAATTCGTTAACGTGACCGATAAGAGGAATCATAACCCAAGGTTGAACTTTATATCCTTCTTTTTTCAAATCACAGCAAGCTTCAAAGATTGCTCTTACTTGCATTTCATTGATTTCTGGATAAGTCAAACCTAAACGGCATCCTCTTAGACCCATCATTGGGTTAGATTCGCTCAAGCCTTCTACAATGTGAAGCATTTCTTCTTTTTCAGAAGCATCTTTACCGGTAGCTTTAAGAGCTGCAACTTCAGCGATTAAGTCTTCTTTGTTAGGTAAGAATTCGTGAAGTGGTGGGTCTAAAAGACGAACTGTAAGAGGTTTGTCTCCCAATTCTTTGAACATTGCGTAGAAGTCTGCATATTGCATAGGAAGAAGTTTAGCTAAAGCTTCTTTTCTAGCTTCTGGAGTACCAGCAATAATCATTTTTTGTACCCAAGGTAATCTTTCTGGATCCATGAACATGTGTTCAGTTCTGCAAAGACCAACACCTTCTGCACCGAATTTTAATGAATTAATGATATCTTTTGGAGTATCAGCGTTAGCTTCTACTTTGATTGTTCTAATTTCATCAACCCAAGAGAAGAACTTATTCCAGTTATCATCAATTTGAGCTTCTACTAATTTAACAGCACCAGCCATTACAAGACCTTTACCACCATCAAGAGAAATGATGTCATCTTTGTGGTAAACAGTACCATCAGCAGCTGTTAATGTTTCTCTTTCAAGATCAATTTTAATATCTTCACAACCAGAAACACAAGGTTTTCCCATACCTTTAGCAACTACTGCTGCGTGAGAAGTAGCGCCACCACGTAGAGTTAAAACACCTTGAGCAACTGCCATACCGTGAATGTCATCCGGACAAGTTTCAATTCTAACTAAGATAACTTTTTCACCAGCTTCACCTCTTTGAGCTGCTTCTTCTGTATCAAATACGATTTTACCAACAGCTGCACCTGGAGATGCGTTAACACCTGAAGAGATCTTCTTAGCTTCTTCAACAGCTTTTGCATCAAAGCAAGGAAGCAAGATTTGGTTAACTGAATAAGGGTCAACCAATTGAATTGCTCTTTCTTTAGAAATGATACCTTCTTCACACATTTCAACAGCAATTCTTACAGCAGCTGCTGCAGTTCTCTTACCGTTACGTGTTTGAAGGATGTATAATTTACCTTTTTCAATAGTAAATTCCATATCTTGAACGTCTTTATAACCAAGTTCAAGTTTTTTAGCGATATCAACATATTGTCTGTATAAATCAGGCATTTCTGTTTCTAATTCAGCAATAGGTTTTGGTGTTCTGATACCTGCAACAACGTCTTCACCTTGAGCGTTTGTTAAGTATTCACCGTAGAATTTGTTTTCACCAGTAGCTGGGTTACGAGTGAATGAAACACCTGTAGCACAGTCGTCACCCATGTTACCGAATACCATAGATTGAACGTTAACCGCTGTACCGAAGTTGTGGTCGATTTTGTTCATATTTCTATAAGCAACGGCACGTGGGATATTCCAAGATCTGAATACTGCTTCAATAGCTTCTTGAAGTTGTACATAAGGATCTTGTGGGAATTCTTTACCTGTAACTTCTTTAATAACTGCTTTATAAACAGGAATAAGAGATTTCAAACCTTCTGCAGAAATTTCTGTATCTTGTTTAACGCCTTCTCTTTCTTTAACTTTTTCAAGTTCAGATTCGAAGTATTTTTGTCTGTCCATTTCCCAAGCAACCGAACCAAACATAGTTAAGAATCTTCTATATGAATCGTAGCAGAAGCGAGGGTTGTTAGTAAGCTTAATCATAGCTTCTACAGTTTCATCATTTAGACCAAGGTTAAGGATAGTTTCCATCATACCTGGCATAGAAACTCTAGCACCTGAACGAACTGAAACCAATAATGGGTTAACAGGATCGCCAAATTTTTGACCTTTTTGTGCTTCTACTTCTTTTAAAGCTGTTTTTACTTCATCCATCAAACCTTCTGGCATTTTATTACCAGCATTGATGTAATCCATACATGTTTCTGTTGTGATAGTCAATCCTGGTGGAACCGGTAGACCTAAATTTGTCATTTCAGCAAGGTTAGCACCTTTACCACCAAGGAGGTTTCTCATATCGGCATTACCTTCACGGAATAGCCATACTCTCTTTTGAGCCATTTAACTTTCTCCTTTTTTCACTAAACTATACTTAGAATAAATTAATTCCTCTGCAAAAATTCTAACATGAACATGGTTTTAGAGAAATAGAAGAAAGTCTTTTAAAAAAATTGTTACATTACATAACAAAATTAATAAACCCTGAATCGAGTTTACAGTGACAAAAACAAATAAGACCTCATCCTGAGGTCTTATTTTTATTTTCATAAAAAATTACGCTAAACGAGGTATCATCAAACCAAAGTTTGAATGCCCCATACCATTTTTATAAACAGAGCCTGAAGTGGCATTATTTAAATACTGCATTCCTTCTTGAGGAAAAGCATTCATACCCCCATTTACTGCACCTGCAAAAGGGGTTTGAGAAATTCCGCCAACACCACGAGTACCATGAGCTTCGACGGTTTCTACTGGTTTGACCATAAAATTGTTCATAAATCCTTGAATTTTTGGAAACATAATATACCTATTAAATGTGTCTATACACATATATAAAGTATTCAAATTAAAAAAAATTGCTTTTTTTATTCAATTTTGTAACAAAATGTTAAGAAAAACTTAAAATTAAATAATCAAATAATTATAAACCTGTGATAAAACATCATTAAATGCATTTTGGTTACCAAAAAATACATAAAATTCAGCGTTATTTTCACCCAACATTTGTAAATTAGGAGTCTCTAATGGCGGGCCTGCAGGAGTTGTTCTTGCTGGGTTTTGTGGGTTCGAAATAATACCAGTTGAACGCAAAATAGGAATATAAAGCTTATTTTTATAAATTTCATATTGTGTTAACCCTTTGGTTACAATACCAATGTTATTCTCCGCTTCATCAATCAAAAGTCCTCTTTGCATAGGTGCAGTGTTAGTTTTAGCTTCAATACAGCGTTCTTTTGGTAAATTTTCTCTTATATTATAATTTGAATCAAACTCTCTCTTTATTAATATATTCATATCCTCTGAATACACAGTTTTAATATGAGTTTTTAATTCAAAACAAGCTTGTAGTAAATGATTCTTTTGGGAATTATTCCAATTGAATTCAAATTTAAAAAACTGAGCTCCTTTGTCTAATGATATTGTTAAAGAAATTATATCCCAAAGTCCTTCTATATCAATTTTAAGAGCTACTCGCTTCGTCGTGTTTAATACAATTCTTGAACGCAAGATTTTATATTCTATTCCTTCATCATCAGCTTTTGGACCATGATTATAACTGTCGCCTAAGTCCACATAATCAACCAAAGAAAAAGGTATATCGTTTATATAAATTCTTTCATTTTCAATTTTTAAGCTAATAAAACTATTTGAAATAGAATTTTTTGTAATATTTAAATCCGATTCACTGATTTTTGACATCAGAAACTCAACTGAATTAGGAGTGAGATTTTCAATTTCTGCAAGATATGTTTTTAAATTTGAATAATCTTCTGTAATAGGAATTCTTTCAGTGTCTGATAATAATTTTTTATCAAACCCTTTTCTTTCTGACGAGATTTCAAATCCATTCATTCGTTTTAGGGTCTCAAATTGGATAATTCCAGAGAAATTTTTATCCGAAAGATTAAGCACCATGTTTTCATCAAAATTATTTTCAAACTTTAATTCATCTATAATGGTCTCAGCTATTTGTAAGATTTTTTTATATCTTATAATATTTTCTGAATGCACGTCATCTAAAGAACAGCCACAAATACTATCATGTGCTTGGTTTTGTAATAACATTTTATAAGCATATTCTAGAACTTTTTCGTACTTACTATCTGCTTTGCAATATTTAACAAAACGAGTCGCTAAGTCTAATTTATGACTTGATTCTACATTATATCTCTTTAAATCGAGCCTAGAAGAATAGCATCCTTGTAGAGTAAATGTTTTAGAATTATCTCTTAATTCTCCGTTAAAATAAAACTTTTCAAAATTTGCGCTAACACATTTGAAATAATCAAACGGTGAACCTAGCTTAATATCGTAGTTATCTTTTAAGATTTCATTTATTGCAATGATTTGATCGTTAATATCTTTAGGGATTCCTAAATGATCAGCTCCAATTGGTAAAAGTATATAAGAGGCAGATTTTTCTGCAAGCTTATCTAAATGAGCTTTTAGGAGTTCAGCTTTTTCCTCAATAGTACGGTTCATCGAGAAAATATCTTGGAAATACCCTCTGACAAGGTTTACTGTATCCATGCCACACCATTTGAATTCTGCAGGGAATTCTCCACATCCACGCCACACTATGGCTTTATCAATTCCAAAATCTCTTAAAATATCAACAACGTTTTGACTATGCCCAAATGTATCAGGCAGATATCCGATAAAATCAGTACAGCCAAAATCAATAGCAGTTTTCATGCCTATTTCTAGGTTCTTTTCAAAACACAATTTATCTGTTAAAAATTCGTCAATAAGACAATAAAAAGGCCCTATAAAAAGTTTTTTTGTTCTTATAAGCGTTCTTACAAGCTTTTCCTTTTCTGGTCGCATTTCTAGATAATCTAAAAGTGCTGAGACTTGTCCGTCAAAATAAAAACAAGGAATTTTATTGGATTCAAGCATGTATAAAACATTATCAAAAACTCTCAAAAGTCTTAGCCTAAAGACTTCAAACTCTCTATACCACTCCCTATCCCAATGTGTATGCAAATAAGCAATAACTTGTTTTCTCATAGGAAAATTTTATACCAAAAAAAGTTAGTTATCAATAATTTTAAAAGTTACAAAAAGTTTTAAAAAATTTCTATTGACAATAAAATTTGTTTCCTATAATATAGATTCTGTTGCCGGTATAGCTCAACGGTAGAGCAACGGTTTTGTAAACCGTAGGTTGTAGGTTCGATTCCTATTACCGGCTTTTTTCTTTGACAAAAGAATAGACGAGGCTAGAACAAGTCTTTGTGGCGCAGGGACTCTGCCGAACAAAATGATTGAGTATCGTTTTGTGAGATGTAGCACTCCTAGGATGGCGCGGCTGAAAAAGCGTTAAGTATGCCTTTGTGGCGCAGGGACTCTGCCGAACAAAAT
>JAFUMP010000039.1 GCA_017482685.1 bacterium | reverse complement strand
TTTTTTTATTTTTGAACATTCCCTTTTACATACGCTCTGGTGCTGAAACAGCAAGAATATCAAGCGCATTTTTTAATGTTGTTTTAATTGCAACCATTAATGCTAATCTTGATTTCATAAGCTCTTTATCATCACAAATTACACGATTTGCGTTGTAGAATGAGTGAAATTCTTGCGCTAGCTCTTGAACATATCTGCAAATTGTATAAACTGTTCTGTTTTGAGCAGAAAGAACAATTACAGATTTGAATTCTTCTAGTTTAAGAATTAAAGATTTTGCACAATCTGTTGTTTTTAAAAAGGCTTCTTTATCAAAGTTTTTAATTGCATCCTCTAAGTCAGCTTCACTTAATGGTGCTGGAGATTTTTCGCCTGTTTCTGTATTTAATTTTTCAGAAATAGCGTTTCTTAAGATTGAGCAAACTCTAGCGTAAGCGTATTGAACGTAGAAAACAGGGTTTTCGTCAGTCGAGCGTTTAGCTAATTCGATATCAAAATCAAGAGTCATATCAATATTTCTCATAGCCATCCAGTAACGAGTGGCATCAATACCAACTTCTTCTATTAAGTCATCTAGAGTAACCATATTTTTACGTTTACCCATACGAACTTCTTCACCGTTAATAACAAGGTTAACAAGCTGACCTAAAAGTACTTCTAATTTATTAGGGTCATATCCTAGAGCTTCAATTGATGCTTTAACACGAGCAACATACCCGTGGTGGTCTGCACCCCAAATATTAATTAATCTATCGTATCCACGTCTGAGTTTGTCTATATGATAAGCTATATCGGCAGTTAAATATGTATTTGAACCGTCTGCTTTTTTAATTACACGGTCTTGGTCATCGCCAAATTGAGTAGACTTAAACCACATTGCGCCTTCTTGTTCATAAAGCATACCTTTTTCGATTAATTCTTGATAGCTTTCTTCAACTTTGCCTGAATTATGAAGTGACAGTTCTGAATAAAACTCGTCAAAATGTACTCTAAAATCTTCTAAAAGAGCTTTTTGACAAGCTTCCATCTCAGCTTTAGCAAAATCACAAAGAACTTGTAATTCTACATCAGAACTTTTTTCTACTTTATTTACCTCTAAAAATTTTTTAGCTACAGGTACTAAATAATCCCCAGGATAAAAGTTTTTCTTTTCAATTTCATCAGTAGGGAAATCAATATCTTCACCTAACTCTTGACCGATTCTTATTCTTAAAGAATTTCCTAATTTTTGGATTTGACTGCCAGCATCGTTAATATAAAATTCTTGATGAACTTCATGACCATAAAACTTAAGCAAGTTTGCTAAAGCACTTCCCATTGCAGCCCAACGACCGTGACCGATATGGAACGGACCTGTAGGATTAGCTGATACGTATTCTAAAAGAATCTTTTCTGTTGGTACATTTTGAGGACGGCCATAATTTTCGCCTTGTTCTAAAACATCAGCAACAGCGTTTGCTAAAAGAGAATTTTCTATTTTGAAGTTGATAAAACCGCCAACTACTGAAGTTGAATAATTTTGTCCTGTTAAGTTTTCAACAATAGTACTTGCTATCATGGGTGGTGCAATTTTAGCAACACGTGCAAGAGATGATACATTTACTGCAAAATCACCAAAATCTGGATTTTTAGGTTTTTCTATAATAAGAGAAAACTCGTCATTTGTTCCCATTTGACCAAGTTTGCCGTTTTCTACAGCTTTTTTTATTGCTTCTTTTACTTCACTTAAGAAAAAATCTTTTAACATTACTTATCCTCTACTATTTACATTTACCTAGATATTATAAAATAAACACAAGCTATTGCATAGTTTTAACTAACTTATTCAAAACATTCTCTGTTGAATCTTTATTCAATAAAATTGACTGTACAGCCATATTTACCCCTAAATTTATCTCCTTTTGTCCTTCTTTTTGCTTTAATACAGGATTTATTTTTTGTATTTGTTTTGCACTTAACGACCTTGATTTTGCTGTTAAATTAGAATAATCGTTATAAAATTTGTCATTCAAAGCATTAGAATTTGTAGCAATAACATTTGTTAGTTTTGCCAACTTTAATTGATTCTCTTCATTTGTTAAATAAAGACAAAAATCTAAAGCTTCTTTTTTATTTTTTGCACGAAGTGGAATAACAAAATTCATTACCGAAAAATCATTTTGTCCGATTGGACCTTTAATTTGCTCTGCAACATCAGTATTTGCATATATCTTTGGAGCATTTTCTTTAATCATATTCAAGAAATTAGCCCCTCCTTGATAAAAGACAACTTTTCCGGCCATATATTGTTCCAAAGCTTCTCTATGTGTCATTGTAATAGTTTCAGGCGGGATTAAATCTCTTTGATAAAGATTTTTGAACATATCAAAAACTTTTATGCTTTCTGAGGAATTAAAATCTTCAATCTCCGAAATTCCATATTTATTAAGTATTTTAACCATTGTATCGTTTTCAGTAATCGATGGAATATAAGAATACGCACCAGTATTTGTTCTTATTTTTTCTGAAACAGAAGCTAGCTCTTTATAAGTCTTTGGCAATCTTACAAGCTTTGATTTGTTGAACAAATCTCTATTATAAATAGTAATCGCACTTGTTGCATACCAAGGGATTGAATAAGATTTTCCGTTGTATTTTAAAGCTTCAATTATTTCAGGGGTAAACTCAGATAACTTTTCTTGGTTAATTTCTTGTAATGTCCCTTTTTGAGCCAAAAGCGCAGAGAAATCGGGGTTAGAATTCACCAAATCAGGCGGACAATCGGTCATTACTGCAGCAAGAGTTCGTTTTTCACCTTCTGAAAAAGGTACATCAATCCATTTGATTTTTATTCCGGCATGAGAAGATTCGTAGTTTTGGATAACTTCATTAATATAAAGCGCAAAATCTCCCATTTGAAGAGTCCAAAATGATACTTCTTTCTTAGCAGTTTTATTTGAACAGCCAGTTAATAAAAATATTGAAAATATTATTATTAAAAATTTTTTCATTAGGATAAGCCCCCTCCCTAACCCTCCCCTAAGGAGAGGGAACTTTTTATTTAATTTCTGTGTTTAGATTTAATTCAATATACTTAAACATACCTAAAAACACCCCTGGCGGGAAAAAATAAATTTCATTACAAGGCGTAATTTTTAGAATTGAATTATCCGCATCTATACCAGCTATAGTCGCTAAATATTTATTATTTGCAGCAGAGAATATAATATAGCCATTTTGGGTTTGGATTTCATCAATAGAAAACTTATTTGCAGTAACTGCACTCAAGGTTAAATAAAAAAGTTTTTCTTTATTTACAGGAAACATTTTTGTGCAATTTTCAAAAGCAATATTTTGTGCCTGAGTTATTGGTTGCGCAGTTTGTGGTTGTGCCAAATTTTCAACGGGTTCAGCATTAGCCACGCATAAAGTTAATAAAAAGCTTAAAACAAAAACTCTCGATTTCATAAAAACATTCTAGCATAATTCAAAGTGATATGCTATAATTTACTAAAGTACATATATGGTGATGGGTTGACACCTCACCCCAGCCCTCTCCGCAAGGAGAGGAGGTGGTTTAACAGGAGAAAGAAATGTTACAAGAAGCAACGAGAGCAATTAATTCAGCATTTAATAACAGTTTTATTAAGAAATTAAGCCAATATCTCCACGATTGCGTGCGTGAAGAAGTAAAAAGTTCAACTTTTAGAAACCTAAAGGCAGATCGTGATAACAAATGGATTTTCTTAGATCAAGAAGACCGTTTGTTTACAGAAGGTCTTGAGCATCTACGCCTTGAAGGCTCTGACTCAAAGCTTACTGAACTAATGATTCAATCTGAAACTAGTCAAAAAGATAAGTATCTTATTTACGGCTATCTTTTCCTTGTTGGTAAAGCTAAAGCCGGAAAGAAAAACGAATTCTTAACCCCACTTCTTTATTCACCTTGTCGTTTAGAAAGAAACGGCGTGAATATAAACTGTATGCTTACAGATGAATTTCTTTCACTTAACACCGGAGCTCTTACTGCGTTAATGAAAAAAAGTGATGATGAAGATGAAACAGAACAGCTTCTTGAAGGTTTGCTTGATGTAGTTCCACAAGTTCCTATCACTCAAGAAAAAATGGAAATCTTCTTAACAACTCTTAAATCAATTGTTCCAGATATTGATATTTCACTTAATCATGAAATGGATGTTAAAGAAGATAATATTACAAAAGACTTTTATAACGAGAAAATCAACGCAGAAAATATTGATGAAATTATTGAAGAAGAGGAAGAAAACAATAAAAAAGCTGTTCCTCAATTAGAAAAAATCCATTTAACAAAACAGTGCGCAATAATTCTTACAAAACGTCCAGCAGTTACAGCAGGAGTTTTACACGAATTAACTCAAATTGCAGAAAAACCAAGTGGTGTTTATCGTGAAACTGTTTTAAATATGATTAATGAAGAATACACACAGTCAAAACCAACTGATTGTCAGCAAAAAACAATTGCCGATTTCTTCCCTGTAACTCCATTATCACTATCAGATGCACAATTAAATGTAGTGAGAAATGTTGAAAATACAAAATTAGTTTCAGTTTTCGGCCCTCCAGGAACTGGTAAATCTCAAACTATCGTTAACTTAGTATCACATCTTATTGCAAACGGAAAAACAGTTCTTGTTGCTTCAAGAATGGATAAAGCTGTTGATGTTGTCGCTGAAAGACTTAATTCTTTAGGTGCGCCGTTCTTGGCATTAAGAGCTGGACGTTTAAACTATCAAAGAGAACTTTCAATGCAATTACAAGATTTGCTTTCTAATAAAGTTGATCTTGATGAAGGAATAGAAAGTTCAATAATGTGTGATGTTCATGATATGGAAGCTCTTTTAAAAGCTGTAAAAGATTTAGAGAACAAAGCTGAGCAAATAATAAAACTTGAAGGTGAATGGTCAGAAGTTAATAACGAAATTAAATTAGAAGAGCCAAATCATAGAAATCATCAGTATATTAAATCAAATCTTAAAAATGACGAAATAAAAGCAATTGAAGAAATTATTAATACATTGACTTCTAATATTGAAAAAGCTGGTTTCTTTGCAAGTCTTAAAAACAGCTCTTCATTAGGAAAGTTAAAGAAAATTATTAAAACAAATTTTGAAGTGAATAACGAAAACTTAATGATTTTAAAAACAGAATTAGAGTTTGCGAAACTAATCTGCAAAGCAAGGATGATTGAAACCCAAATTCAGACAATCGGTAATATTCATGTTATTTCTGAACAGCTAAGAACAATGCGTAAAAAGCAGCGCAAGCTTGCTATAGATATTCTAAAATGCAAACGTAGAGAAGCTCTAAAAGGTTTAATGAGAGATTCAATTAAACGTCAAAGATTATTTGTACATTCAAAATCCCTTGTTGAAAGAAAGAAAAATCTTCAAAATAGACTTCTTGAAACAGAAGATTTCAAACCACTATTGGAAGCTTTTCCTTGTTGGTGCGTCACAACATACAACGTATCAGGCTCATTACCACTTAAACCAGGGCTTTTTGATGTTGTAATTATTGATGAAGCTTCTCAATGCGATATTGCAAGCGCTTTTCCAATTTTATATAGAGCAAAAAAGGCGGTTGTTGTTGGTGATGATAAACAACTTCCTCATTTATCATTCTTAGAAAAAGCTAAAGAACAGTCATTTATGTCACAATATGGCATTAACGATAGATATCAATTGATGTGGAGATTTAGAACAAACTCAATGTTTGACTTAGCAAACTATTATTCAATGCATCCTGTGCTTTTGGATGAACATTTTAGAAGTCTACCACCAATTATTAATTATTCAAATAAGGAATTTTATGGTAATAGAATAAAAGTTATGCGCAGAAATGATAATTCTTCAAAAGTTATTGAAGCAGTTGTTGTTCCTGATGGAAAGGTTGATTCTGATGCAACAAGAAATCTTCCTGAAATAGAAGCATTAGTAAAACGCTTACATGAAATTGTTGTTGAGGATGAGCGAAAAGGGGTAAATAATACTGAGCATAAACCGGTTAGTATTGGTATAATTTCTCCATTCAGAGCTCAGGTTGAACAATTAAAGATTTCTGTTTCAAAAGTGCTTTCTGAGCACATGATGGAAAAACACCAAATTGAAATAGGTACAGCACATACTTTCCAAGGTGACGAAAGAGATATTATGCTTATTTCTTGGGCTTATGCACAAAATAGTTATCCACAGAGTTTGATTTTCTTACAAAAGCCAAATCTATTTAATGTTGCTATTACTCGTGCAAGATATAAAACAATTAACTTTATTTCAAAAAATCCTAGAGAATTGCCAGAAGGCATCTTAAGAAGCTATTTTGGGTTTATTGAAGAATATGAAAACCGCTATTCATTAATTAATTCTGACGACTTTGATGAAAATATGTATAAAAACTCTCTTGAAAAAGAAGTTGCTCAAGCCTTCCGAGATTTAGGTCATAAAGTTCTCTGCGGAGATGAAATTGCAGGCTTGAGTGCAGACTTGTTAGTTGATGATAAGTTTATTATAGAAATTGATGGGGTTGAAGATAAAATACCTAATAAAGTTTCTAACATGAAAAAACAAGCAATATTTGAGCGCTCAGGATTGAAGGTTTCAAGAATAACTGCAAGGGAATGGAGCTATTCACCAAAAGCTTGCATAGATAGAGTTATAAACAGTAATTTATAAAAGGAAATATATGATTAAATTTGGAACTGACGGTTGGCGAGCAATCTTAGATAAAGATTTTACAGAAACTAATGTAAAAAGAACTTCATTAGCCATTGGAAAATACGTGTATGAAACTTTTGGATTTGATAAAACTATATTAGTTGGTTATGATCCTAGAAAAATGGGAAAAGAATATGCAACTCTTTGTGCAAATATTCTTGCTCAAAAAGGATTTAAAGTTAAACTTTCTGATAAAATTTTGCCAACTCCTGTTTTAGCGTATAATGCAAAACTACTAAATGCGTCTGCTATTATGTTTACAGCATCACATAACCCAGCAAACTATTTAGGAATGAAATACATTCCTGATTATGCAGGACCAGCAACAAGTGAAATTACAGATAAAATTGTAGCTAACATTGATAAAGATTTTAAATCACAAAACAACGGAATCGTTGAAATTGTGAATTTTTCAGAAAATTATTATAAACATTTAAGCAATCTAATTGACTATAATAAAATAAAACAACTTAAAACCAATATTATTTTTGACGGATTATACTCTGCTTCAATTGGATATTTTGACAAGATTTTAGAGGTAAATGGTATTAAATTTGATTCGCTACACTTGGAACATGATGTCAACTTTGGTGGTGGAATGCCTGATCCTAAGCCAAAATATTTAAAAGATTTAATTAATAAAGTTATACAAACTCCTAATTCAATCGGTATGGCTAATGACGGAGATGCTGATAGATTTGGAATCATTAATGAAAACGGGGAATATGTTTCTCCTAACGAAGTTATTGCAATTCTATTAAAATATTTGTTAGAAAAAGGACACAAAGGTGCTGTTGTTAAAACTGTTGGCTCAAGTATTTTGATAGATAATGTTGCAAAGAATTTAGGAGTAAATGTTATTGAAACTGCTGTTGGTTTCAAACACGTTGGTGAAGCAATGAGATTAAACCAAGTAATTATTGGTGGTGAAGAATCTGGAGGATTAAGTATTCAAGGCCATATCCCAGAAAAAGATGGATTAATTGCAAACCTTCTAATATTAGAAGCAATGGCTAGCAATAATAAAAGTTTAGTCGAATTACAAAAAGAAATTGAAGATATCGGTGGAAAATACTACACAGATAGAATTGATTTAGAAAAATCTTCTAGTGAAGAAATAAATGCAGTTTTAAATATTTTTAAAAATATAGAAAAAATTGGCGAATTTGCGATTACAGAAATTGATTTTAAAGATGGAGTTAAACTAATGCTCGGAATTGATTCTAAAATTCTTGTTCGTCCTAGTGGAACAGAACCTCTTTTAAGAATATATTTTGAATCAAATTCTCAAGAAAAATTAGAAAAACTCAAACAAGCAGTTGAAAAAATGTTAATATAACTAGACAGAATAAAAAAAGTATTATAAAATTTAAATAGAATTAAGAGAGGAAAATAAATGCCAAATAGAGAAGCAATGCCCGTTGAGGTTATTATTTTAACAGAAACAAGCGATATTAAAGGAACTGTATATGTTTCTAAAAATGTTGCAACAAATAGACAATTAACAGAATTATTGAATGCTAATGATCGTAAATTCTTAGCAGTTACTAATGTAGAAATTTATCCTAAAAACTCAAATCAACCTCCAAAAAGATATGAGTTTTTAGAGATTCATATTGATTCAATATTAATGGTTCATCCAACATCTCAAGCCTTATTTAAAGAATCTCCTAAAACACAAGAAGATATCGCAAGATTCAGAGAATTAAGAGCTAAATTGAATCAAACAAAACCTTTTTAGGTTCATAGATTAAATTTTTAGAAGCGAGGTACTTTGTAAATGCCTCGCTTTTTTAATGAAAATTCTTAATATAAATTTAAACAACTCTTGCAGAACAAGAAAAATTTTAGTATACTCTAGTTAAACGGAGTAAAGTGTGAAGAAGTTATCATTAGCTATATATTGGCACATGCACCAACCAGTTTATGAAATTGAAGGCACATATTTAATGCCTTGGGCGAGACTTCATGCTGTTAAAGATTATCTTGATATGGTTTTATTTTTGGAAAAATTCCCAAAATTAAAACTAAACTTTGATGTTGTACCAGCACTAATGGATACAATTGTTGATTACAGCAATGGAAGGCACGACATACACTCAGAGCTTTCTGTTTCAGATGTTGAAAATATGTCTAGCGAAGAAAAAGCTTTCGTATTAAATAATTTTTTCAGCTCAAAATTTGAAACTATGATTTTTAGAAGCGAAAATTATAAAAATTTATATCAAAAACGCTTCTCAAAAGATAGTTGCAATCCAGATGAATTTAGCTCACAAGAAATTTCTGATTTAATGGCTTTGTTTAATTTAGTATGGATTGATGCAGACCATTTCTCAAGATATCCTAGACTCCAAGATTTATGGAATAAGCAGTACAACTATTCTTTAGAAGATAGAATTGAAATTATCAATATTCATAGACAAATAATTAATGAAATTATTCCTACATACAAAAAATACATTGAAGAAGGTCGAATTGAAATGACAACTAGTGCATATTATCATTCAATTTTACCTATTCTTATCGATTTAAAATCATCTACTAAAAAAGCTTTAACAACTGAAGGTTTACCAACTTCTTGGGGGCTAATAGAGGATGCTAAATCGCAAATAAGAAAAGCTCTAGACCGAGTAGAAGAAGTTATGGGTATTAGACCAAAGGGTTTCTGGCCACCAGAACTTTGTCTTGGGCCAAAAACTCTATCAATTTTAGCAAAAGAAGGTATTGAATGGACTATTTCTGATGAAGGTATTCTTGCAGATTCAATGAGTTTTGATTTCATAAGAGATTTTAAAGGAAACTTAAATGACCCATACCATTTGTTAAAAGTTTATGAATATCAAACAAAAAATGAGCCAATAAATGTAATCTTTAGAGATCGTTCCATTGCAAACCTCATTAACTTTGAATATGCAGGAATTGATTCAAAAATGGCTGCGAGCGATTTATATGACAAAATAAAAGTTATGCAAACCAAGCTTTTAGTATCACCAGATGATAATCATTTATTAACAATTGCACTTGATGGTGAAAACTGTTGGGAAAACTACCAAAATGATGGTAATGATTTCCTCACAAAAATTTATACACTTATTGAAGAGGATGAATCTCTTGAAACAGTTTTATTAACAAATTATATTCGAGAAGATAAACACAAAAAAACTTTGAATAAAATACATTCTGGCTCTTGGATTGATAAAACCTTCCAATATTGGATTGGTGAATCAACTAAAAACAAAGCTTGGAACTACCTTAAAGAAGCTAGAGATTGTTATGAAGCTTATGCTAAGCAAAACAAAGATAGCATTAACACTCAAATAGCCTATCGAGAATTGATGATAGCAGAAGGTAGCGATTGGTTTTGGTGGTATGGTGAACCAAACAATTCTGGGCAGGATTACGTTTTTGATTATATGTATCGAGAACGATTAAAAAATATTTATTTAGCTATTGGGATAAATCCACCTGAATACTTAAATGAATCATTAATTACAAAAGTAGAAATGCCATTTAAACATCCTACAAGAATGATTACACCAAAAATGGATGGTCTATTTGATAGTTATGATGATTGGTATCATTCAGGAAATATAAGTATGCTTGATGGCCCTGTCTTTAGAGAAAATAAAAATGTTGAGAAGATACATTTCGGATGCGACCAAAATAATGTTTATTTTAGATTGCATGTAAATAAAAATGCAAGCGAAGGAAGCTACATAGATCGAATTAATCAATTTTACATTTATATAAGAAATGCTACTAATATTAAAAACCGTGCTTATATAAGATTAATTAGCAAAACAGATAATCCTTATCCTATATTAAGAGAAAAATTTGAACACGAATTAACATTAACACTTGTTAAAGATACTTTATATCCACCAAGGTTTACAAGTTGTTTGCATCCAAACATGTGGACACTTGCAAATCCAGAAGGTATAAACATTTCGTACAAAGACGTGATAGATATAACCATTCCTTTTGATATCCTTGGAGTTAGCCAAGGTGAAACTGTGGAATTTTTTATGGCAAACACAGATAGTGGAGTTAAAAACACCCATATTCCTCAAGAAATTCTTTTATCCCTAACAAGAGGCTAAATATTATACGCAATAAATCGACACAACTCTATTAATTTTTCAGGATAAAGTCCAATAAGCACAGTTATAATTGCTGTTATATATAAAACAAAACTTTGAGAAAAAGCACACTTAAAATTTTTAACTTCATCAATATTTTCAAATATTGGTAAAATGAGTTTTAAATAATAAAAAAGAGCTACAACCGTAAGTATTAACAATATCAATAAAAACGGAATAAAGATTAACCCTGAATGAGCAATTGCTGAAAATAAATAGATTTTAGCAACAAAGCCTGATGTTAAAGGAAAACCTGCTAATGCTAAAATTGAGATTACATAAGCTATAGAAATCCCGAAATTAGTTTTGAATAAACCTTTAAATTTATCTAAATTAAAACCTAAATTATTAGATTCTACAATATTCAAAAAACTAAAAGCACAAATATTAATTATTACATAACTTACAAGATAAAATATTACAGTAGATAAATTATAAACAGAAACAAGGCTTGCAGTAAGCATTACATACGAAGCGTTCGCAGCAGATGAACAAGCAAAAATAGCTTTTACATTCTTTTCTCTAATAGCATAAGTATTAGCCCAAAGGGCAGTTATCAATGCTATAAAACATAGTACAAAAGTTAATTCTACAGTTCTGCCGAGCGGAAATACAATCATTCTACATATAATTCCAAACAAAGCTAGTTTTGGAATTGTTGATAAATAAGCCAGAACAGAAGTTTCAGTGCCTTTATAAACATCAATCACCCAATTTGCAAACGGAAATAATGCGAGTTTTGCAATTAACCCTAATACTATTAATATTCCCGAAAAAGAAAATAACATTGAATGAGGTTTATTAATAACAATTTCATAAATTTCATTTAAATCTAGGCTTCCACTTACGCCATAAAGATAAGATACCCCAAAAAGAAAAACTCCTGTAGAAACAGCAGTGGTTATTAAATATTTAAAAGATGCTTCTTTTGAAAAATAATCTTTTGTAGAAGCTATTAAAAAATATGTTGAGAAGCTTAGCACTTCTAAAGACACAAAAAGAGTTATAAAATCATTTGCGCTAACAACACACATTCCTCCCAATATTGCAGTTAACAATAATGCCTGAAACATATAGCCACTTTTTTTTAGTTTTTGATCAATATTTTTAGAAAGTAAAACGACAAAAAAACCACAAAGCAGAATCATAAAATGAAATAAAAGAGTATAATTATCAGACATTACTGAATTAAAAAAGCCAAAATACTGAGGCTCAGTCTGTACGCTAGTTAAAAGCAATACAGCTATACAAATACCAAAAGCAGAAATTGGCCTTGCTAAATTATACTTTTTTATATTCGTAAAAAATGACATCACAAGCTCTATTAATATAAATAATATTAAACAGCTCTGTGGTAAAAATATATTATAAAAATCATGTATCATTAAATTACTCCTAAAATGCCATTCGGGAATATACCAAATAAAATCAATCCTACAACTATAGAAATTAATATTAAAAATTCATGTGTTGAAATATCATCAATATTTTCAAGTCCACTTTTTTGTTCGCCATAAAAACTTAAATGCAAAAATTTAAGCATATAACAAGAGCTTAAAATCAATAAAGGTAATGCAAAAACTGAACAGAATTTTAAAACCAAGCTTAATTCTGAGAAAAAAGCACTCATTATTGTCAAAATTTCACTTATAAACGGAGCAAACAACGGAACTCCAATAGAAGCTAAAACAATAAGCAATGCAAAAGCAAATAATCTAGGCATTACAGAAGCAATCCCTGTCAACTCATTTATATTACGAGTTTTAAATCTTTGGTAAACAATTCCGCAAATCATAAACAAGCCACAAGTTACAAGCCCATGAGCTACCATGTGGAAAACTGAAGCTGAAACTCCCAATTGATTATACGCACATAAGCCT
The DNA here is from genome assembly GCA_017482685.1 of bacterium. Lineage (GTDB taxonomy): Bacteria > Cyanobacteriota > Vampirovibrionia > Gastranaerophilales > Gastranaerophilaceae > CAG-196. The sequence goes on along the minus strand of JAFUMP010000039.1, from coordinate 19,226 downwards.
AATAGTATTAAACCCATATTTGAAATACTTGAATATGCAACTATGCGTTTAATATCAGTTTGAGCATAAGCAACAAAAGCTGTATAAATAATATTTATTAAAGCTAATATCGCTAATATCGGAGCAATTATTTTAAAAGCTTCAGGTAACATTTCATAATTGAATCTAAAAATACCATAAGCTCCTGTTTTCAACAATACTCCTGCTAATACCATACTTATTGGTGTTGGAGCATTTGTATGAGCATCCGGTAACCAAGTATGCAATGGTATTATTGGTAGTTTAACACCAAAGCCAATTAAAAACATTATTGAAATAAATAATTGCATTCCTACAGGTAACGAAGCTGTAAAAATATCATTAAAAGTTGCAGATAAAATTCCTGTAGTTGTATAGTTATAAAAATGTAACAACAATATTCCAAGAAGCATAAACATACTTCCTAAAAATGTAAATAACACAAATTTTATTGCAGATTTTTTAGCATTATCATTATATTCTTTTCCATAATCTCCACCAATCAAAAAATACGCAGGTATTAATTCTAACTCCCAAAATAAAAAGAATACAAACATGTCATTTGCACTAAATATTCCTAAAATTGCAGACATTAACAGTAAAAACATTGAGTAATAAATTTTATGATTTTTTCTAATAACTCTTTTACTTGCCAAAGATGCCAAGAAAAAGATAAAAGATGTTAAGATAATTAGAATAAGCCTTATTGAATCTATTTCAAAAACAAACTTAATTCCTAAAGCCTGAATCCAATCAAGACCAAAGAAATGTATTTGGCTTATATAAGATTTTGCAGGAGAATATAAGACCAAAGCTAATATTGAATACAAAAAATGGATACTACAAAATGTCTTTACGAAACGTCTTATTGTTGTTTCATTACTTGTAAATAATGGTGATAAAACAAAAAAAGATAAAAACATTGGTAAAAATATTAACAATGGAATTGATATTAAATTATCCATTTAATCCTCCTATAAGAAAAAATATGATTATATATGCAATTATTACACATAATAATATTAACGAAATAATTATAAATGCATAAGCATTGTACGCTTGAATACTACTATTTTGAGCCTTTAAATCTAATAAAGAAATTCTTTTAAACGATTTTTCAATTAACCTAATTACTCCATTCATAACCTTATTTTCTATAAATGCAAAAATTGTTATTCCAAATCTTATAGTTTTCTCTATAAAACTATAATTTGATAAATAAGTTTGCTCTATAAAAGAACAAAAATCAGTAAATTTTAAATAAAAATTAGAACAACTTTTTGTATAAAAATCATCTAAATAAAACCCGTTTTGTGATAATTGATAGAGTACAGGAACTTTATAAAATGCATTTTTAATATACAAAACATAAGCAAAAATCCAACCAAATAACGCTGACCAAAAAGGCTCTGTTATTTTATATTGTGCAGTCTTGTGAAGATAGATATAAAAAATTATATTTAAAATCAATAAAAACAATACAGAAAACATTTCTATAGAATTTGGACGTTCTTTTTTTAGCCCTTGAGTTGCATAAACAACTAAAGCAGTTCGTACTAGGTAGAATGAACATAAAAAAGAAAGCAATGAAAGCAGTATTGTATCTAAATTCCCAAGATTAAATATTAACATTTCCTTTGCAATTAATCCTGAAAAAATCACACCTGAAAGAGAGAGGCCACTTATTAAAAAAACAATGAAATTAAAGTAATTCCACTTTTCATTTTCTCTAGGTAAAGTTATAAATAAAAGAGATTTTATAAATGCATGCGCAATAAATAACACTAATCCCGCCTTGATATTTAATACCCCAATTGCAAAAAATATTAATCCTAATTGTGCAGAAGTTGAATAAGCTAAAGCCTTTTTAGGGTGATTTTGAGCGCAAGCTGATAAAGAGCAAATAAATGCAGTTATAATACCTATTATTACAAAAAGTTTTAAAAACACTGGCTCTAAGGTATAAAACGGTAATAATCTAACGGTTAAATAAACACCTAGTGCTACAAGCGTAGCTGAATGTAATAAAGCACTCACTGGCAATTTTGCTTCCATTGCATCCTGAAGCCAAGTATAAAAAGGAAATTGAGCAGATTTAACCAAAGCTGAAATCATAAACATTACACAAATAATTTCATAAATTGGTGATGAAGCATAAGCATATAAAATGGTAGATATTGTATTTAAATCCACTAACGATAATGTGGCTAAGTTTTTATTTGGAGCATAAGCATATATAAAATAAGAACATAAAATAAGAGCGCCAATGAAAGCTGTGTCACCTATTCTATTTATTATAAAAACTTTTTTCGAAGCTGTAGATTTTTCTTTTTTTAAATAATCAAAGCCAATTAAAAGATATGATGTAAGTCCCGCTATCTCCCAGAAAAAATACGTCTGAAACAAGTTTTCACTAAAAAATAAACCTGCCATTGAAAAATTGAAAAAATTTAAAAACGCAAAAAAACGATAACTTTTTTTCTCATTTTTCATGTATGAAATTGAAAATAATTGAACTAAAAAGCTAACCAAAAATAATACTAAAGCAAAAATAAGTGAAATTTTATCGACATGCAAACCACAATTTATTATAAAATCATTTATTTTCATAAAAGGCATAGATGTTTCTAAAATTTTATCAGAAGGTAAATTAAATAACGCAACACTTGATAATAATACGCCAAATGCTGATGAAAATAAGGTTAAAAAATAAATCAATTTTTTATTCAAATATACAGAGAAGAATCTTCCTATCATTAGGATTAAAAAAATCCAAAACGGAAGCAAAATAGTCAAATATATATTCTCTAAAAACAATTCTAACAAATCTATAAATCTCCATATTTATCTAAATTTTCTGATTTTTTCTTATCATACATTAAATAAAAAATATAAAGTGCGACAGCTAATTCAACTGCGCCTATTGCAACATAAAACAACGATAAAATATAACCCTCAAAATTAGCATTATCTAAAAAAGTTGCAAATGTTATAAAATTCAAGTTTACTGCAGTAAGAATAAACTCAATCGAAATCAAAACTTTTATTACATGTTTAGAAAAAATAATACCCAAGATTCCTATTACAAAAAGAATCATGCTTATAAATAAATAATGTAACATCGTTATTTCTTGCATAATTCCTCACTTTCAAAATCTTTTGAATCTTTTTTTATTAAAATCAAACCAACAATAATCATTGTTAATAATATAGAGACAAATTCAAAAGCTAAAACATATTTTTTAAATAATTTTTCACCAAAAATACTTATTACATCATAAGAATTAACTGAATTTGAAAAATTATAATCAAATGTATAAGGAGATATAACAAATAGCAATGAAAAAACAAAAATTATACTAAAAATTAGTAACAAAATTTTATAGAATGAATTTTTATTAGATGTTGTTTTATCTTCTTTTTTTAAATCTGTAAACATAACCGCCAAGCCAAGAATAACAGGAACTGCAACCCCATAGATAGCAATTTGGATTACTGCATTGTACTCTGCCCCTAATACATAAAATAAAAAACCCGCTAAGAAAAAAACTACAATTGCACTTAATAATGAATAAAAAATATTTTTAAATTTTATCGCCAAAACCGCAAATAAAATCATTAAAACAGCTGAAGGATAAAAAACTATTGGGTTAAATATTCCGTTCATTTTCACCTCCTATTTTATAAATTAATTCTAAGCTTTCTTTTTCACTAGAAGCAAGTTCATAAGCTTCACTCATTTTTATTGCATCTTTTATACAATAAAAGGTACAGTTTCCGCAAAAAATGCATTTTTTTAAATCTATTTTAAAAGAATTTTCATCTATTTTAATAGCGCCACTAGGACAAACTCTCATACAAATTCCACATTTTATACAGTTTGAATTAACAACAGGCTTTCCTCTAAAATACTCATTTACAAGATTCTTTTTTTCTGGGTATTCCAAAGTTACAGGACGTTTAAACAAGTGTTTAAACACTATAAACATACTTAGGAGTGTATATTTAATACTTTTAAACATGCAAACCTCCTATATATTTTAAAATAACCATTAAAAATAGATTCAAAATAGAAACTGGCAAAAGTACAACCCAAGAGAACTTTAATAAATCAAAAGATGCCATTCTTGGTAAAGTTGCGCGAATCCAAATCATTATAAAAATTATTAAAAAAGATTTTAAAAATAACCAGAAAGCTTGTTCAAAATAAATCAAAACCCCTGATGTTAGATACTTCCCAAAAGGAGATAAAAAACCTCCAAAAAATAACACCGAAATCAACAAAGAATTTGCAAAAAGCATGCCATATTCACTTAAATAAAACAATGCAAATCTCATGCCTGAATACTCTGTATTATATCCACAAATTAATTCACTTTCTGCCTCTGGTAAATCAAAAGGACAACGATTAAGTTCTGCTATTGTGCTTATAAACATAATAACTAATCCAATAAAACATGGAATACAGAACCAACCTAAAACACCCAATTTACTACTTTGTGCCAAAGTTATTTGAGTTAAATTCATTGATGATGCTAACACTATTACTGATAAAACAGTAAAAGCTATCGGCAATTCATAAGCCAAAATTTGCGCAACATTTCTCATTGCACCAATTAAAGAATATTTATTATTACTTGCCCAACCTGCAAGAAGAATGCTCAAGACTGGCATGGTTGCAATAACAATATAAATCAAAAGATTTGTTTGAAAATTCATAAATGTAAATTCTGAGCTAAAAGGTATTAAACCAAGACATATCATTACTGGAATAAAAATAAGAATCGGAGCTAGGTTAAACAAAAATCTATCAGCACCCGTCGGTGTGACATTTTCTTTGCATAACAATTTAAAAGCATCAGCTACTGTCTGCAATAGCCCCCAAAATCCAACACGATTTGGGCCTTTTCTTTGTGTAAACCAACCTAAGAGTTTACGTTCAAACAAAACTAAAGCAAGAATTACAAGCAAAAGTGCAACAAAAATAATTACACATGGAATAACAAAAAATGTTATATCTCCAAAAAGCTGAGGAATATTATATTTTGCCAAAAATTCGATATATAAAAAATACAAATAATTCATTATTTATCAACCTCCGGCAAAATAATATCTAAAGAACCAGCAATCGCAATTGCATCATTTAAATATTCTCCGACTAAAATCTTTCTTAGTAGATTTACAGCATAAAAAGACGGAGTTCTCCATTTTAAACGATACGGAGTTTTTTCATTCGTTGATTTTATATATAGACTAGCAAGTCCCCTTGGCGCTTCAATTTCTGAATAATATTCTCCTTCAGGTAGTTTTATATTTAAAGGATTAATTAAAGACTGATTCAGTTCGCCTTCCTTTTTTAAGTATTCAAGAGCTTGCCTTACAATATTAGAACTTTCAATTATTTCCAAAACCCTAGCTTTATATCGACTCCAAGCATCAGTCCCTTCAAGCACTACAGGTTCAAAATAAAAACCACAATATAATTTATCCCTCTTGCGAAAATCTAAATCAAACCCACTAGCTCTTAAATTTACACCTGTAATAGAACTATTTAATGCAACTTCTTTAAGCAATATACCTTTACCCCTTGTTCTTTGTAAGAAAATTGGGTTTTCAGTAATAAGTTTTTCGTAATCGGGAACTTTTTTTTCTAAAGTAGCTAAAATATTTTCAACATCCTCCAAATCAAAAATATCACGCCTTACTCCACCAAAGACAAAATAATTATTCATCATTCTTTGCCCTGTCACTTTTTCAAAATATTTAAGTATCATCTCTCTTTCTCTAAAAGCATAAAAGAAAGGTGAGGTTGCACCCAAATCCATTAAAAAAGCGCCAATCCATAGCAAATGTGAAGCAATCCTATTTAACTCAAGCATCATAACTCTTATTGCACGAACTTTATCACTAATCTCAAGATTTAAAGCTTTTTCCACTGTTCTGCACATTAGCTCTGAATAAAAAAAGCCCGCCAAATAATCAATTCTATCGACAAGTGGCAAATATTGTACATAGCTCAACCTTTCAGCCATCTTCTCCATACCCCTATGAAGATAACCTACATCTGGTTCACAGGAAAGAATTTTCTCTCCCTCTAACTCAAGTATAAGTCTCAAAACCCCATGTGTTGACGGATGTTGAGGGCCTAAATTAAGTTTAAGCTTTGTCATTCCAATTTAATCTCTCATCATTTTCTACATAATCTTTTTTTAGAGGATGCCCTTCCCAAGTTTCTGGCATATAAAGTCTTTTTAACTCATCATTCCCTATAAACTTAACCCCAAAAAGATCATAAATTTCTTTTTCATCAGCTACAGCTGAATCAAAAATTTTGCTAACACTTTCAGCTACATCATTAACTAAAATAGAAACTAAAAGCTCTTCCTCATCTTCAACATTAAAAAGATGATAAATTAACTCAACCCCTTGTTCTTTCAAATCAACAGCGGTAATATTTTTTAAAACATCAAAATGATAATTATTCTTTATAAAATCAATAGTTTTAGCAATATTTGTTTTTACAATAAGTTTATCACCCTTAGTTTCTACATCACTAAATATATTTTTAAAATTTTCCCAATTCATTTTTACCTGCTTTCTTGTTTTTTATTAACCTTTAAATTACCCAAATTTAGCTCTACCTTATTTTACACCGACTTTAGTTACTGTAAAATCTTCCTCTACAAGAATCCCACAATATTCTTTTAAGTTTGTTTTATGATTATCCATAAAACTTTTTCTTTCTAAAATAGTTTCCTTCTTTATTTTATTCTGCAATTGCCTTATTGCATCTAATAAAGATTCGGGCTTTGGAGGACACATTGGTAAATAAATATCTACAGGGATTATTTTATCAATCCCTCTTATAACAGAATAAGAGGTTTCTGCAAACATTCCTCCTCCACAAGTACAAGCTCCCATTGCTATTACGTATTTAGGTTCTGGCATCTGTTCGTATAACCTTAAAAGTGCAGGTGCCATTTTATGCGTAATTGTTCCTGCACAAATTAGTAAATCAGCTTGCCTAGGAGACCCTCTAAACACTTCTGACCCAAAACGAGCGATATCATTATGAGAAGCAACAGTTTGCATCATCTCAATTCCGCAACAAGATGTTGCAAAGGTTAATGGCCATAGTGAATTAGCTCTACTCCAATTTAAAATATAATCAATTGAGGTTACTATTACATTCACTTACACCCACCTCAACATTTTATGTTTTACTGCAAAATAAAGCCCTAATAGTAATATTGAAATAAAAATAAAAGCTTCAATTATTGCAAACAAACCCAGATTATTTAATGTCACTGCAAAAGGATATAAAAAAACTGTTTCAATATCAAAAATTAAAAATAATATAGCATAGTTGAAATATTTTATATCAAATTTTATTTTTGAATCACCAATAGGCACTAGCCCACACTCATAAGTAGAATTTTTTATCGGAGATTCTTTTTTATATTGACAAACAAACCCTGCCACTAACATTGCTAAAGCAAAGAGTGTTGATAAAACGACAAAAATTGTTAAACATACAAGCTCTTTCAAAGGTTTTCCCCCTTCAGAAATATTGTACTAAAAAATTTTCTGATACAATAGTAATTATTATATAATGTTAAGATGAATTTATGCGACAAGTTTCTATAATAGTTTTATTAATATTAATTAATTTTTTTAGCTCAATAAATCCAGTATTTTCTGCGGTAAAAGGAGGTATAGAATATTCTATTCCTGTTGATTATAGCAAAATTAACGAAGCTGAATTCGAAGAAAAAGCTAAAGATTATTTCTTTAATGCTTTAAAGCTAAAAGATAATACGGTTAATGATGATATGACAAACGCTTTAATGCTATATAATGTTTTAGAAAAAAAATCCCCTACAAATATAGAATACCCTATCAAATTAGGCATTCTGTATGATAAGCTTTACAAAGATAGACAATCAAAAGGCTTTTTTTCAAAAGCAATAGGAATAGATAACACAAACCCAAAACCTTATTTTTATTTAGGCGAATTTTATTACAAACGAGAACTTTATAGAAAAGCTCTAAAATATTATAACAAAGCATATAAACTCGGGGACTCTACAAATTATGACTTACTTTTTAAAATTGGAGATATTTACGAAAAATTTGGAGATACTCGCTCAGCTTTAAAATATTTAAAAGAAGCACAAAGCCAAAGTGCAAATCCTGAATTAAATAATAAAATTAAAAGAATTGAAGCTCAAGATGCTGTTAATAAAGAGTATTATTCAAATACAAGAATAAGAACAGAAATAAAATAATATTTTTCAAAAATATTACTAATATAAAAAAAAGAACGATTCAAAAGAATCGTTCTTTTTTTTAAACCTAAATGGCTTCAATAACTATCTTAATCTTACAGTTACTGATTTAGCTTTTTGAGTATATTCAAGTTTATCTTCTCTTGATAACCAGCCAAGACCCATTTCAGCAAAGTTTTCATTTAAGCTAAGGTCTTTTTTCATTTTGTTGATTGAAACTTCACCTTTAGCATTTAGGTAGTTGTAAATTTGACCTGCTGATTCGATAATTTGTTCTTGAATACCAATTTTTGCTTCTTTAACTTTAGCCATGTTAAATCTCCTTCTTAAATGTGTGTCTGTGTAATTGATTACTCAACCATCTTATAAAAAAATTTTCTATTTGACAAGAGGTTTGACAAGTGTTTTTGATAAAATACACTATAAGGAGTATGTTATTAAATTTTATTAAAGTCGATTTTAGAGAAAATTTGTTAATCAAGAAGTATCTTGAATTAATTTCTAATGGTGTAAAACCATCAGAAATACTAGTTCTCGTCCAAAACTCAACTTTAAAAAAACAACTAAATGATAAAATCTTAAAAGAAATAAAAATTGATGCAATTGAAAAATTACAAATTCATTCTTTCTTTTCAATTGTATACAATACTTTACAAGAAAACTGGTGTTTTATCGAAAATTCAATCCCTTCTGAGAAATCTTTTATACTCCCAAACCTTGTTGGACTCGAAGTTTCCCAGTTTTTATTAAAAGAAATTTTAAAAAAGCATGAAGTAAAAGGATACAATTCTAAAAAATCATTACTTCATCAAATTTTTAGAAGATATTCTTTAATTGTTCAAAATAATTTAAATAATGATGATGTTCGTGAGCGTTCTAAAATTTTAAAAGAATCTTTTGGAGAAGATGCTGAACTTATTATAAAAAGATTACTTTCTTCAACACTAAAAACCAGAAGTCTAGATTATTTGCGTCAGACACTAATCTTTAATCATGTATATAAAAACACGGATTATTTTAAAAATATTAAATATCTTTTAGTAGATGATGCTGATGAAATGACACCTGTTTGTTTTGAATTCATAAAATATCTAAAACCTCAATTAAAAGATTGGCTAATTTGTTTTGACTCACTTGGTTCAAGCCGTTGTGGCTATTTGAGTGCAGATACTTCGATTGAATATAAATTATCACAATTATTTGATGAAGGGGTAAATAATGGAGAAGATTTTGTTTCGCCAACTGATGAAGAACTAAGCTCTTTCCAAGAAGAAAACGGAGAAATAATTTTTTCTAATGTTATTGATAAAACAAAAAAAAGATTGAAAAATTTTGCGTTAGTCTCACTTTCAAAACGTGCAGAAATACTAGATTATAGCGTTTTAAAAATAGAAGAATTATTAAAAAAAGGAATTAAACCTAAAGATATTTCAATAATTACTCCGCTTCAAGATGACATGCTTAAATTTACTTTGAAAGAAAAATTAAAAACCTGTAATCTTCAATTTTTATCAGGCAGTGAAAAATTAATTGATAATCCTTTGGTAAAAGCGAGTTTGAATATTTTAAAACTCATGCAAGGAATAGAGATTTCAGAAATGGATTTAAGAGTTATCCTTTCTGACTATGTTGGAATACCTTTAAAATATTGCAAAAATATCTTAGAAGCTTATTCTAAAACAAAACTACTTCCACTTTTAGAAGTTGAAAATTATTCAGAAAAATATGAAAACTTTTATAACGCTTTTGAAAAAATAAAAAATAAAGATATTAAGCTTTCTTTAAAAGTCTATGAAATGTTTTATCGTGTTGTAGACTTTGTTGATGAAACTAAAATAAACAAATTTAATTTCTTTATAAAACAACTTCAAGATTTTGAAAAAGTTTTGGGTGTAAATATTGTAAAAGAAAGGATTTCTGATATTATTAATCAAATTGAAAATTCAATTATTGCAGAAAATCCAAGCTCTACTTTAGAAATTTTAGATAACGATTTAATAATCGCAACTCCACAAAAAATCATTGATAATAAAATTTCTACAAAATACCAATTTTGGCTAGATGTTTCGCATTCGGATTGGGTTAAGAATGATATTGGTCCGCTTTATAACGCATGGGTTATGCAAGCTGACTGGACAAAAGATGAATATACAATTGAAGACGATATTTTCTTATCTAGTCAAAAAACTGCAAGAATATTGAGAAAACTTCTTCTTTTAGCAAAAGAAAAAACTTATGCGCTTTCAAGTTTATTTGACCCAACAGGAGCAGAAAACTTAGGCGGAATTGAAGAATATCTTGTATCTGATATTCAAAAAGAAGAAGATGCAAAACCAGTATTTAAAATTACACCAAGAGATGATCAAAAGCCTGTTTTAGATTACGAAAAAGGTTCAATGGCGATTTCTGCTGTTCCTGGAGCAGGAAAAACGACAATTCTTCTTGCGCTTATCATGAAACTTTTAGATAAAGGGATAAAACCTTCAAATATTTTTGTACTTACTTACATGGAATCTGCTGCGAGAAATTTCCGTGAAAGAATTAAAAACATGGCGCCTAATTCCAATCAGCTTCCAAATATAAGCACGATTCATGGTCTTGCGCTTAGAATAATTAAAGATAATTCTAACTACGAGAGATTAGGCTTGGCTTCAGATTTTGAAATCTGTGATGATACTCAAAGAATGAGAATTTTAAAAAGTATTGATGGCAAGTTTACAAAAACAGATTTAGATGATTTTGATAGAGCAATTTCTGTAATGAAACTTCAAGAAGGCGATATAAATAAACCGACAACTGATAAAAAAATCGAAAAATTCAAAACTTTTTATAAAGAATATCAACAAAAATTAGATGAAGCTAACTTGATTGATTATGATGATATTTTATTATTTTCGGTAAAACTTTTAGAAAATAATAAAGATATTTTAGAACATTATCAAGAAATTTGTGAGTATATTATTGAGGACGAAGCTCAAGATTCATCAGGGATTCAGCAGAGATTAATCGGTTTATTGAGTGGAAAACATAAAAACTTAATTCGTTGTGGTGATATAAACCAAGCTATTACAACGACATTTTCTAACGCTGATGTAGAAGGGTTTAGAGCGTTTATTCAAAACTCAGACAAGCTTGTTGAAATGAATCATTCACAAAGATGCACACAAGAAGTCATGGATTTAGCTAATAAAACAATTCTCTGGGGAGAAAAACTTTTACCAAAAGCTTTCTTTAAAAGCATGATGCAAGGAGTTGAAGGTAAAAACCCAATAAGCGAAAATGCAGTTTTTGCAAAGACTTTTGAAAAAACTTTTGAAGAAAAGAATTTTGTGCTTAGAGAAATAAAAAATATTCTTACAAGAAACAAAGATGCGACAATAGGAATTCTTTTGAGAGGGAATTATCAAGTTGCAAACTGGACTCAATTTGTTAATGATGCTGGGTTTAAGAGTATTACAAGAAGCGAATCTTTGGGGCAAAAATCTGTATTTAATAGTATTTTTTCGATCTTGAAATATTTGCAAACTCCTTTTGATAACGAAGCTTTAGCTACTACTTATGAAACATTAAGCGAATATGGATTTTATAAACCACGCCTACAATTAGAAATCCGAAACAGCGAAGCACCTTTTATTACAAAAAATGGTGATGAAATAGAATCAGAAGATTTAGCACAATTCTTGTGGGATATGCAATATTGGCTAAACTGTTCGACCATGCCTTTAGAAGAATTAGTTATAAAAATAGGACTTTTCTATTACACATCTGATATCGAAAAATCAAATGTTTATTTAATCGGCACTTTGGTAAGAAAATTAAATAACAATTCTAATTATAATTTGACTCTTGAAAGATTAGACGCACTCGCTAAACGTCCAAGTTTAAGCGGATTTAAATTCTTCTCGGAAGAAGAAGATGAAAATGCTGTTAAAGGAAAAGTTCAAATCATGACTCTTCATAAATCGAAAGGTGATGAGTTTGATTATGTATTCATGCCGGAACTTTCCGAAAAAATGTTAAATATGGATGTTAATCAAGCAAATTTAAAATCTTCAACTTCATTTATGGAAGAAGTAAGAGGGTTTAATCCAAAATACAAGGTTAAATCGGAGCTTGAACTAAAAGAGTTTTCTTGCGAAGAATCAATGCGATTATTTTATGTTGCAGTAACCAGAGCGAAGAAAAAGCTTTATATAACAGCACCATTGAAAGTTAAATCTTTTGGGAAAGAAATTGACCAAGCACCAAGCATAGTATTTGAAGAATTGTTAAATTTTTGAAAATAACTTTTGTTAGTTGTACAATATTTCTAATAGAGGAGAATTTGGGGAAATGAATTATCACAATATAACAAAAGATGATATGCTTAACGGCGATGGATTAAGGGTTGTACTTTGGGTTTCAGGCTGTACACATCATTGCCATAATTGTCAAAATCCAATCACTTGGGACGTTGCTGGCGGGCTTCCATTTGATGAAAATGCAGAAAAAGAATTGTTTGAAGCTTTAGCTAAACCTCATTGCTCTGGTATAACTTTCTCTGGTGGCGATCCATTACATCCATTCAATAGAGAAGAAGTGTTTAGATTAATGAAAAAAATCCGTCAAGAATTACCAAACAAAACTATTTGGTTATATACAGGATTTTTATGGGAAGAAATTAAAGATATTCCAGATATCGCAGATATTGACGTGCTTTGCGAAGGTAAGTTCGTAGAAGCTCTTTTAGATAACAATCTTCACTGGGTCGGTAGCTCAAACCAACGAGTTATGGATGTAAAAAAATCCTTAGAAACAGGTGAAGTAGTTTTGCATGAATAAGTTCAAATAAATTGTAACAATTTAAAAAAAAGAGGCTAAGACCTCTTTTTTTTATGTTATAATGTTATTCTAAAAAGGTTTAAATTAAGGAGGAAGTATGAGAAAGCGTGATACAAACGTACTTTCATTATTAGAAGATAAAACAAATAGCTATGCTCGTAAAACTGCATTAGGTATGAAAACTAGCTTTGGTTGGAGAGAGCTAACTTATGACGGTCTTGGACTTATGGCAAGAAGATTAGCATCTTATCTTATAAACGATTTAGGTGTTCAAAAAGAAGAAAAAATGGCAATTCTTTCTGAATCAAAACCAGAATTCGGTGTTTGCGTATTGGGTTCAGTAATCTCGGGTATGATTACAGTTCCTTTAGATATCAAACTTACAATATATGAATTAACTTCTATTCTTACAGATTGCCAACCTTCTGTAATGTTAGTTTCTCAAACATATATTGATAAAGCTTTAGAGCTACAAAAAAACGTTCCTTCAATAAAACATATCATAGTTATGGACGAACAACCTGTATCAGGTGGCTTACCTAGTTTGTACACAATTCCTTGCAACTACTCTTGCAAATGGCGTCATCGTTCCAGAAATTCAAGAATGTTTATCATTTATACCTCTGGAACAACAGGAAATCCAAAAGGTGTTGAAACTACTTTCGGAAATATTTTAGCACAGCTTAAAGACTTAAAAACGGTAATGGAACCTATATTCCCAAAGAAAGATACAAAAATCCTTTCAATTTTACCAATGAATCACTTATTTGAAATGACAGTTGGTTTTGCAACTTTCTTAAATATGGGATTCTCTGTATATTATACGCAAAGCCTTAAACCAAAAGATATTTTGAATATTATTAAAGATAGAAAAATTAACTTTATGATTTCTGTTCCTGCATTTTTAAGATTAATGAAAACAACTCTTGAAGCAGAAATGAGAAATGCTCCAAAATTTTATCAAACATTATTCAAATTCAATTTCCATTACGTAGCAAAATTCTTACCTTTTAGATGGATTAAAAAGATTTTATTTAGACGTTTACATAACTGTTTTGGCGGTCATTTCCGTTCGTTTATGTCAGGCGGAGCTCCTTATGATTTTGAAACAGCAAAATTCTTCCGTAGAATCGGTATTGAAGTATATGAAGGCTACGGTTTAACAGAAACAAGCCCTGTTGCGTCATTTAACAGCGGTTGGAATCGTGATTTACGTTCAGTTGGTAAATTATTACCAGGGTTTGAAGGTAAAATTGATCCTGAAACTGGTGAATTATTATTAAGAGGTCCTTCAATTATGAAAGGCTACCATAATCAACCAGAGTTAACAGCTGAAGCTATTGATTCTGAAGGATGGTTCCATACAGGTGATAAAGCTAGATTGGAAAATAGAAATATTTACATCACAGGACGTATCAAAAACATGATTGTACTTTCTGGTGGCAAAAAAGTTTTCCCAGAAGAAGTAGAAGCTGTTTTAGAAAAAAGTGATAAATTTGCAGAGCTTTGCGTTTTTGGAGCTTCTCGTGAAGGTGGTGCAAAAGACGGCACAGAAGACATTGCACTTGTTATAGTTCCATCTGAACAGATTAAAGCTGAGTATCAAGGTGCAGAATTAGATAAAGCTATTAAAGATGAAGTTAAGCGACTTTCTAAACAACTTGCACCATATAAACGTCCTATTAACATAACAATTACAGACCAAGCTCTTCCTAGAACTGCAACAAGAAAGATTCAAAGAAGAAAAGTTAAAGAAATGGTAGGAATGTAGATTTTTTTAGCAATGGTGCGGATAATCCGCACCATTTAATTGAAAGGGATATTAAAAATGAAATTCGATACAAAATTATTACATGCCGGACATAATCCAAAAGAACATCAAATGTGTATAAATGTACCAATTTATCCGACAACGGCATTTGATTTTGACTCTGTAGAACGTGGAGCAGGGCTTTTTGATTTAAAGGTTGCTGGTGACATTTATACAAGACTTTCAAACCCTACAAATAATATCTTAGAAGCTCGTCTTGCTGAACTTGAAGGCGGAGTTGGCGCTTTGAGCTTTTCTTCAGGTCAAGCTGCAACTACGGCAGCTATCTTAAATATCACAAGCACTGGAGAAGAAGTTGTAGCAGCTTCAACTCTTTATGGCGGAACTTGTAATTTATTTTCATCTACCTTTAAAAAACTTGGTATAAATGTTAAATTTGCAAAAGGAGAAGAGCCTGAAGATTTTGAACGTGAAATTACTGATAAAACAAGATGTATTTTTATTGAATTACTTTCAAATCCAGCTTTAAATATTATTGATATTGAAAAGCTTGCAGAAGTTGCTCACAGACATAAAATTCCTTTAATTGTTGATAATACCATTCCAAGCCCTTATTTATGCAGACCGATAGAATGGGGAGCTGATATTGTGGTTCATTCAACTACAAAATATATTTCAGGGCATGGAAATGCAATGGGCGGTGCTATTATTGATTCGGGGAACTTCGATTGGGAAGCTTCTGGTAAATTCCCTGAACTCACAACTCCTGATGAATCATATCACGGAATAGTTTATACAGAAGCGTTTGGAAAATCTGCTTATATTGTAAAAGCTAGAGCACAAATTTTAAGGGATATGGGATCTTGTCCAAGTCCATTTAATTCATATTTAACAATAAGCGGATTAGAAACTTTATCACTTAGAATGCAAAGACATTGTGATAGCGCACTAAAAATCGCTGAATGGTTGGAATCTCATCCTTGTATTAGCTGGGTAAATTATCCTGGACTAAAGAGCAGTAAATATTATGAATTAGCTCAAAAATACACACCAAAAGGATGTTCTTCTATTATTGGGTTTGGATTAAAAGGTGGAGCAAGTGCTGGCGAAAAGTTTATTAACTCACTTACTATTCCAATCCATACGACAAACATTGGTGATACAAGAAGTATTATAACTTACCCATATTTAACTACTCATAGACAATTGAGTGACGAGCAAAAAGTTGCTTGTGGAGTAACAGATGATTTTATGAGATTTTCCGTTGGATTAGAAGATATCGATGATATTATTGAAGATTTAGACAGAGCAATTAAACTCTCACAAGAGGTATAAAATAAAAAAATGGAGATTCAAAGAATCTCCATTTTTTATTTTATACTATCGGCTCTTTTGACAATAACTTAATAGCTTCCATTGCCGTAGCTTTAAGTTCTACATAATATTTTTTCTCATAATCATTATTTGCGATTCTTTCACCTTCATCACAAATTTCTGTCACTTGTTTTAACAAATCTATTGTATTAGTAATTTCTTCAAACAAAGTACCTTCATCTTTTATAGGATAAGCATCTGAATTATGGATAATCTTTTTCCAATTTTCTACAGGATTTGCATTAATATTATTTAAATTCGCCCAGTCATAAACATGATGAATAACATTGTTATTAAATTCAACATCTCTATGATTTATATCTAATTTCGAGACATCATTATTATATTGATTTATTTTATTCTCTTCATTCGTTACAAAAAATTCTACAGTTGAATTCTCATGACGGAAAGGTATTTTTATTTTTTCATCTTTCGCATCTTTTTTACCATCATAAACAAATTGAAGGTTTGCAAAACCACCAATTACACAAGCTAACTCCATAGGATTAAGTCCTACAAGCCTTTTTGAATCAATAGCATTAATTATAGGAATTTGCTCATAACCATTCAATTTAGTCAATAGATACCCTCTAGCATTTAATCCATGAGCTGAATCCATATAATCAAACTTACGAAGAATTTTACGTTTTAAGCCAAAACTTTTCATAAATTCTTTTTGTTTAGCTTCTGATACATCTTTATTTGGGTCATAGCAGAAGAAAGATCTTTTTGCAATTTCTTGAATTAAATCATCAGAATCGTGAACATCATAATAACCTACCACAAAAGAATAATCTGGATTATTAAATGCACTTTTTAATTCATTTGGTTCTGACTTAATAAGTTTATCAAAAAATGCTTTTTGACCAGCATCCATACTCATAGTATAACAATAACCTTTTACATCAATTCCACGTCTACCAGCTCGTCCTGCCATTTGATGAAATTCATTTGCTGTCAATTCTCGTTTACCATTAATAGCTTTAGGTTCTGATGTCGGTTTAAGATATGAACTTATGACAGTAGTTCTCGCTGGCATATTAATTCCTGCCGAAAGAGTTTCAGTTGCCAAAACTACTTTAATTAATTTTTTCTGAAATAACTCTTCTATTAATTCTTTTTGAGTAGGTAACAATCCCGAATTGTGAATTGCGTAACCACTTTCCAAAGCCTTTAAATTTAAAGTTTCACCAAGATATTTTCCTTTTTTGTTATAACTATCAATAATTTCTCTTATTTGATTAATTTCAGCCTCACTGTTTAATTTTTCACCATAATGAGCCAAATAATTCAATGCATTCTTACAACCCCGTTTACTAAAAATAAAAAATATTGCAGGGATTTTATCTTCACGTTTTAGCATTTTTACCATTTTTGCATAATCCTCTCCATTAGGAGTAAGAGGCTTATAAACAGAGGCTTCCGCTTTTGTCCATTTTTTAGGTTTTACTCTAGACTTTTGAGCTTTTTCACCTAAAATCATCATGTTAGTAAACTCTAACGGTACATGTCTATTTTCAGTTGGAACATTTATTAATCCTACAGTTTCTTTAGGCACTCTTTGAATATTATTAAAATCGGATTCGTGATTTTCTTCTGTAGAAATATTTGGCTTATGGTATTTTAAATTTCTAGACTCAGCCATCCATTTTGCTACTTCAACATTGTTACCTACAGTCGCTGATAGAGAAAGTAACTGAGTTTCTGGATCTGAAAATATTATAGATTGTTCCCAAACTCCACCTCTATCTACATCTCCAATATAATGTAATTCATCAAAAATTACAGTTTTTAAATCATCTAAAATAGGATTATGTCCCTTAAATTGTTCTGCAAAAATCATATTTCTATAAACTTCAGTAGTCATAAGAACAATTGGAGCATATTCATTAATCTTAGTATCACCAGTAATTATACCAACATTATCTTCACCATAAATCTTCCTAAAACTTCTTAATTTCTCATTACTCAATGCTTTCAATGGTGTTGTATAAAAAGTCTTTTTACCCTCTTCAAGATTTTTAGAAATTACATACTGAGCTATTGCCGTTTTTCCAGTACCTGTTGGCGCTGTTACTAAAACATCATTGCCATTATATAAATAAGCTGCGCTTGCTTTTTGAAAAACATCAGGGCTTGCACCTTTAGGTAATTTAAAATAGTTTTCTTCTAAAGTTCTTTCAAAACTTTTTTCTTTTTTTTGTTCAAGAACGATATTAGTTGCACCTATTGTTGCTAGTCCAGTTAACCCAGCCAAAACCGCAGGAGTTTGTGGGTTATTAGCAAAACTCTCTGTAACTTTTTTTGCAACTTCTTTGATGGGTTTATTATATTTGCCATTAAAATTTGTAGAATCTATCTTTAAAATTTGCATATAAAATCCTTCATTTAATAATTTATATGGATAATAAACCACGTAAAAAATAAATTTGCGCAATTTTTATTTTTTTACGTTTTATCTCTAGTATGAATATGATTACAAAACTCAGACCAGCACCAATAAAATACCGTCCGCTAGGAAAAACTCCTGAAGAAGTTGTATATAAAACAGGACTTACATTCTTTGATGATTTAAATACTAATATTTTTATTATGCTAAGAACCAAAAGACCGCATGAACGTTGTGTTATGATTACTAGACCTGAAAAAATAAAACGTGATGGTAAAAATATTCCATCACTTTATATTTGGCGAATATTGTCACAACCTAAAAATTGTGGATTAGGTTCAGCAATGATAGATTTTGCAAAATTCTACAGCAAACAAAATAATTGCCAAGGCAATATACATTTAAGAGCAAACTACGGTTACACTCCATATAGTATCCCACACATTTTTTATCGCAAACAAGGTTTCAATACTAAATATGATTATATAAATAAAAAAATGGATGATTTCATAAAATCTAATACACCAGCAACATACAAAGATTTTGATAATATAGAAATGTATTA
>JAFUMP010000038.1 GCA_017482685.1 bacterium | reverse complement strand
TCGCAAAAATATGCACAAAAGAAAGGTCTATTTGACCAAATTGTTGAATGTATGGAAATCTCAAAAAAGGTGGATTTTGAGATTATGAAAGCATTTCAAGATTATATGGAAAAACTAGAAAGCATTAGGTATAGTCAACTTGTAGAATTGCGAGAAGACCAAGCCGAAATGTAGGTTTTTACATAGAGATTATAGAAAACAGGATAAGCGAGAAACTATTTGCCACTTGGTGCCTCTAAAAGCCCTTATTTTTAGGGCTTTTTAGAGAAACACCTGCAAATATATGTTTTCTCGTCGTTCTTTCGGTCTGCTGGGATACCCAGACAACCGATTTTTTCTGCGAAGGCAAGAAAAATAACAAATTAGGAATATAGAAAAGCAGAAAGAAGTTAGGACTTATTAGTCGTTCTTTCTCAAAAATTTAGATATAGAAAATACCTTTATAGAACTGAACAAAAATATTTAATTTTACGAGGAGAAACGAATGAAAATTTATAAACTTAACAACATATCAACAAAACAAATCATTAATAATTTGCATAATAAAAAGGTTAATAGAAATATATTATTGTATGGAGTATTTAACCTTGCAAACTAACGAGCTTGACAGCTTGAAAAATGTAGATATAAAAAATTTTAATATTGATGATTTGGTTGATTTAAGAGATATTAGAATAGATAAGAATTGCTCTGTTCAATCTAAAATTATTAGTTTTGTGGAGCAAATTAAAAACCCTTATTTCTTCAAAGTTGGAAACATTGCTGTTAAACTAAACTTTGATGATGAAGGACCAACCTTTCAAGAGAGATTATTAAACTCTCTTAAAGAATGTTCAAAAAGTTCCTAAAAGGGACTTGGCAAATAAAAAATTTTGTGATAATATAATGGTGTGTTAAATATTTCATAGCATACCATTATGATTATCAGAAGGAGTATGTTATGATTGAAAAAAATTATAACCAGCCTTCTTCACTGAAATTTTGGAAGGCTGGTTTTTATATTAGACTTTCACGAGAAGATGTTGAAAATGATAAAGCTCTTGGGACTATGAAAACTTACAATAAAACCGAGAGTGAGAGTATTACTTCTCAAAGAGTAATATTAATAGAGTATGCTAACAAACTTGAAAATGTGGAAGTTGTAGATGAGTATGTTGACGATGGTTACTCTGGAACTAATTTTAATCGTCCGGGATTTAAAAGACTAATTGATGATGTTAGGTCTGGCAAAATAAATTGTGTGATTGTCAAAGACCTTTCAAGATTTGGAAGAAACTATTCGGAAGTTGGAAATTATCTTGAAGTATTTTTCCCAATGCTAAATGTTAGATTTATATCTATCATTGATAATTGCGATAGTTATCTTAAACCCGAATCTTTATCAAACATTATCGTTCCCGTTAAAAACATAATGAACGAAAGTTATTGTAGAGATATATCATTAAAAGTTAGGTCTGCATTTGATGCCCGAAAAAGACAAGGATTATTTGTTGGAACTTATGCTACTTATGGATATATCAAAGACCCACAAAATTGCAATAAACTACTTGTAGATTTGGAAGCTAGTGAAGTTGTTAAAAGAATTTTTAGTGAGTTTGCAAGTGGCAAAACAATGGGTAAAATTGCATTTGCATTAAATGAAGAAGGTGTACTTTGCCCTGCAACTTATAAAAGTTCAAAAGGGATAAACAAGTATGTAAATAGTTATGGCGACAAGATTGGTTGGAAGGACTCATCAATTAGAAGAATTTTGACTAACCCTATTTACATAGGCACCCTTGTTCAAAAACATAGAGAAAAGATAAATTACAAAGTTCATAAATTCAAACAGGTCGCACAAGAAGATAAGATTATTGTTGAGAATGTAACAGAGCCAATTATTGATAAAGCTCTCTTTGATAAAGTTCAAGACTTATTAAAGAGAGATACAAGAGTTTCGTTTGGTAAACAACAACTTGATTTACTATCTGGATTTTTACATTGCGCTACTTGTAAACACGGTATGAGTAAAAAGAAAAGCCGTAAAGGACATAGCAAGACTGAATATATAGAATATTATAATTGCAGTAATTTCAAACGTTGTGGTAAAGCAATTTGTTCGCCACATAGCATTAGAAAAGAAGATTTAGAAAATACTGTGTTTGAGTATATCAAAACATATATTCAAGTTGCTGTGAACTTTGAAAGTATTATTGACCTTATAACAAAATTTAAACTAGAAAATTACAAAACAGACAATCTTGAACAAATACTAAAAATTAAACTTAATGACAAACAAAAGAAAATTAGATATATAGATGGTCTTTACCCTGACTATAAAAATGAGATTATCACACAGGCAGAATATAAAAGATATAAAGAACAAGCACAAAACGAACTTGTAAAAATTGAAGAAGAAATAAACTCATTAGAAGAACAAATCACAAGTTTTAAGAACGGAACACAAGTAGATAATCCATTTGTTAGCCACTTTGTGAAATTTAGAGATATAGAAAGTTTAGATAGAAGTATTGTAACTGAACTTATTGATAATATCTGGATTCACGAAAACAACTTAATAGAAATTGATATTAAATATAAAGATGAGTATAAAATCGCAATAGAATTTATAGAGAATAACAAACATATTTTAGAACTTGCAACCACATCTCAAAGGTTGGTGGCAAATGGCTAGAACGAGTAAATATCAAGTAAAACAAGTTTTAGGCAAATGGAACGTTGCCTTATATGTGAGATTATCTGAAGAAGATAAAAAGGGACAAACTAGCGAAAGTGTTAAATCACAAAAGGGTTATTTAGAAAACTTTGTGCAAACTCTTGATAGTTTGAACTCTTACAAGTTCTATGTTGATGATGGTTATACTGGTGGAAACTTTGACAGACCAGCATTTCAAAGAATGATGAGTGATATTATCTCAAAGAAAATAAATTGTGTTGTCGTTAAAGACCTTTCAAGATTTGGTAGAAATTATATTGAGATGAGCAAATATCTTCAAGTAATGTTCCCAACTCTTAATACAAGGTTTATATCTCTAAACGATAACTATGACAGCGAAATAAATGATGAACCGATAGACACATTGCTTATAGGACTATCTGGACTTATGAATGAAGAATATTTGAAAGATTGTTCTATAAAAAGCAAGATGTCATATAATCTTCGAGCAACACGAGGACAATTCACTTCGCCTGTCGCTCCGTATGGCTATAAAAGAGATAAAAACGACATACACAGACTTGTTATAGATGAGGAAGTAAAAGATATTGTCAAACTCATTTACGAGCTGTTTATCAAGCATAAATCATTTATGGCAGTAACTAAAATATTAAGTGAAAGAGGTATAACTACACCAAGCGAATATAAACAAATACAAATTGATGGTTATTATACAAATAGATTAACAAACAAAGAACATATTTGGAGCAGAGATACCGTAACAACAATTTTGAAAAATGAGGTATATATAGGAAATATGGTTCAACACAAAAGAGAAATAATAAATTATAAAACGAAAGAATGTAAAAAGTTACCCAAGTCTGAATGGATAACAATAGAAAATACACACGAACCGATAATTGATAAAGATACTTTTAATCTTGTGCAATCCATAATCGCAGATAAAAAAAGAGTTTACTTTAAAGGCAACTCTTCACAACCAGACAACTACTTTTCAGGACTTTTGATTTGTGGCGATTGCAATACAAAGATGACTTATGTAAATGACAAAAATAGAAAATATACTTTCTATAAATGCAAGTTAAAAAGTTTATCAACCAATCTATGCAAAAGTGAAATTGTCAAGACACAAGAGTTAGCAAAAGTTGTTTTAAAGATAATACAGCAATTTATTAAAATTGCTTGTGATATAGAAGTTGTTATAAAAGAACTTGTCAAAACTGAAAAACAAGCAACAATCAAAAATTCTTATAAACCTAAAAATGATATAGAGTTGCAAAAAGAATTGCTTTATCAAAAGTATAGAAGTCTGGAAATATCACTTGAAGATTATAAAAGATTAAAACAAGAACTTGAAGAACAAGAAGTTCAAAGCAAAAACATTAAAACCGATAATGCAATAGAAGTCTTACAAGAAAACAAATTTATCAAGACCTTTACAAAATACAAAAATATCAAATCTCTCAACAAGATTATAGTTAAAGATTTAATCCAGAAGATTATAGTTCATACACCGACAAATATAGAAATCACTTTTAACTTTCAAGATGAGTATAAAGAGATTTTGAAAATGTTGGAAAGTAAATAAAAAAAGCCATATATCCGATTTTGGGTATATGGCAATTTATTTTGAAAAAATTTAAAAAATTTAACAGTCTTTACTTGACATCGAACCCACCATGTCCAGCATCAATCACAATGGTAAATTCTCCTTTTGGACGTACGCTTGTTTTAATTGTTGGAATTATTATTAATCCACATATAAACAATATTCCTAGCAATGCGACAATAATATATTTTTTTCTAGTAATAAAC
>JAFUMP010000037.1 GCA_017482685.1 bacterium | reverse complement strand
TTTGCGCTATTTATTTTATAGCCAGTTGTTAAACGCTCTGCTGCTTGGTTCAAGACGCTTGATACCGATTTTAAACTGTTTTGAGCTATTAAGTTTGAAAGGTTGGTGTTTATGCTAAGCATTTTTTACACCTCTCTTTCACGCTTGAATTGAACACTCCAAGATCTGTAGCAAAGGTTTTATACCCGTCTTTCACGCTTGAATTGAACACTCCAAGATCTGTTGCAAAGGCTTTATACCTGCCTTTCACGTCTATATTTACCCCTACATTTACCCTTTCATTGTCATCCTGAACTTGTTTCAGGATCTTAGAAGCCTGAAGTAAATACACCAAGCCAGTAAGATGCTGAAATAAATTCAGCATGACACGTACAGCAATGACGGTAAAATCTTTCCATTTTCCACTTTTAAATTTCAACTTATCCATGTCCACCCCCTTGAAAGGTGCACGGATAGAGGGTTCTATCTCCCTCCCTCCCGAGAGGGTACATCAAGCTACGCGCTAACTTTGCGCAATATTCACATATTCCTTTGCTTGAGCTTCTTATTTTAGACAATAGTACTATATCCTCAACTTATTATATTATATCCTTAATATATTCTCTATGCCACAGTTTTAAATATTTCTAACAAAACTTAACAATATTGTTACATTTCGTTAGAAATATTTACAATTGATGGTAAAATATTAGATTTAAGGTTATAAAATTAAAATTTTGTATAAATTTTTTCAATATTATTTAAGTAATCTGTTGTATTAAAGCAAGAATCTAATTCTTCAGTTGATAAAACATCTTCAGAAACAAGGCCTTCTCTAAAATTACCACCATTTAAAGCTTGTAATGCGTGTTTTTGTACAATTCTATAGGCATCTTCTCTAGTGTATCCCTTTTCTACTAATTTTAATAATACTTTTTGAGAAAACACGATACCACCATAGAGATTAATATTTTTTTCCATGTTTTCATTATGTACAACAAGGTTTTCAACAACATTTTTAAATCTGGAAAGCATAAAATCTACCAAGATTAATGAATCTGGAAAAATAATTCTTTCTGCTGAGCTGTGAGAAATATCTCTTTCATGCCATAAATTAATGTTTTCGAAAGCAACTATCATATTTGCACGAACAACACGTGCAAGACCGCATAAGTTTTCACAAAGAACAGGATTCTTCTTATGTGGCATAGCTGATGAACCTTTTTGATTTTTGCCAAAGCCTTCTTCTAATTCACGGACTTCTGTTTTTTGTAAATGTCTAATTTCTGTTGCAAATTGTTCGATTAGACTCGCAATTATACCTAACTCTGACATGAATTTTGCGTGTCTATCTCTTGATATAATTTGAGTAGAAATTCGTGCAGCTCTTAGTCCTAAATCCGCGCAAGCTAAATCCTCTATATCAGTTGGAATATTTGAATATGTACCAACTGGGCCTGAAATCTGACCCACAGAAATTTCATTAAGAGCATTCATAAAGCTATCTTTAGCTCTTTCTAAAGAATCTAGCCAATTTAAGAGCTTAAATCCAAATGTCATTATTTCAGCATGAACACCATGTGAGCGGCCAATACAAATAGTGTTTTTATGCTCTAGTGCCTTTGTTTTTATTATTGCAATAAGATCTTCAAGTTCTTTTAGAATAATATCAGATGAATCTTTTATTTGTAGTGCAAAAGCTGTGTCTATTACATCTGAACTAGTAAGTCCCATGTGAATGTATTTAGCATTGTCTGCTCCTACTGATTCATTTATTGCTGTTAGAAAAGCTATTACGTCATGGCGTACTTCTTTTTCGATTTCATCAATACGCTCAATTGTGAAAGAAGCTTTATTTTTAATTTCTCTAACTGCTTCCATTGGGATTAAGCCAAGGCGAGCATAGGCCTGACATACAGCTAGTTCAACTTTTAAATAATAGTTAAATTTGCTATCTAAATCCCAAATTCTTTTAATTTCTTCTCTTGAATATCTATCAATCATGGTTATTATAATATCACAAAAGCCTTGTATTATAAATTAGCTTAGTTCTTGTATTTTTTTATAAAGTTCTTTCACCTCAGCGCTGTAGTTTTTAGGTATAACAATTTTAATTTTTGCATTTAATATTCCAAAACCTTCTTTTGAAGGTAGCCCAAGGCCTTTGAGTCTTAAAGCTTGTCCGGTAGAAACTCCTGCTGGTATTTTAATGTTGATATTACCATGAAGAGTTTTTATGTCTTTATTCGTTCCTAAAACAGCTTCTGGTGGAGTTATTTCGATTTCTTTAGTTAAATCAGCTCCATTAATTTCATATTCGGCATCTTTAATATGTAAAATTAAATATAAATCACCTTTTTGTCCATATTTATTAGCCTTACCTTCACCTTTTAAACGAATTTTCATTCCTTCAGCTACATCTTTAGGCAGTTTAACTTTTACTGTTTTTGGAGTAGATAGGATTCCAGTGCCACCACAATGAGAACAATAGCCTCCTCCATTACAATAGCCACATTTTTCCATATCAGAAAATGTAACAGAAATAGGTTTTTTATCAAAAATTTCTTTAGCTGTAATGTTAAGTGTTTTAGTAATATCAAGATTTTCATCTGTTTGCTCGGGTTTTCGTCTTGTTTTTTGATGAGTCTGACCTCCAAAATCAAAACCTGAGAATGCACCATGGCTAGATGAACTCTGTCCTGACATCATATCTCCAAATAAAGAGGAAAAGAAATCTGAAAATCCACCAGAGCCACCGAAATCAAAGCTTTGAGCTCCTCCTTGATTAAAGTTGAAGTTAAAATTCTCAAATCCTGGTGGTGGAGTATAGTCTGCTCCGCCATGCCAATTAGAACCTAGGCTGTCATATCTTTGTCTTTTTTGCTTATCTCCTAGTACTTCATAAGCTTCATTTATATCTTTGAATTTTTCTTCTGCTTCTTTTGTTTTATTAACATCAGGGTGATATTTTCTTGCAAGTTTACGATATGCAGATTTAATTTCTGCATCGCTAGCATCACGTTTTACATTTAAAGTTTCATAATAGTCTTTGTATTTCATAATTAATTCCTCATAATATTAAATATTAATACAAAAAATTACAATTCTTCATATAGTTAATAATTTCTTAAGCCTTTAATTTTTGTTTTGTGTTAAAATACTGTTGAAAGTTTTAAGGAATTACATTATGGATATTAAGAAAATTTTATTCAAAACAAATGATATAGATATGGAAAAGGCTTTACCAGATGCAACTGTTTATTGTAATAAAGACGGTAAAATTCTTTGGGTAAATGATAAATCAGCAGAAATTTTTGAAACATCAAAGATGCATTTATTAACATCTAATATCGCTGATTTTATAGAGAATGTGCAAAACCTTATTACAAGTGCGCTAATCTCTGAACATCAAGTGATAACAAAGCTTATTGGTAAAGAAATTTACTTTGATATGACTGCAAAAGAAATTTCTGATGGGTATGTGATGGCGTTTAGAGATTGTATTAATTTTGCAGCTTCTCAAATTAAACCGTCAGAAGAAGATATTGAAAGAGAAAATCGTAATAAAAACATGTTTTTATTGAAACTCGCAAATGACTTGAAATCGCCTTTGCAATCAATAGTAGGTTTCTCTCAAGCTATGTCTGATGGTTTAGGTGGAGAGATGACTGAGCAACAAGATAAATATATTAAGATTATTAAGAAAAATTCTTCTGATTTAATGTATTTTGTGAATAAATTGTTAGAGTTATCGCAATCAGAAGTTGAAATGAACTCTCCTGATTTAAAAATTTTTGATATTGTAAGTTGCGTTAATTCAATTGTTAAATTTAATGAACAGTTATATAAAGGTAAAGATTTAAAATGGAATATTCAATTAGAAGACGGCTTAAAGAAAACTATTGTATCAGATGAGAATATTGTAAAAAATATTATTCAAAATACATTAGAAGTTGTTTTAAAATCGGTTGACATGGGAGAAATTGTAGTTTCTTTATCTGTGCCTGACGAAGATTTTATTAAAAGTAAAAATTTGTTTGGGGCAAATTTTATTTTAATTTCAATTTCTAGTAGTTCTTTATTGCTATCTGAAAATGATTTAGAATCAATGTTTGATCCATACAAGATTGTAGATACTTCAAATAGAAAAAATTTATTAAGAGCTTTAACTCTAGCTTGTGTTAAAAATAGCGTACAACTTTTAAACGGTATGGTTTGGGTTGAATCCAAAATCTTAAAAAATACAAGCTTTAATATATTAATTCCGCAAGGTGCAAATTAATATTAATAGGTGAATAAAATGAGTAACGTTGTTTTAAAAAAACTTGTTAAGTCTTATGATGGCAAAAAAAATATTATTAATAACATAGATTTAGAAATAAAAGATAAGGAATTTATTGTTCTTGTTGGTTCATCAGGATGTGGAAAATCTACTATACTTCGTCTGATTTCTGGTTTAGAAGAAATAACTTCTGGTGAAATTTATATTGATAATAAATTGGTTAATAATGTCCATCCAAAAGACAGAGATATAGCATTTGTTTTTCAAAGTTATGCTTTATATCCTCACATGACAGTTTTTGAAAATATGGCTTTCGGATTAAAAATGAGAAAGTTAGATAAAAATTTAATTAAAGAAAAAGTGCTTAAGGCTGCAAAAGCTTTGAACTTAGAAGAGCTATTAGAACGTAAGCCTAAACAACTTTCTGGTGGACAAAGACAAAGAGTCGCTTTAGGGCGTGCAATAGTAAGAAATCCAAAAGTTTTTTTAATGGATGAGCCGTTATCAAACCTTGATGCTAATTTACGTGTTCAGATGCGTGCAGAAATTAAGAGATTACATAAAGAGCTCGGTACAACCTTTATTTATGTAACGCATGATCAAACAGAGGCTCTTACTATGGGGGATAGAATTGTTGTATTAGATAATGGTAATATCCAACAAGTTGATACTCCTGAAAATATATATAATATGCCTAAAAATAAGTTTGTAGCAGGATTTATTGGACAAATGAACTTTTTTGATATTAGGGTTGAAAATAACACATTTAAAATTAATAATCAAGATTTTATGCTTACAAAAGACTTTGGTAAAACAGATTTAACTGTTGGTATTAGACCTGAAAAAATGTTAAATGGCGATAGTTCTATAACAGTTTTGCCTGAGTTGGTTGAAATGACTGGTGGAGAAAAGTTTGTGTATTTTGAACTAAATAATGCTAAATGTTCAGCAAGAGTTCCGATAGATTATGATTGTTCAGAAAAAACAATAATAAAGATATCAGTAAATGATATGTATTTCTTTGATAAAGAAAATGGAGAGAGATTAGATTTTTAATATGAAAAATTTAAAAAAATATAGAAAAATAATATTTATAGTATTTTTTCTAGTAGCATTTTTTACTACTATTTGTTTTATTCCAATAAGAGCTTCAAAATTAATACCGATAATTGAAGAACAGATAACAAGTGAGCTTGGAGTTAATGCGCATTTAGATAAGCTTGTTTTGCGATTTGGCCCGAATTTAAAGGTAAAAGCGCCAATTGTTCATGTTACATATAAAAATGGAGAAAAATTTGCGCAATTTAATAATGTAAAATTTTATATACCTTGGAGTTCTTTATTTAAAAATAATTTTAAAGTGAATTCTATAAAAGCTAAGAAAATTTCTCTTAGACTTAATTTAGATGATGAAAATTTAGATTCACTCTTAAAACAATTTGAAAAACAGAATTTAAGTGTATTACCTTATATATATTTAGATGCTTATACTATTACATTTAAGGAATCTAAAAATAGTACAAATAGTTATACATTAGTAGGTCAATCGTTTGACTTGAAGGACAGAATTGGGGCAAAAAGTATAAGAGTTAAGGCCAAAGGTAATCTAAATATTAATTCAGATAAATTTATAACTTACGATTTTGTTCTTGAGCCTGAAAAAAATATTTTTGAATTAAATAATGATATTGATATTTTTGATTATTTACAACAAATTAAAGATTTAAATTTTTATTCTGATATTATAGCTGATTTAAAAATATATAAAAATTCTGATAAAATAACGCAGGCATCTGGATTTATTAATGTTGACAATATTTCCATTTTAGATAAAGATAAAAAAGACCCAAAAAGCTTTGTATATCTTACTTTTTGGGGAGATAAGGCAAGCATATTGTCAAATATTTATACTGCAGTTAACAAGAAGGTTTATATAGAAGGAGTTGTTAATAACTCCAAAAAACCAGTTGTTGATATTAAAGTTAAAACTGATGAAATTGCTATAAAAGACTTATATAAAAAAATTAAACTGTTGACTAATTTTTCACAATTAAAAAATATCACTGATATTGACGGGATTTTGTATGCTAATTTTAATCTAAAAGGTGATTTACATAAAATAAAGTCAAATGGTTTCTTGAACATAAATAACGCGTCTATTGATGCTAAGGGGATTCGTGTCAATAATATTAACTCTGAAATTGATTTTTCAAACAATATTATCAATATAAAAAAAGCAATTGGACAAGTTAATCAAACCCCAATTATATTAGAAGGCTCTATTGATAAAAGTGTAAAATTAAAGCTTTTAATGGATAAAGTAGAATTAAAATATCTTTTACCAGAGAAATATGGTGTTAAAAATGGTTTAGCATCATTAATAGCTGATATTTCAGGCACTTTAGATAATATTATTCATAAAGAAAATCTATTTATAGAAAACTTAAGTGTAAAAAATGATAAAATTGATTTGTCGATAGATTCATTGAAGTTTGATACAAATAAGAATAATACTGCTTATATACAAAATCTTGTATGCAATACT
Organism: bacterium; assembly: GCA_017482685.1. Classification (GTDB taxonomy): domain Bacteria; phylum Cyanobacteriota; class Vampirovibrionia; order Gastranaerophilales; family Gastranaerophilaceae; genus CAG-196. Next base: position 28,528 of record JAFUMP010000037.1, on the reverse strand, counting down.
TTGTATACAGAAGAAATAAAAATTCCTTCTTTGAATTTAATGGTGAACTCGGATGATATAAAAATCCCTGATACTAATATTTATATGAAAAATTCAAAAGTTACAGCAAAGAGTGAAATTTTAAATTTTAGTAATCCAAAAATGTTAAATTTCGTAGCTAATTTTAAAGGGTATGTTAATTCAAGAGACTTAAAAAGCTTTTCAAAGTATTCAACCCGCTTTCCAGTTTATTTAACATTAAATGGAAATAAGTCAACTCAAAATATTATGTATCAAATGCTTTGTGAAAAAACTGATATATTAGATGAGCCATCTGTTATTAATTTAACTGCAAAATTAGAAAAAAATGGTTTAAAAATAGAAGATTTAAGTTTAGTTGGATTATCTGGGCAATTTTCTGAGGATTACAAAGCAAATATAAAAGGTTCTAAAAAACTTACAATAACTGGTTTAATTGAAAATTTAAGGACTCCTGTATTAAAAAATCTTCGAGTTTTTATACCTCAACAGCTGAATTTAAAATTTAATGATACATTAGCGCAAATAAAAGGTGATTTATTTATTAATGGCGATTATAAAAAGCCTGATATTATCGGACAATTAGTTTTACAAAATTTATATAATGAGCTTTTAAACCTTTCTGTAACTGGCTGTTCTTTTGATTTTAATAAAACTCAGTTAGTATTAAATGCTCCTCAAGTAAAATTAGCAGATATTTCAATGGGAGTTAATGCGCTTGTATCTACAGATATCTCAGAATACTTAAATGTAAAAAATTTAAATATAAAATCAAAATACTTTAGTACTGATACTATATTAATGTATAAAGATGTTCCATTGATAAAATCTTTACCTATAAAAATCAGTGACGGGACTTTTTATTCAGAAAGAGCATTCATTGATTTATACGGCTCTCCGTTATATTTATCTGCATTGTCTGCTAATTTTGAGCTTAATGATAATATTTTAGATGTAAAAAAAATATCTGCAGAGTTATTTAATGGTAAATTAAAAGGTGCTATTAAATATAATTTAAAAAATGAAATCTATGATGCGGAATTTATGACACGTGGCGTAAGTGCAGAACCAATATTTAATGTTATATCTCTTAGAAAAGATGATATAAGTGGCACTATGGATTTTGATGCTAAACTAAATGGAGATTTAACATCAAAACAATCTTTAAGTGGGAATTTGAAATTTATTATAAATAACGGTCGAATGTCTACCTTAGGGAAATTAGAGCATCTATTATACGCACAGAATGTTATTGCGGATAATATGCTAAGGACCTCTTTTAGCGTTATAGCAAAAGCTCTTACACTAAAAGATACTGGCTTATTTAAATATTTGCGTGGAGATGTGGATTTACAAGATGGTATTGCAGATATTAGATTATTGCAATCTCAAGGTCCATTAATGTCCTTGTTTATAAAAGGAAAATATAATATTTTAAACGATAATGCCAAACTTACAGTCTTAGGTAGATTATCTGATGAAGTTATATCAGGAATGGGTGCTTTTGGTGATTTTTCATTTAATAAGCTTTTAATTATGCTTACAGGTGAAGATAATAGAAATAATATTAGACCAGAAGATTTTGATTTGATACCTCAATTACCAATGAAAAATACAAAAGAATTTAGATCTATTATCGATGGTAAAATCGACACAGCTTCATCAGTAAAAGCTTTTAACTGGATATCTTATTCAGAAAAACAATTTAAGATTAAAGAAAAACCTATGACTAATGAAAAAGTTCCAGAATTTATAGAGGCTTTACCTTATTAATTTAGGTCATTTATATGAGATACTTTAGTTGTCAATTTAGTTTAATTTATCTATAATATTAGTTATGGAATTATTTACTGAAGGGCAAAAAATTGCATTGATATTCTCTAAAGATTCAAATTTAGTAGAAATGACTTGTGATATTGAAAAAATATTTGATGATAGATTAGATTTAGTATTACCTCAATATTTCATGCGTTATATTGAGTTTTTGCAGGTTGGACAAACTTTGACTGCTAAAGCTTTTTCTAAATTAGGTACTATTGATTTTAATACTATTATCATTTCATCGCCACTTGAGGATTGTTTTTCAATAGAATTAGATTACAATTCACTAAATTTAACTCCTGGTGAAGAATTGCCAATGATAAATGCTATTGAAAAAATTGAGATTCAAAAAAAGGATATAAATTTAAAAACTAAAACTTTTGAGCTCTCAACTGAGTATATGAAGTTTTATTCAGATGAAGTTTTTGAACTAGATGAAGTTTTTGACTGTGTCTTATATTTACCTAAAGATTATGGTATAATTAAGTTCAAAGCGTTTATTACAGAAAGAGATTCAATTTATGATAATGAATATACAGCAAGTTATCAGACAATGACAGAAGTAGATAGACAAACTCTTCTGTATTATATGTATATGTACAGCAAAGATACTGATTAGGAAAGATTATGAAAAAGCTATTAGAAACAAATGTTAAAACAACAAATAAAAAGAATAAAATGTATGATCAAATAGAGCGTTGTAGATTAGATTTACAAAAAGACCCTTCAAATCCAGCACTACACGTACGTCTTGGAGATTTGTATTTAAAATGGCACCTTGATATTTATAATGCTTGTCAGTATATTGATGAAGCTATTACTGAATATCAACTAGCAATGGAATCATTAATTGATTCTTGTGAAATTTATTATAAAATCGGCGTAGCTTTTTATCATAAAGGTGATTTAGATAAAGCTATTAATTATTTAACAATGGCATTAGAAAAGAAACATAATTATTATGATGCATATTATATGCTAGCTGAAACCTTTGTAAAAAAAGCCCATTTTACAGATGCTATAGATGCTGCTACAGCTGCTATTCAATGTTCTTTACTTAAATCCTCAAGTGCACACTACCTTTTATATAAGCTTTATGAGGCTTCTTCATTTAAGAATTTTAAAATAAAACTAAAAGCTCATTATGAAAAGCTTTTATCTATTTTATTAGTATTGTTTGATAAAACAGCAATTGAAAATATTGTTAAATCTATATCATATCTAAAATTTTTAACATTATTTTTGAAGGTTTTTATTATATTCAAATAAAAGATTATTCAAAAGCTATAGATTTATACAAAAAGGCTTCTGAAAAAGCTCCAGGTTTTGCACCATTATATTGTGTATTAGGTGACATTTATTTATCTACAGGTTATTTTGAAGATGCTATTACTGAATATAAAATGGCAATATGGTTAGATTCTTTTAATATTGCTGCATATAGACATTTATGTAGAGCTTATGAAGAACAAGGTGATTACAACCAAGCTATTGATATTTATAATAAACTAATTTCTATGGCTCCAAATATGCCTGATTTGTATTCAAATCTTGCAAATATTTATTATATTAAAGGTGATTTTGATTTAGCTATATCAAATTATCAAACTGCAATAACTCTTAACCCAAATCGTACCTGGACAAGCGTTATCGCTCAAACAATGGGATTTGTATATCAAGAGAATAAATCTGACCCAGATGCAGCTATTTCAGCTTATCAAACAGCGTATGTATTAACACCTGAAGATATTGATATTTATGTTAATTTAGGCAGTGCTTTTTATGATAAAGAGGATTACAATAATGCTTTGGCTGTTTATAGACAAGCTTTAGAATTACAACCTCATAATCCAAAAATACATTGTAATTTAGGCTTTTTATATTGGGGTAAAGCTGATACAGAAGAAGCCATAAAATCTTATGAATTAGCGATTAAATATAATGAAAAATACGATATAGCTTATAATAACCTTGGAGTTATATATTTAGATGATTTAGGGCGTGTAAATAAAGCTTTAAATTTATTTAAAAAAGCAGTTGAAGTTAATCCTAGTTATGCTTTAGCCTATTTTAACCTAGCAAGAGCAACGTCAATTATTGGTGATAAAGTAGAAGCTGCGAAATTATATCAAATGGCTCAAGATATTAATAAAGTAACCCAAGAAATTGATCCTCGTGATATTGCTGATAAGATAAGTGAATTGTTTGAATCATAATTATTGAAAGAAGTTAAGTATGTTTGAAGATATTAATAAGAAATTGTCTCATTTAATAGAAGAAGAACTAAAATCTGAAGAAAAACTTTTAAAACCAGATTTTGCATTAAAATCTGGTAGAGAGATTCTTGTTGCATATTTACAATCTAAATTTAAACAAATTTTAGAATATGATAAACAAGCAAAACAACCAGTTTTTGTTGAGGTTCGTTATGATTTTCTAGAAAAGTTCTCAAAACGCTTGATTTCAAACCCTAATAAAAAGATTATGATAGGTATTACTGGTGAATCAGCTTCTGGCAAATCAACAATTTGTCGTTCTATATCAGATGTTATTTCGCATTTCAGAATGCCTGTAACCATTTTAACAACTGATAATTATTTTAATGATATATCTGATTTAATTTTGAAGTATGGAAGCTTTGATGCGCTTAGAGATAACGGCTATGATGTTGACTCTCCTCAGAGTTTTCAATTAGATGTCTTAAAAGAAGATTTAGAAAATATTTCACTTGGAGAAAATATATATTCACCTGAGTATCTTATTAATGGAACTGGTGTGTCGATTCCTAAAGCAAAGTTTATCCCTTCAAATAAGGTGGTTGTTGTAGAAGGTATGGCTTCAATGTATGATGATATTAAAGATGTTTTTGATATTAAAGTATACGTAGAAACTGATTTAGAGATTAGACGTGAAAGATTTCTTAAACGTGCTTATACTGAACGTAATCAACCTTTAGAAGAAGCTAAGAAACACTGGGAATATATTTTAGGTGCTGGTGAAAAATATGTTAAACCAGCTAGAGAAGAAGCTGATATAATATTGAACGGTGATACTAATTTGGCATATTTTTGTCAGATTTTAGAGTACATATATACAATTACAAATAATTTTGATTCATAAGAGGCAATAATTTTTATACTGAAGGCACAATTGCCACCTAGCAAATTTTTTATTTAGAGGTTTTAATTTGCATGGAGGTAACTTATTATGAACATTCAAAACAATTCAAGATTGAATTTCACAGGGGCTTTTAGAGTCCGTAGACCATCAGAACAAGCTACAACAGAATTATCTACCTTAATACGAAATAGGGGTAAACAGATTTTTTATAATTTTGAAAATACTTCAGATATATTTCTTGTTGTTAGAGATAAATATGATAGAGTTGTTTTGAAGTACCTCAAAGAACATAATCTTCCACTAGAATATTATCCTAAAATTAATACTTCATCTGGATTAGACTCTCAAGAACCTGAAAAATTATCAGAATTATTAAAAAATAAGAAATTTAATTCTCCTTTAACTTCAGTAAATCAAATTAAAAAACATATAAATAATACAAATAGAAATGAATATATTGAAAATCAAAGCCCTAAGTATATTGATAAAATTTTAAAATCATTATGTATTGATAATAAACATGAAATAAAAACAGTACGAGGTGCTAAAATTATTATAGATAAAGAATTTGATAGAAAAGTCTTTATCTCACCACCAACTATAAACAATATTCATTATGTAAAAGTCCAACCAAACTCTCCTAATAAGAATATAGATAGATATGCTATTGATTCAGAAGGTAATATTTTACAATCCTATAGAACCCCTGAAGCAATGATGAAATTTACAGAAAGGTTTAATTCATTGCTATTAAAAGAGTAATGTCATTTTAATTATTTAAATCCGCTAAATACTTTGCTAAACCTTCGCCCATTGAAAAGCAAGATGGAATTATCCTTAGTGCAGCTTGTGCTTTAAAATCTGCAGAAATACATCTGCCAATAACAAACAAGTATTCGAACCCTTCGACCATTAAGGACTCTAGTGGTAATTGGTATTCTACATTAACCTTCTCTAAAGTAGAAGAGTCTTTTTTATTTGAATGTATATCAACAGGATAATTCGAGATTAAAACTGGATTATCAAATTTTTTACCATTAATTAAATCTTCGTAAGTATAAATATATTTCCCTTTAACTCTATTTGAAACCCTTACACCAAGAGTGTTTGCAATAGATGTTATATGAGCTTTTTCAAACCCAGGGAGATATTTTTTACAAAAATTGCTTAATCTTAAAATGCTTAAACGTCCCTCTATGTATGCTTTTGAGAAGTTTTCAAAGTCTTTTATTAAGCGAGGAGCATTAAATGCAATAGAATCAGTTGTTCCAGCTACCGAAAATAGCTGAAAATAGTTTGTATCTTCTTCTGTAAGCTCATTTTTAGCTATAGCTTCCATAAACAAAGGCTTTAAGGCCCATTCTTTATTAGTATCCCATGTATATGCTGTAGATAAGTATGTATTACCATTTATTAAGCAAGATGTAGTTACATCTCTATTAGTATCATACTGCATTATCCATTGTGTAAATTTTTCTACGTTAATCCCTGACATTATAAATCTTAAATTAATTGGCTGAAAATTTTCTTCAGAATTTTCTAAAAAATTTGCTTTTAATTTTTCACAAATTTTTGCATCACCAGTTGCATCTACAAGATATTTCGTTTCGATAGGTAGCGATAACATTTCATTATCAAAAGGCTTATTTTTATAGACACCTATCGAATCAATATATACCGATAATTTTCCTGTTGAGATTTTGTATATTTCATTTACTTGGGTTTCAAATAAAACATCAACATTTGCTTCTTGCATAAGAATATCAAGAGCAATTTTTGTTAATTCAGGATTAAACCATCCTTTATTACCATCACAATAGGTTATTGCACCATTTAATTCTTCCAATTTTTTATATAATACATCATAAAAATCTGTATTTATCGCATTTTCAGAGGTTTTCATTGCAGGGATTACTAATGAAGATGTTATAGAACCTCCTAAGAAAGAATTTTGTTCAATGATAAGCGTTTTAAGTCCCAATTTCCCAGCATTCCAAGCACAACTAACACCAGCAGTTCCACCACCAACAATAATTAAATCATATTTATTCATCATCATCCTCTTTTTTTGCACTTCTTTGGCGCATATACTGTGAAGAAGTAAGTAAATCACTATTTTTAAATTCTTGTTCTCTTCGCTTTAAAATATAATATTTATCAGCTGATAAAGTTGGATCATGGTATGGAATGCCTGCACGTGTGCCACAAAGCCCAACTTCATAATTTGATAAAGGATGTTCTATTAGATTTTTTTCTTTTGTAGCAATAGTTCCAATAAATTTACCAGTTTTCTTATCTTGAATTTTGCCCACATAAAAATTATTTTCTAATAAAGTATTTCTAACTAATGCAGAATTTGAGTAAGTCATTAATACGCCTTGTGGTGATAATCTACGGTATAATTCTGCTATAAATTCAACAGACCATAGTTCAGGAGCTTTTGAAAAAGTAAATGCATCTAGGAATATCAAGTCATATTGCTTTTCTAATGCTAAAATACTCTTTCTTGCGTCGTCAACATAAAAACTTAGCTTAAATAGCTTCTCAGCTGTCTTAAATTTAGCCCTTTTGTATCGATTCGATAAATGGTCATAATATATATTATGTAAATTGCCACTTAAATCTAACCAAGATATTAATTTATACCTGAAATCTTGTTTAAATTTAGCATATTTTATCAAACTCCTTGCATAAAAGCGCTTAAAATTTCTCTTCTTTAAAAGTTTTTTAATATTATTGTCTAAGTAGTTACCTTTATATTTTTCTATTAGGCTATTTATAATAATGTAATTAACAAACTCGTGTATTCTATACTCATTTTCTAATTCATCATAATCATTGTTAAATTTTAGATCTAAAAGCTCACTTATTGCTTTTCTATTTTTCGGCATAAACATGAAGCCTATTTTCACTAAATATTTTCTTATCTTCCAATATGAATCAAAACAATCAAAAAAGCGAGGAATAATTCTTGTGAAAATTTCTTGTGGTGTAATAACAGTTTTTAATAAAGGAGAAAGTTTTACTAATTCAGTATTTATCTCTAAACAATCAATATCAAATGTAGATACAATTTCCTTATTACTCGATTCGATAGGTTCTGATAATATTTCATTTTTTAAAATTAATTTATTGGTATCCATCGAATCGTTATTATGATCTTGTAAAATATTTTTTTTATTTTTTTTGAAAAATTTTTTAAGTATTTTTTTTAAAAAATTTTCATGAATTAAATTTTTTTTATTTTTATTTATAACATAACTCATTAGAGTTTTTGTATTATATCCAATGCCATAACATACATCTAAAACTTTTATATTTTCTTTTACATTAATAAGTTTTGATATATTAGATGGCAGTACAAACTTTTCCCATGCTTCTGTTACTGCACCAAATTTGGAATGATAGACATCATTATCGGCATAAGAATATAAACCGATTGAGCCATCTTTTGTATAATAAAACTCATAATCCCTCATAACCCTTATTATATCAGGATTATAGGTTAATGTAAAGCTTATCTATTAGAATACTTTACACGCTTCTTAAAAGATTAATCTATTTATTTAATAACTTTTTTAATTTGATAGTATTTTTTGCCATTTTTAGTAGATTTAATAATGTCCATAATAATATCTTCTACAATATTTAATTCTTCCTTTATAGCTTCAGGACGAGATGCGATCCAAGCTTTAAGCTCATTTCGGAATTCTTCTCCATCTAACATACATTTATCCGTTCCAATAAGTTTAGAGTATTTTTCGGTAAACCATACATTAAAATCTTTATAGGCTTCAGTAATCATATCAGACGCAATTTGAGCATTTGTAAGAATCACGTCTATATCATTAAAGACATTTTCGTTATAAACACTTGAAGGTATTCTAGCTGCATTTGAGATTTTACCAGTATTATAACCTATACCATACCTTTCAACTGCGAATTTAGCCCTTCTAGTTGCACTTTCAAGATCTCCTGCAATACCACCAGAGCCATCTATATCAAAGAAAGCTTTTTCACAAGAATGTCCACCTAAAGAACAAACTAATTCTGCAAACAAAGTTTCAAGTGAGAACATTTTATTATTATTAAATCCATGGAATACAGCTCCCATAAAATCACTTCTTGGATCTAGTGTAATAAAATTAACCTCTTGACTGGTAGACCACGGCTTACCTTGGTTTCTATATATATTATTCATTACCTCTATGTTTGTGGCATGACCACATTCATGAGAAGCAATTACTTTTTTGTCATGTATATTCGTATCTGGTCTTGAAGTTCTACCTGTAATTAATTGTAAATATGCTTCAATAAATTCACCAATACCTACACGTTTTTTGTCTCTTTCAATTGCAATATATTTAGCTTTAGTGATTAAATCTTTTAAATTAGTATAAGAAAAACTTCTTGTAATTTTAACGACCTTATCTATTAAATTAGTTTTATCTGCTTTATTTTTAGAATTCAATGGTAAGTCTTTTTGTTTAATTAATGTCTCAAGTATTTCTTTTCTAGAACGACTATCATAAGCAGGGCTATCAACTATTATATTTTGAGAAAAACCCTTAATAGCCATTGGTATAATATCTGTGTAATTTTGACCACTTGAGCCCATAACAATGATATTTATATCTTCTTTTACAGCCTTTTCCATTTCTTTTGAAAGTACATCTAATGCTTGCTTATATCCTGGATTATAAACTCCTGATAGTGATAATTCATCAAAATTATTTATATATAAAATTGCTGTTTTATATTGATTTTGTTTCGCAGCTTTCTTTATATCAGAAAACATTTTGCCCATTTGAGCTGCCGGAGTTATTCTAGCTTCTGAAGCTTCATAAGAGCTTAAGGCAAATTGTGATGAATCAGTTTCTAAGAACGGAACTCTTGCTTCACCAGCAATAACTTCTGCTGTATATTTTTTACCAGCTCCAGCTTCATTATCTTTTGAGGATATAAGTATACCTTGAGTACCTATTCTTCCTGTTTTTATTAATTTAACAATATTTTCTATGTCTTTTTTTGTTGTTTCTTTGCCATAATATGTAGCTAGTGTCTTTCCTGTATTATAAACAATTGGATCAGTATTAACTTTTTGATTAAATAAATCACTTGCGATATAAGAAAACTCTTCAACATGTTTTGGAGTAATTTTCTTAACATCATCACCATAATATTCTGCAATACGTTTCATTAAATTTATTGATTTATCAGGATGGCAACCTTCTAATTTATCAGCCAATAATACTGTCATTTCTTTTGCTTCAGTAGTGAATGGCTTACTTACATCTTTTAAAATTTTTCTATTATGTTTTAAAATTTCAATTGTTTCATAAGATTGTAAAGGTGCTAAGCTATAATTAATATAATTAGAATAAAGCTTTTTTATGACAGGATTTAGCATAAAGCCATAGTGCTTGTTATCATCTTGTAATAAAATAAACTTAACATTATCTTTTGCTAATTCTGGGAAAGTTGAGATAAATGGTTTATATTCCAAAGAGCCATTATCTTTTTGTAATATAGATTTTTCAACAATTTTATCCATATCAATAGCAAATATTAGTTTTTTATCAGGAACATTTTCTTTTATTGCATTAATTTCAGCTTCTAAATTTTCAGGTTCAATATTTTCATTTACATGATAAATATAAGTATTTTCTTCATTAAAATTACCATATTTAGTATCTTGAATCGTATTAGCGATACTTGCAATTATTCTATTTTTTTCTTCATCATTTTTTGTTGTTACAAACAAACTAGATCCTAATGCCAATTTATGCCATATTTCTAATGCTTTTGAATCATATTGTTTATAATAATTAGAATTTGTCTCTTTAACTGATTTAAACGCACCTAACGTGCTAAAAGCACCTAAGAATGCATCAGTATAATCTACACCAGACGCAGTTAAATCATCAAAAGCAGATGCTAATAATATATCAGCATTAATTTCTGTATCAAAAGACAACATTTTAGTCTGCAATGATTCTGAAAGAGGGTACTTTTCAATATTTTTTACCTCTATCTTAGGAAGTGCATTCAATGAAGCTTGGTTTAAAACATTAAGATTTTCTATCTCTTCAATAAAAAATTCTCTTTCTTCTTCATCTACAATGACATTTTTATTAGCAAAAGTATTTGCAAGATTTAATAATGTCGAATAATTTTCTTTTTCTAAATTCTTATCTATATCTTCTAATTCTACTAGCGTATCATTAATAGCAGCTTGAATAATATGATAAGATGTTATTTCAGAATGATTGTTTTCCTTAACTACTAATAAGGCTTTTGAAATCAATTGTCCAGCGCCTTCTGTTAATCTAAGAGTTTTTTTAACTTCATTATCTCCTTTAAATGAAACATAAGAAAAAGGAACACCTATAATATTCGAATTTGTATTTGTATTTAATATCGGATTAGTTTGATTATTTGATTTTTCAACTCTCTTATTAAAATTATTATATATATTTAAATTTAATGAACTTACTTTTTGAATCACAATTTATCCTTTCTATACATACTTCTTTTTTTATATAAAAACACATAAATATTTTTTTTGCTATTTGTTATATAATAATTTTTATGAAGAGAAAAATTAGTATATTAGGTTCAACAGGCTCAATTGGACGCCAAGCATTAGAAGTTATTGAAAAACTTAACGATAAGTTCGAAATAATTGCACTTGCTGGTGGTAATAACACTGAGCTTTTAAATCAACAAATCGCAAAATTTAAGCCAAAGTACGCATTCTCTAATAAACCAAATGAAATTATAGGTGCGAAATATTTATCACTTGATGAAATTTGTGCAGATACTACAAATGATATTATTTTAGTCGCTGTATCAGGAAAAATTGGTTTACAACCAACTATAACTGCAATAAATTCTGGAATTGATATTGCATTAGCAAATAAAGAAACTTTAGTTATGGCTGGTGATATAGTTATGCCATTAGCAAAAGAAAAAGGGGTAAATATTATTCCTGTTGACAGTGAACATTGCGCAATACACCAATGTATAAAAGATATTACACAAGTTGAAAAACTGATAATCACCGCTTCTGGAGGGCCTTTTCTTAATAAAAGTATTGAAGAAATGAAAAATGCGACTGTAGAAGAAGCTCTTGCGCATCCACGTTGGGATATGGGACGCAAAATTACGATAGATAGCTCAACTCTTATGAATAAAGGTCTCGAAGTTATTGAAGCTCATCATTTATTTAATATAGGCTATGAGAATATAGAAGTTGTTGTTCATCCTCAAAGTATAGTTCACTCTGCAATTGAGTACGTTGACGGCAGTATTGTTGCTCAAATAGGTCTACCAAGCATGCATATACCAATCCAATATGCAATAACCTATCCTGAGCGTTTTGAAGGAATAAAATCAAAGAGCTTTAGCTTTTCTGAAATTGCGCATCTAGATTTTGAAAAACCTGATTGGAACAAATTTAAAGCATTAAGCATAGCTTATGAATGTGGAAAACAAGGAGGTTCACTTCCAATTTGTATGAATGCTGCAAACGAAGAAGCTGTATTTGCATTTTTAGAAGGTAAAATTAAATTATTTGATATAATAAATACTGTTGAAAAAATGCTTGAAAAACACAACAAAGTTCAAGCGCCTACTCTTAGTGAGATTTTTGAAATTGATAATGAAATAAGAATTAAGACTCGTGAATTATTTTAAAAATTCTTTCAATATCTTCAAATTTGGTTTCAGCTGTTAGTGAAAGCCTTAATCTAGAAGTTCCTTCAGGAACAGTTGGAGGGCGTATTGCTGGCACGTAATACCCTTCTGATTTTAATTTTTCAGAGATTCTTAAAGTTTCTTCATTTGAACCAATAATAATAGGAACAATATGAGATTTTGAAGTTGAATCCTTTAATAAATTCAATACTTTAGAAGTTAATGTGTTTAATTTATTTTTTTGATTAATTATCTCATCTCGTTTTATGGTTAACAGCCAATTTGACCAAGCAATATTTATAGGTGGAATTGAGGTTGAAAAAATAAAAGAGCGAGATTTGTTGATTAAATAATTAATAATATCATTATTTGATACACAAAAAGCACCAAATGAACCTAAAGCCTTTCCAAAAGTTGCAGTTATAATATCAACATCCTTTCCGAAAGAGATTCCTGCGAGTTCTTCTCCAACTGCACAAAAAGCATGCGCTTCATCAATCATCAAAAGACAATTATATTTATTTTTTAATTCAACAAGTTTATCTATATCTGCAATGTCACCATCCATAGAAAAAACTGATTCTGATATTATTATTGCTCTATTGTATTCATTACGTTTTGTTTTTAATTTTTTCTCTAAATCCGCATAATCAAGATGTTTATATCTAATATAATCACCTTTTGCAAGACACATTCCGTCAATTATACTTGCATGATTTAATTTATCCGAAAATACAACATCTCCTTTAGAAATTAAAGCTGAAATAACCCCTAAATTACATTGATATCCAGTATTATAAATTAATGCACCTTCTTTATTAAATAATTTAGTTAATGTTCTTTCTAACTCAGTATACTCTAACGAACTCCCTGTTAATAATCTTGCTGAAGCTGAAGATAAAAGAGATTTGTTTTGTTCTAAAAACTCATTGATTAAATCTGTTCTAGTACTTAATCCTAGATAGTCATTAGATGCTAAGTTTATATAGCTATTATTATTAATTACTATTTTATTTGAAGCTTTATTTTGAATTTGCGGGATTTTTCGATATTGTCCATTTTCTTCCAGCAATCTCAATTCTTCTCTAATTTTTTGCATTTAATACTTCCTTAGCTGTTTCTAATTGAATATCACGTTTACCATTATTAAAATTAAAATCATAGTCATTTCCAATTTCAATATCAGGTTTAATTCCTAATTTATTAATATCTGTACCATTAGGAGTTAAATAGCGTGCGATTGTTATATTAACTCCACTTTGATTAGGTAATGATACGACTTTTTGAACAAGTCCTTTGCCAAAAGTTTTTTTACCAATAAGTTTTGCGCGTTTATAATCTTTTAATGCTCCTGAAAGAATTTCACTTGCACTAGCGCTTGCTCCATTTACTAATACAACGGTTGGCTTATCAAGTAATTCTTGACCTGGAACTGCATTTATTGATTTTTTATGTCCATTTCTATATATAATTTCAACAAGTTCTCCTTTATTAATGAACATATTAGCTATAAAAACAGCATTATCTAATAAACCACCAGTATTTCCACGTAAATCCAAAATTAGAGAATCTGTGTTCTTAGTATTTTCAAGCGCTTCTAAAAATTCATTAGGAGTTGCTCCACCCATAAAACTTATTATTTGTATATAACCTATATGATTATCAATAATTGAACTCTTAACATTTTTTATTTTTATTTCTTTACGTTTTATTTTTTTTACAATTTTCTTATTATCTCTAATTAGAACTAACTCAACAATGCTGTTTTCAGGCCCTCTTACCAAAGAAGCTACTTCTGATATATTCATGCCATTTGTATCTTTGCCATTTACACTTGCAATAACATCTCCTTGTTTAATCCCTGCTAAATCCGCTGGTGTAGACTGAATAACATTAAAAATTTCAATTTTCCCAGAATTTGAATAAATATTTACACCTATTCCATAAATTTTTGACGTAATAGAAGTTGCAAGATCCTCAAAGTCTTTTTTATTCATAAATCTAGTATATGGTTCATTTAAACTTGCAATCATAGAATCAATTGCAACTTTTGCATCCTCTTCGGTCTTAATTTTACCTTGATAATGGGTTTTCCATCTTGACCAATCTTGATGATTCAATGATGGCTCAAAGTATTCTTTTTGAATAATTTTCCAAGTTCTATCAAACAATTTTTGAGAACTAACTGTTTCATTGCTATATAAAGCTTGATTTGTAAAATAATAATTTGCCCTACTAAAAGTGTTAAGAAATATTTGGTTAAATACAACCAAAATTAAAATTAGTAACGCTGGTATCAAAAATTGTTTAACTCTCATAAGTTAATTTAACATCAAGAATATAACACAATCAATATACTTATTAATTAATAAGCATGCTAACTATGATTTTGTTAGAAATTTTAATCAACACTAAAACCGGGTGAAGTTAATGGTAAATTTTTATACCCTTGATTTGCATACACAGTCTTTTTTATATATTTATTCGTATAATTACCCTTTTCAAGCAATTGTTTTAATATGTTTTCACGCATGACTAAAGGTGATTCTAAATTATTTGATTCAGGAAAACGCTTTAACATTTCACACCAAACATTTGCTTCCATTGTCCAAGCATAAGTTTCTTCACTTAAAGAATTATATTCATCTTGATGTAAAGCTTCATGCGCTAATAAAGCTGCTAGGGCTGCTGGTGGGGCATATTCGTGTTTAGGATTAATATAAATATATAGCTTATTTTTCTTTTTCCAACCTACAGCATCATAAGAAGAATAAGCTTGATTAAGTTCTGATAAATCTTTAAACTCGATTCTAATAGGCTTTTGAGTTAAATTATAGCCTAAAATAGCTTTCCTAGAAAATTCAGCACTTGTATCCTTCATCATATCAAGAGCAACGTGAAAAATTTGTTTATCAGATACTTTTTTATATTCCTCCCCAAGAGTATCAATATAATTTTGAGTATATTTACTAGGAAGTTTAACTTGACCTGGAACGGGATCAAATGAAGCTGCATAAAGTCCTATATAACTAAAGAAATATGCTATTAATAATACAAATATCTTTTTCATAAATTGCCCTCATTTATAATATTATATACTTTAATCAAAGATAAAGTCAAAAAGTTATGATATAATAAATTTATGATTAATTTGGGCGACACAATAGGAATAATAGCACTTGGAGGAGCGTGCGAAGAGGCAATAATCCTTCAAACAGTTCAAAATCTTGAATCATTAGGCTTTAAAATTAAACTTTCATCAAATATTTATAAAACTAATCGTTATCTTGCTGGCTCTGATGATGATAAATTGGATGAGCTTTATAAATTCTTTCAAGATCCAGAAATTAAAATTATTTTAAATGCTCGTGGCGGTTATGGTTCTATACGTTTAATTAATAAAATTGATTATAATATTATTAAAACTAATCCAAAGCCTTTTGTGGGCTTTTCTGACATAACAGCGTTATTATTAATGTTTTATAAAAAATGTGGACTTATGACATATCATGGCCCAATGGCTTGTTCAGATTATGTAAAACTTAATAATTTTACAAATGACAGTTTTTTTAAAGCACTTAATAATGAATCCATAGAACTTTCAGCTACAAAAATTTATAAACAAGGCTCAGCTAAAGGTATTTTATGGGGTGGAAATCTTTCGACTATTGTGTCGCTTTGCGGACAGGATTTTATTCCCGATGAAAATTTTATTTTCTTTACAGAAGATTTAAATGAGCCTGTTTACAAAATTGATAAAATGTTTACACAGTTATTCAACATTGAAAAATTCAACAATAATTGCAAAGCAATAGTTTTAGGAGATTTTTTAAATACCGATAATATAGTTTGGCTTGAAGATTTATTTAAAACATTTAATCTTCCAACCGTTTATATAGAAGGTATAACTCATGCAGAAAATAAAATAACTTTACCAATAGGAAAATTCGCAAAACTTGAAAATGCATGTCTTTTATGCTAATATTCACATACCGTACTCCCCGGGGACTTAGCGGATCTCTCGACTCGAACGCTTCATGCGAGGGGCAGAGCCTACTGTGAGGAGTATTGATATTTAGCCGATATAATTATGGCTGTAGATAATTTAGAATATGATGGCGTAAGCTATCGAACCGTGTCAGGATGGAAACATAGCAGCACTAAGATAATCCTTGCGGGTATTGTACTTCTAAGAAGTAGGTCCTAATTATTGAATCTAAATTTTCATTATTTCGATAGGTAGTGGTACGGTTTTATATTAAAATCACTAGCGGAAAGAAATATCATAATGAATGTATCGTTTAAAGCTTCACTTGTAGGCTATGCTACAGTCATAAAACGAAATAATAATACCAACAAAGAATCTGGATATATTAGTTCTTTTGTTGAACTTGATAAAGCTAATAATGATGACTATGAAGCACTAAGACAAATTGCATTAGGCTGGAACAAAGGATATTCTTATGCAAAAGATGTATTCGATAATTTTTCTTATGAAAAATTTGGGAAAAAAATATCAAATGATGCAAACTATAGATATTTTGCTTTAACTAAACATAGCTCACCGTTTAACAAATTAAATGCAGATTCAATATTAGGTGTCGCAACATTAAGAGAAGAAGCTGATAAAACTTTTACATTAGAGCATTTACAAGTTGCTCCAATGCAAGAATATACTTCTCCTAATAGAAAATTTAAACATATTGGACAAGCAATATTAAAAACGATTTTAGATAAATTTATCAACACAAGCATAAAACTTTATGCAGTTGATTCTGATGCAGAAGCCTTTTACAAAAAATTGGGTTTTAAAAATAATAAAAAATCTATTTATATGATATTTAAGCGCTAAACTTTACCCTCTCTACGTGCAATAAGCTCATCTTTGCGTTCTAATTTTTCATATAATTGACAATTGATTTCTCCACCAATTAAAATTAATAATGATGTATAATATAACCACATCATCATTATTGCAAACCCCGCAATCGTTCCATATACAAAATTGTATGTATGTAAATTATTTATATATAATGAAAACCCCCAAGAACCTAATAACCATGATATGCAAAAGAATATTGTTCCAGGTAAAGCACTATGACGTCTTAAGCGTTCGTTACCAGACAAATCTGGTAAAATATAATAACTCAAATAAGCTAAAACAAATAAGGTTAAAAACGCGATAGGCCAACGTACAAATAACATTATATTACCTAAATGCTCTGTCATACCGATATATGTAACTAAAAATTTTACAATAACTTTACCAAATACAATCAATGTGATACTTAAAAATAAAACAAGTGTATGTACTAATACCATCACAAGAGCAAGTAGTCTAGAATAAAAGAAATTTCTTGTTTCTTTTACTTTATATGCTCTGTTTAAACCTTTTGCAACAATTGCCATTGTGTTAGTTGACAAGAATAATGTTATTGCAAAACCAATAGTAGCAATAATCCCACTTTTTGAGTAGAAAAATATCTCATTTAAGACAGTATGTATGACATTCATTGCATCAGATGGAACTATATTCTGCATAAAAGCTAATATTGGATTCATAAAAGAATGTTTGCCAATCCAGCCAAATAAAGCTGTTAGAAACAGCATAATTGGACAAATTCCAATACAAAGCATAAAGCCCATTTCAGATGCCATGCCAAAAAAATCATGTTCTACTACAGATTGTATGATATTTCTTATTGTTTTAATATTGTTTCTAAAAACAGTTTTTATATTCACAATTTAATCTCTTTCAATAATTTATCAATAGAATCTTTTATAGAAGCTTTTATAGTACATCCTGCAGCAAAAGTATGCCCCCCACCACCAAAAATTTCGCAAATTTTGGCAACATCAAGTTTTTTGCTTCTCATTGAAACCTTTGTTACTTTAGATTCAACCTCTTTAACTACAAAAGAGACTTCTGTAGTATCAATAGCTCTTAGTGTTTCTGCTATACCATCAGTGTAATCATCACCAGCAGAAAATTTTTCTAAATCTTTTTTATATACTGTTGTATAAGCAATTTTATTATTCTGTAAAAATTCTGCTTTATTAACACAATAGTTTTGAAACATAACAAAATTTTTAGTTTTACTTTCATAACAATATTTATAAAGTTTGTTTGGATTCGCACCTAGGTTTACTAAATCTGCAACGGTTAGAAAAACACTAGAAGTTGTATTTTCAAATTTAAAATTGCCAGTATCCGTCATTATTGCTGTATATAAACAAATTGCCGCATCTTCAGAAATATCCATACTCTGTTTTTTAAAATAATTATAAAGAACTTCACCACAAGAACTAGCATCTGGCTCAATTATATTAATATCTCCATAAGCGGGATTGGTTTTGTGATGATCAATATTAACCCTAAATTTAGCTTTGTCAAAAAGTATTTTTGCATCTCTCATTCTATCAATAGCTGCAACATCTAACGCAATAGCTAAATCATAAACCAACGATGGATCGAAATATCTTTGGGCTAAATCTATATTAGGTAAAAATTTATAATTAAATGGAATATTTGAAACAATACTCATATCAGCCTTTTTTTTAAAGTGTTTTTCAATCATTGAATACATTGCACACATAGAACCTAAAGTATCACCATCAGGATTTACATGGCTTAATAAAAGTATTTTTTTTGAACTCTTTATGATATCATTTAAATTATATTCCATTCTGACAGCATAACACAAAGGGATTAAATGAGCAAAGTTCTTTATACAGATTTTGAAGGAGTAGAGGATATCATTGGTGCAATGATGGATTCCCCACAGCTAAAAAAAGCTATAACCAGAACTAATATGTACAAATTTTGGGATAGTATTCTACCTGAAAAATTAAAAGGTAAATCCAAACCTTATGGCATGTTGCCAGGTGGGACAATGACGGTAGCTTGTCTAAATCCGATAGTTGCACAAGAACTAAGCTTACACAAAGTAATTTTACTCAAAAAATTTGAACCTTATGCTAAAAGCTTAAAAATGCGTGTTATAGACTTAAAATTTGACCCAAAACGCTGGATTAATGATTAAAATACATTAAACACGTCCAATAAACTTAACATTATAATCACTAACGAGCTCTTCACAAGCGAGCACTCTAATATTCGGTACAAATTCAGAAAGTATAACAAAACACATGTGACGAATATCCATAGGTACAACTAAAATAGGAGTTATTATTTTTTTAGTTTTTGCCAACTTATTAATTTTATTAGCAATATCTTGAACGTCACAAGCTTCAATTCTAATTATATTTTCATCATCTTCTGACTCAAAGAAACCATCTATTTTTTCCAATGTTTCATCAGAAAATTCTATGACCTTAATTTCACCATTTTGCGCTAAGTCTTTTATAATTAATTTTGAAAATGCTAATCTTACTTTGTCTAATAAATCTTCTTTTGTTGGTTCATTTGCATAATCATTAATTTTTTCAAATAAATATACAATGTTTTTTATTGATACACGTTCTCTTAAAAGACAAGTTAACAAGTATTTCAAATCAGCTATTGTTATGAATTCAGGAATAATATTATCAACAAGAAATGCATTATTTTTTAATACAAGCTCAATGTACTTATTAATATCATTGTAATCCATAATATCAGATACTTCTTTTATTGAAATATATTCTATAGCTTTTCCAATATACTCAACAGCACTTAATCCTTGTTGCCAAAAATCCTTAGTTTTTTCTTCTTTAATCCAAATAATCTTCTTACCAGTTATATTGTCGATAGCAACAATATCTTCTTCATCAATTTTATAACCATTAATTTCATCTTTTGTGTAAGCAATATAATTAGGGAAAACCAAACCTCTAAAGACTTCTACATCATGAAGCTTTATAGAAAATTCGTTTTGTCCAAGCTCATCATCATTATGAAAATGAATATGAGGAATTACATAACCTAATTCTTCTGTAAGCTTTTGTCTAATTTTAACGGTTTCAGACAATAAGCCATTACTGTATTCAAGATTCACTAAATCAAGGATTTCCTCTGAAAGTTGAACGGTAAATTTTTCTTCCTTAATTGTTGAATATAAATTATCAGGTGAAATTTCATTAACAAGCTCTTGTTTTAAATTATTTAGCTGTTTCAGTTCATCTGACATTTGTATGTTTAACTTATTTTTATCATCAACAGAAAGCCTATCATTTTCTAATTCATCTTTAATTCTTTTAATTCTATCCTTTTGATTAGCAATCTTGAGTTGAATTTCTTTGCAAGTAGCATAAGGAGTAGTAGGTGCTGCAAGCATTTTCTCCATTCTAGATTTAAAGCTTGTTACATTTATTATATCATCTAAGTTTGCTTCATCTTCTTCTTGTTTTTGGCGTACAAAAATACAATTAAAATCAAAGGAATCATCTGTTTCAATTTCATGCATAGTATATAATTCCCAGCCTTGCGCTGACATTTCATTAAGCAAATCTTCCAAAGCTTGCTTATTATCAGTTGGAACTGACTTTATAACATACTGCATTTTTTTACTAAACATCCTCTTCCTCTTCTGCTCTAATTATTTTATAAATCATGCTGTTACAACTAGGCTTACTTTCATCAATTACAAAAGCTTCATCACAACATTTTTGCGCCAATTTTGTTTTATCTACATCATTTGAGTAAATAGTATACAAAACATCACCTTTATTTACCCAATCACCACTCTTTTTATTTAAATAAATTCCAACACTGTAATCTATAGGATCAGTTTTTCTTTCACGTCCTGCGCCTAAAATTTTGCAACCATAAGCAATTTTATAGGCATCAATACAATGAACATGACCACTTTTTTTAGATTCACATTCGACTTTAAATGCTGGCAAATCAAACAAATCATAGTTATCTATGATTTCAGAATTTCCACCTTGTGCAAGAATAAGCTCTTTAAATTTTTCCAGTGCTTTTCCACTTTCTACTAAATCTTTAAGAAAAGCTTTTGCCTCAACTTGAGTAGAAAAATGCCCTAATTGCAATAAAGCAATTGAAGCAAAAGAATAAGTTAAATCTGCAACATCACCAGTATTAATATTACCTTTCAAAAACTCAATGGACTCTATTACTTCTAACGAGTTACCAATAGCTCTACCCAAAGGTTCTTCCATAGAAGTTATAACAGCTGTAATTGATTTATTTAAAATCTTACCAATATTAACCATTAATTTTGATAGTTCAACAGCATCTTCAGGAGTTTTCATAAATGCTCCTGAACCGTATTTAACATCTAAAATAATATTTTTAGCTCCAGAAGCAATTTTTTTAGATACAACAGAGGATGCAATAAGAGGCATACTATCTACAGTTGCAGTTACATCACGCAATGCATAAAGCTTACCGTCTGCAGGTGTTAAATTTTGAGTCTGAGCTCCAATTGCTACATTAATTTTTTGAACTTGTTCGATTAACTCCGTAACACTAAGTTGAGTATTGAATCCTGGTATAGACTCTAATTTATCAATCGTTCCACCAGTATGTCCTAAGCCACGTCCAGAAAGCTTCGCAACAGGAACTCCTGCAGCTGCTAATAAAGGAATTAAAGTAATTGTAACCTTATCTCCAACACCTCCAGTTGAATGTTTATCTACAATAGCATCAGTTAATTCTCCAAAATCAATAACTTCACCAGAATTTATTATAGCTTCTGTAAGATATGCAGTTTCTTGTTCAGTTAGTCCTTTAAAATAAACTGCCATTAACCAAGCTGAAAGTTGATAATCAGGTGCAGATCCATTCATCAAAGAATCAATTAAAAAATCAATCTCTTCTTTTGAAAGAATTTCACCACTCTTCTTTTTTTCAATAAGGTCAACTACTCTCATATTTATTTCGCACCTTTTAATTTATTGATTACCATATCAGTAATATCTAAACCACCAACAAAAACTCCCCTTTGATCCATAATTGCATCAAGTTTTTGCTCAACCATAACAGCTTTAGCTGCTTCCCTTATTTTAGTATAAACTTCTTGCTCTCTTTTGTTTTTTAAAGTTATATAAGCTTGTTCTTTTGTTTTAAATTCTTGTGATATTCTTTGTTCAAAAGTTTGTTTTTTTAAAGGTGTATCTAAAGATTTATACTCTTTTTCCTTATCAACAAGATATTGTTGCATTTCTAAACCTTTTGCATCAACCTCTTTAGTCACTTTTTTAGCATATTCATAGTTATCAATTACTTTAATATAATCAATATATCCAACACCACCAGCATTTGCAATTCCTGTCATAGCAACAAATGCTAATAATACGAGTCCAAGTTTAAAATTTTTCATTATAACCCTCCTATATCTATATTACATTTTAATACATCATGTCACCAACGCCAAATGTAAAGTATCCATTTTCAGAACCATTAGGTCCACAATTAGTAAGTGGAATACCGTAATCAACTGATAATGGGCCAACACCAGGTATATTTATCTTCAGACCGACACCAGCTGTGATAGCATGAATCGGACGATCATATAATACACTAGAAATTGTTGGATCAAATACTTTACCAGCATCAACCCAGAAAGTTAGCCTTAAATTATGTAAGAAGTTAACTTTCAATCTATCAACAAACGGTAATGGTGTTGCTAACTCTGCAGAACCCATAATAAATGAAGTACCAGTACCTACACCATTGACTTTATATCCTCTAATCGTATAAGGACCACCAAGTCGATATGCCATGATTTCTGGCATATCAGAGCCATGAACTTTTAAACCACCTCTAGCCGTAAGTGCAAATGATGATTTTTTACCAACAGGCATATATCTTTTCATCATACCTTGTAATCTACCATTTGTTTTACCAAAATCATCAAGCCCAAAAGCTTCTTCATATCTAATTGAAGCTAAAGCCCCATGACGAGGATTAATAATTGCATCACGAGAATCATAAGATAGTCCTGGAGCTAATCTAAAGAAAAGCCCACCATCAAGCTGTCTAGCCCTATCTGCAATATTTAAACCTTTTGATTGATACAAGCTAGTAATTCTATTACCATCACCTTCTGAAAGATGAATATGTTCAATACCTGCAGTTAAAGTTGATGACATACGAGGGTTGTGCTGTAATCTATGCGCAATTGTACTTTCTAAACCAAATCTACGTTCTACAGCAAGTGGAATTGTATAACTACCTAAATCTCTATAATAAATTTTACTCATTAAAGAGTTATCAGAATTTAAAAAATGAGGTTCAAAAAAGCTTAATTCGGCTTGATAATTCATGTGACTTTTAATAGATGCATCACTCATTAAAATACCTGAACCAATTAAACCTGTTAAAGAAACTCTTTGATTTCTTCCTCTAAAGTTATTATCTGAAATACCTACTGATCCAAAAGCTCCAGTAGCAGAATCAATCCCTCCACCGAGAGAAACTGATGCTGTTCTTTGTTCTTTTAATTCTATTGTAATGTCAAACTTATCAGAATCTTCTTCTGAAACTTCAATTGTCCTGTTAACATCTTTAAAAGCTTGAGTTGAATACAGTCTTACTAAATCTTGTTTTACAATATTTTCATTATACACAGTGCCTGGTTCAGTCATAATATTACGTTCAATTACAAATTCTTTTGTTTTTTCATTACCAGTAATAATGACTTTGTTTATTTTACCCTCTGTAATACTTAAATTAAGCGTCCCATCTGGATCATCATAAATAGAATCAATTTTTGATAAAATATAACCTTTTGCATAATAAGTTTGATTAATTTTTTCCATGGCTGAATTAATCGCAGCTATATTTTGAGGCTTACCTTTTAATGGTAGTAAATATTGCATTAATTCATTAGTTGATACAACCGTATTTCCTTCAATTGTAAAATCTGTAACTGGAATATTTTCTTCAATAATAACTTTTAATGATACTGTTCCACTATCATTTTTAACAGGAATAGCCTTCATTCTTTCTGTAAAATAGCCTAATTTATAAATAGCTTTTAAATCCTGTTGCATAATTTCTTTATCATACAAATCTCCAGGCTTTAAAGACATTTTAGATAATACATATTCAGGTTTTATGATATTAGCGCCAAGAATTTCTATATCATTAATATAATTTGTAGACTCAAATGCACTTTTTTTATCTGTTATATCTTGTAATTCTTGATTATTTTCTTCAGCATTTTCATCCAAAGCGTAGACAGAAACTGGGGTTAAATATAAAATTAACACCATTAATATCAATATAAATCGTTTTATATTAAACAGACTTAACAACTATTCTCTCCCAAGTCTACTATAAAATTCTATCACAAATATAAATTTTATTCCAAGAATCTTTACAAAATTAGTAATTTAACCTAGAAGATAAAAAGAATATTGCTTTTAATCAAATGAGTTGAGTTTGTGAAAGCTTCTTAAAATTGTAATAAAACTTAACAATCAATTCATAAAAAGCAATTATTGCAATGAAAAATACTTAATATATATATAAGGATATTTGAATTACAACGCATACACATACACATATTTCATTATACTACACTTCACACATTAAGTTTTTAGAGTCGTTTAGACTCTTTTTTTTTTATATAAAAAACTCCTAAATTATACATCTAGGAGTTTTTTGTAAATTTATTAATAAACCGGAATATCTATAGGATTAACAAGTTTTACATTCATTACATCACCAGTATTAATATACACATCCTGCCCTTTCCTGAACATATCAGCAATACTGTCGCCAATGAAATAGCCAGCTCCTCCAATAAACCCACCAAAAGCACAAATAGGAGTTGTAAGGTATTGAATACCTGGAGCAGAAATACCAGCTTTTTTACCATATTCAGTAGCTTTTTTAGTTATTTCACCAGCTTTAACATAATTATCTCTTACAGCTTCACCATAACCTAAGTTTTTATAAAGTCCACCATCATAAAAAATCTTATCAAATTGTGCAACAGCTAAATCTAAAGGAATTTGCCTTCCTGTAGGAGTTACAACGTGATCAAAATCCAAATACAATTTAGCTCCTCTAGAAAAATATTTTGCAGTTTTAATATCAAAAACACTGCCTCTTACAACAGTTCCTGCTGGTAAAATAACATTTGCACCAGCTGTTTGCTCATTTAAAAGAGTTGCAACAAAGGAATCCCCAGAACTACCAGAAAAAGTACTCACTGGTTGTAAAAATTCTAATTGAAAAACTGTACCAGCTGGAATTCTTTTTGTCTTAGCATCAGCTTTAAACGGCCCAGCAAAAACAATTGAACATGTCAAACTTAATGTCAATAATATAGCAAAAATTGATTTTATTTTTTTCATTTAAACTCTCCTCCAAATTACCTACAAGTATAACACTCGCTTACTTAAATTGCAATTAATCTTGTTTATTAAAAAAAATAAAATTTTGTTTAGTCTTTGTAACTAAATTAGAGGCTATTAAAGCTGTTATTGGTACACATATAACAATTGCACAGCTTCCAATTAGTGCAGAAGATATTTCAGTTACAACAGAGTTTAAATTAAAGAATTTTTGCACATCAATATTAGACGCTAATAAGAGTAAAGGTAGAGTTGAACCCAAATAAACTAGAATCAACGTATTAGCCATTGTTCCAATTATATCTCTACCAACATTCATTCCTGACTTAAACAACATTTTCTTGGATTTTGTATTATCCAATTCATAAATTTCACTAATTGTACTTGCGATAGACATTGCTACATCCATAACTGCACCAAGAGTAGCTAAAATCATTGTAGAAACTAATATCGAAACAAAATCCAATTGCGGAAAGGACGAGAAAAGTAACAATGTATGCTCATCACTAAATCCTGTTAGTGATGCTAATTTTATTGTTAAAACAGATAAAATTCCCGCAAATAGTAGACTTAAAGTACAGCCTAAAATAGCTGCTGTACTTTTTTTATTAACTCCGCCAACTAAATACATTGTAACGGCCGTAGAAACCAAACAAATAGATATTGTTGCAAAAACAGGATTAATACCAGCTAAAATCATTGGTGAAAGCAAATTTATTACTAAAATGCACGTTATTAGAATTGCAAATAAACTATTTATCCCCTTTTTTCGCCCAACTAAAATCAAAAATAATGAAAATAAAACAAATAGTCCTACTAAAACTGGCCAACGACAAATATCAGCTATTGAAAAATTTAAATCACCATCGACTTCTTCAATATGAACAATAACTTTTTTGTTAATTTTTAATTTAATATCATAAAAAGGATTATCGGTTAATATATTTTCAACTTGAATAAATTTATCTTTAAATACACCTGTTAAAAATTTTATATCAACAAGCTGTTTAGTATGTAAATCACTTTCTTCTATATATTGAATTTTTTCAACATTGCCAAGTTGTGAAGGTAAAACTTTAACTTCTTGTGCAAAACCAGCTAATATTATTCCAAATAAAATCAATAAAACAAGAAAAAACTTTTTCATAAAACCCCTTAATAATCAAATAATGTCTTTTGCTCAGAAGGCTGTTTTAGACCTAAATGTCTATAACCTTCAGGCGAAACCTTTCTTCCTCTTGGGGTTCTTTGTAATAAACCTGCTTGAAGTAAATATGGCTCTGAAACATCCTCAATTGTTCGCACATCTTCACTCAGAGCTGCCGCAATAGTTTCAACACCAACTGGCCCACCATCATATTTTTCTATTATTAAATTCAATAAAGCCCTGTCTGTTGTATCTAATCCAAATTCATCAATTTTTAAGATATCCAAAGATTCATTCGCTACAGTTTCATTAATAACACCATCATATTTAACAATAGCAAAATCAGAAACTCTCTTTACTAATCGATTTGCGATACGTGGAGTCCCTCTAGAACGCTTAGCTATAGCTAACGCACCTTCATTTGTTATTTTTATATCAAGAATCTTTGCAGTCCTTTCAACAACTTGTGCTAGCTCTTCAAACGTATAAAACTCTAGACGGTGAATCATCCCAAATCTGTCTCTTAAAGGACTTGATAAATCTCCTGCTTTTGTAGTTGCACCTATTAAAGTAAATTTAGGTATCGGTACTCTTAAAGTTTTTGCAGTTTGACTTTTTCCAGTAGTCATATCTAAAGTAAAATCCTCCATTGCTGGGTATAGAATCTCTTCAGCAATTTTATTAAGCCTATGGATTTCATCAATAAATAAAATCTCTCCACCTTTAAGTGACATTAAGATTCCAATAATATCTCTTGGGCGTTCAAGCGCTGGAGCTGATGTAATTCTGATTTCTACTCCCATTTGTGAAGCTATAACGCCAGCAATTGTTGTTTTACCAAGCCCTGGTGGCCCATAAAACAATAAATGGTCTAAAGGCTTATTCCTAAGCTTAGCAGCTTCAAGAGTTATTTTTAAAGTCTCTTTTAGCTCACTTTGTCCTATATAACTATCAAAATCTTTTGGTCTAATAGAGTTTTCAAAAGTCTTATCATACTCTATAGATTCAGATTTTATAATAGGATTTTTTCCAGAACTCCTCTTAAAATTTTTATCATCATCAGAAATTATTGCCATAAGAACATCATAACATAAAATAAAAAAGAAAATATTTATCTCTCCCTCTCCTAGCAGGAGAGGGTTGGGCTGAGGTATAAACCCATATCTGTGCATCTCTTAAAGAATTAAGCCTAGATAAATGGAACATTTTTACTGGAACGGACTTAATCACCCCATCCTAGCCTTCCCCATCCAGGGAAGGAGTAAAGAAGCAATCCAGTAATGATTTCCCTCAGCCTATCTTCTTAGCCCTTGCAACAATCCAAGCACGTTTTCTTGTCTTACATTCCTGCTTGATGCCATTAGTGTTGCGCTTGCCTGTTGTAAAATCTGTGCCTGAATCATTTTTGCACTCTCTTTTGCAATATCGGCATCACGCAATGTTGAACGGCTA
>JAFUMP010000036.1 GCA_017482685.1 bacterium | reverse complement strand
TTATATAAATTTAAAGATTCTTTTTTATTTCCCATTTCGGATAGAACTTGAGCTTTATATAAATTAGCTTGAATATTATCTGGATACAATGTTAAAACTGAGTCATAAGATTTTAGAGCTTTTAAATAGTCCTTTTTTTCTTGAAAAAGAGTACCTACATTCAATCTTGTATTCAAATTTGTAGGATTTATTTGCTCAGCTTTACCGTAATAACTTAAAGCTGAATCAAAATCGCCTTGAGCTTGTTTAATAGCACCAATATTTGCATTTAATTCTGCATCTGAAGGTGATTGTGCAAGTTTTTTAGTATAAATTCTCTCGAGAGCGTATAAAATTTCTTTATCGCCTTTACTATTTGCAAGCGCCATATTATATTGAACTACAGCCTCGTCATAACGACCAAGCTTATCTAATGTTCTTGCATACTTCATACGAAGCATACCATCAGTAGGCATTATATCCAAAGCTAATTTATAATAATCAGCACATCTTGGTTCATTTCTCAAAATTTTTAACAGTTCTGCAATATTAGCGTTTGCTTTACCTGCAAAACTCTCGTTCGTTGCAGCTTGCGAAAACTCAAAAGCTGCAGCTGGGAAATTCCCGACAGCTTTCAATTCTTCTGCTTTTTTATATCTAGAAGAAGCAGTTTTATCAAAACTTATAACCTTCAAACACTGGTTTAAATTCTCATTAGCAGATGTAATCATACTAGAAGAATTTTGAACAAGCTGTTCTCTCGTTGGAAATATCTTTAAATAAAATAAAGCACTTCTAAAATCATTAGCTGATTTTTCATAATTTTTTTCTTGATTAGCATAATAGGTTGCTCTAGCGAGGTATGAATTTATTAACCCTACTCTTGCAGAGGTATCCATAAAATTAATACCCAAAGCTTTTCTAAACTCAACAATAGCTGAAGAATACTGCCCTTGTGTCAAAAAATTTTGTCCAGCATCATAATGCTCAGCAAAAAGACTAGAAGGTGCAGACATAACTGCCTGACTCATTATCGTTGATAAAGCAACTATACAAACAAACCCTAAAATTTTTCTCTTCATATTAGTATTGTACTACAAGTAAATTTTTTTTCATAATTGCCAAGTTAGTTTATTCTTAAATCTTTACAAAAAACTTTCGCCTCTATCTTAAAAAATATTTACCCCTAAAAAAAACTGACTTTTCTTCAAAGCCAGCTAAGTATTTTTTCTCTTTTTTCAATTTTGGGAGGAGATTTGGGGATAGTTGATACATGGCATGCTACTACAAATTCCAAAATCATGACACATGCCCCAAAAAAATTTTTACATAACTTAATAAAACAAGTCTGCGGAAAACAAAATCTTTTCCGCATCCTCAAACGCTTAAGTATAAACCCAAAACATTCAAAACGACATAAAATAATAATATGAAATACAAATTAGCCTAATAATTCAGTTAGAAGAGTTGCATTTTCTTCTGCTCTAACATTATTAGCTACTTTATTACGCTTGATATACACACGTAAAGCTTCTCTAATCAATTCACTTCTAGTTCTTTGTTCAGAAGTTGCAATACTATCCACTTTGTTCAAGAAATCGTTAGACATTGAAATTAAAACTCTAGCCATATACCCTCCATCAATCAACAAAGCTATTATATCATATAAATAATTTATTGCAAGAGTATATCAAGCATATATTTAGCTATCCTCCTGAACCAATGTTAAGTTTTGTAACATTTAATTTTCAAAAAAAGCAATTTTTAAACATTTATTTACTTTATATATATAACGAGACAATTAAGAGGAAAAACAATGGGCTTACCATTCTACAATTCAACAATGATATATGATATGATAAATGCCGATTCTATAAGTAACATGAGGCTTAACTGGAATTGTGCGATGGATACTGTCATTGCAAGAAGTGGGTTCTATCAAGTACCTATTTTCGATTCTTGCAATATGTATTATGGTAATCCAGGATTAGACATGTATGGCCTAAATCCATTTACTTTTGCACGACAATTTGCAAATCAATACCCAATGGGTAATGGTACTTGGAATCCAAATGTTTGTTCTTGGCCAGGATATCAACCTACAACTTGGTATTCAGGTATGCAACCATCATCTTCATCATCTTCTTCAAGTAGCAGTAGTTCTACAGAAAATAAAAAATATAACCGTTTATATAATTTAGTAAATCAATTGCTAAAATATGAACATCTTTCTGCTTCTGATGCGGATGCATTAACAGAAGCTAAAAAGGATGCTAGCAAAAAGAAAACAGGTGAAGAAAAATTCGAGACTTTATACAATGCATATAAAAACATTGATAAAGACACAATAAAAGCATTCTTAGAGTGCGCTGATTCAAAACTTAAGTTAAGCGATAAAGCTAATACTCCAGACGTTTATAAACGTCTATTAGATATGGGCTATGAATTTGAAGAAAATACAGATATTGATGATAAACTTGATACATTCAAATCTGGTATTGAAACATTAAATGACGCCGACGGTACTGACAAGAATGTAACTGATATTATTGATTATATTAAAACTGGAACTGTTAATATTCTTGACTTTGTAAGTAGCTGGAATAGTGAATTCAAAAACTCTAAAGATTCAAAACGAGTTATTAATCATATTGCTAAATACTATAATCAAATAAAAGACGAAGAGGCTAAAGAAACTGCAAAATCTCAAATTTTAGCTCCATTAGTTAACGAATTAATAAAAGAAAGTAATGATGTAAAAAAATCTCTAGATTCAGATTCAAAAGAAAATCTTAACAAAGCAATAGATGAGCTCAGAAAAGCTTTAGAAGATACAAAAACTGGTGAAAATAGTAAAGTATCTAGTAAATTAAGTGCGGCTTTTGACAAAGTTTATTTACTAACAAGAATTGCTAAATTAAAAGAATTCCAAAAAGATGCTACATCTTATTATGGAGAAATTGATAAAGATTTATTCAATGATAAGTTATTCTATGATGATACAATAAATGATTTAGAAACAGAAGGCTTTAAAAAACAACTAAAAGAAATAATAAGCAACAGTAGTAGCGATGGCTCTGGAGATAGCAATGGCTCTGAAAATAGCAATGGCTCAGGAAATAGCAATGGTGATAACGATAATTCAAATGAAAACGAAATTATAGATGAAGAAACAGGATTAACACTAAAAAAAGCCAAAGCTATCGTTAGTAAAAATGACGGCGATATTAAAGATTCTACGGCTTGGGATAATGGCGAAAAACTTGCATATAGACTAATTGGTAATACTACAATATATGATGCAAAAAAGGCTGAGGAGCTAATCTACAAAATGACTGCAGATAATGTTTTTGTAATGCTTGCTGGTTACGAAGACAATGATGCATTAGGTGATGACTTAATTGCACAAATTGCAACAGAAGACAATATCAAAGATACTAGGAAAAAAGACTTAATTAAACATATATTAGAATGTGTCAAAACAAATTTAACAGCTCAGAAAATAGTATTAGAGGATAAAGGTCATTCTACTTCGCAACTAGAGGAGAATCTTCAAAAAATAAACGATTGGATTGAGAATTTTGAAATTAGTGAAAAGAATGGTGATGAGATTGATGAAATTCTAAAAAGCTATATAGATAATTCACACAACTTTTGTGAATCAAGCACCTGGATTGAAGAAGGTTGCGAAGCCATAGGAAACTTCTTTCACGGTTTATTCAACATGGGGTAAACAATAATTTAAACAACCCCCAAGTAGGCGCATAGATAAAGTAAGTTAAGGAAAATGATGTAAGACGGAATAAGCAAAAATCGGGAAACTTCCCGATTTTTGCTTATTATTAATTTACATATTTTTATTATTAATATATTATTATTTTATGTTAAATATTTATATTACATCTGGAAACAAAAAAGACGGAAAAACATTTTTAACAGCAGGAATTGCTGCTACAATGCAAAGTTTAGGCTATTCAACAAGTGTTTATAAGCCTATTCAAACTGCTGGAATTGAGATTAACGGATTTACGCAATCACCAGATTTAACTTTTGTTAAATCTATTGATCCATATATTAACACTCATTTTTCTTATGTTTTTAAATCCAAATCCGAGCCTCTAATCGCCTCAGAAGCAGAAAATGAAATTATTAATATTGAATCAATTAACAAAGAATATTTAAAAATATTACACTCACACGATTGCACTTTATTAGATGGTGATTCAGGGCTACTAAGTCCCATTGCGACTGCGACACAATCTGTTGACATAATAAAAAGATTACAAATACCAATCCTTTTTGTAGTTACACCAAGAGAAGACTCTATTAACGATACCTTATTATCAATTTACGCAGCGCAAGCTAAAGGAATAGAAATAAGGGGAGTTGTAATTAATAATATAAAAGAAGATTGCTCAAAAGAGCTTTTAACATCCATAACTAGAGTTGTTGAAGAATATTCTAATACCAAAATTTTAGGACTAATTCCTTATTTAGGCGAAAAATTCCTTCCTGAAGAGTTAATTACAGCTATTCTTAATGGAGTTGACATTGAAAGCGTTTTTAAAGTTAAAATAGAAAAATTGGATTTTAGCTAATGATAATAACTGGGGGTAAATTTAAAGGTCGCAAAATCTTAGCACCTGACGAAAAAATAACTCGTCCAACTTTATCAAAAGTAAGGCAAGGTGTGTTTAACGTGCTTTTTTCTGAGCTAGGAGATTTTGATGATAAATCATTCCTTGACCTTTTCGGTGGCTCAGGAATAATGGGGCTGGAAGCTCTTTCAAGAGGATTTAAAGATGTTGTAGTTTTTGAAAAGAATCCAAAAGTTGCAAATGTTTTAAAGAAAAACTATTCTACTTTAGGTTTGAAACCTAATCTCAAAATTGGTGATAGTTTAAAACTTTTAGAAAAATTAGATAAGAAGTTTGATGTAATCTACATTGATCCTCCTTATTATAGTGGAATTTATGAAGAAATCTTTAATATCCTTGTTCAAGCCGACATAAAAAATACAATTATTGTGACAGAACATTCGGAAATATTAAATCTTTCATTAACCCCAATAAAAGAAAAAAACTATGGTGGAAAGTTGGTTTCTTTTTATGCTTTGCAATAAGGCGATATTTGACTTTTCCCCCTGTTTGTCATACACTAATTTAGTTAAAAATTAGTTTTGAGGAGAGTATAAAATGAATAGAGTTCTATTATGTATAATGGACGGTTGGGGAATTTCTAAAGGTTCAGAAAAATATGATGCAACAAAGCTTGCACAGCCTGTTAATGTTCCACGTCTTATAAAAGAAGAAGTATCTACAAGAATCCATGCAGACGGAATGTATGTTGGGCTTCCAGAAGGTCAAATGGGTAACAGCGAAGTTGGTCACCTAAACCTTGGTGCTGGTAGAATTGTTTATCAGGACTTGTCAAAAATCAACAAAGCAATTAAAGATGGAGATTTCTTCACTAACGAAAAATTCTTAGAAGCAATAGCTCACGCTAAAAAGAATGATTCAGCTTTACATATTTATGGTTTAGTATCAACTGGTGGCGTTCATTCATCTTTAGACCACTTATTAGCTCTAATTCAATTAGCTGCAAAAGAAGGTTTGACAAAAGTTTATGTACACGCATTCCTTGATGGTCGTGACACTCCACCTGCAAGTGCTTGTGAATACTTAGAAGTTGTGGAAAAAGAATTAGCTAAATTTAATCTTCCTCCAGTAGCTTCTATAATTGGTCGTTACTATATTATGGATAGAGACAATCGTTGGGATAGAGTCGAAAAGGGCTACAATTGTTTACTTTTAGGCGAAGGCGAAAAAGCTGAATCAGCTTGTGCTGGTGTTAAAGCGTCTTATGATAAAGGCGAGACTGATGAATTTGTACTTCCAACAGTAATTGGAAATGAAAGTTCAAGAATTCATGACAATGATGCAATTATTTTCTTCAACTATAGACCAGATAGAGCGAGAGAAATTACTAAAGCAATTAATTTCGCAGATTTTGATGGGTTTGAAAGAAAGAAAGTGCTTAAAAACATTTACTATTGCACAATGACAAGCTATGAAGCTACTTTTACATTCCCAGTTGCTTTTCCTAAAACACAATTAACAAATATTTTAGGTGATGTTTTAGAAGCTAATGGTGTAAATCAATTTAGAACAGCTGAAACTGAAAAATATGCTCACGTAACATTCTTCTTTAACGGTGGTATTGATGAGCCAAAACCGCATGAAACTAGAGTTTTAGTAGCATCTCCAAAAGTTGCAACATACGATATGCAACCTGAAATGAGCGCTCCTGAAGTTTGTGAAAAAGTCCTAGAAGCTATTGAAAACAAGGATTATGGATTTATTCTAGTAAACTTTGCTAACCCAGATATGGTTGGTCACACTGGAGATATTCCTGCAGCTACAAAAGCTTGCAAAGTTGTAGATGAATATGTTGGAAAAATCGCTGATAAATGTAAGGAATACGGTATTACAATGCTTCTTACAGCTGATCA